>NZ_CP012678.1:622745-934118 GCF_001298525.1 Psychrobacter urativorans
TATCATCTACTTTGTATATTATAGAGTGAGCCTGACGATATTCCGCGTTTTTGATAACGATTTAGCATAAAAGTAATGAGTCAAAGCGGTCAGATTATTATGAATATTAATCATATACGTCTCTGATTCTGCCACTCTATTACCCTATATAAAATTGTGATACATAAAAAATACCGCTTATAATTAGCGGTATTTTTGTTTTCAAACTTTGGTAATGTTAACTAAAGCTTATATTAAAGGTACGTTGACTTAAATTTGGCGATCAATTTTTGCCTAACTTGTTGAGCACTTAGATAAACTCAACCTTTGCTTCATCATTAATGGTACTTAATAACGTCAGGGCATCCCAATTGGTTAAGCGGACGCAGCCAGCAGAAGCTTGGCGACTGATACGTGATGGATCCGGCGAGCCATGAATACCATAAGAGGGTTCACTGAGCCCAATCCATACTGAGCCAACGGGGTTATTAGGACCGGGTGGCAAAATGTATTTGCTGCCTTCTGGACTGGTATAGGTGTAGTTGGGCTCGTGAACTTTCACTTTTATGGTATGTTTACCAGTCGGTGATGGCGTTGCCGTACTGCCTACGGTAGTCGGATAGCTGGCAATCAACTTATTATTGTCATCGTAGGCGTATAATGTTTGGCTGGTTTTATCGGCTACCACGCGGCTGACCGGAGTTGCATTGGCTCGGCTCGGGTTATAGACGGTAATGGACTCGCCGCTTACAAAAGTCGCCTTAGGATTTAAAAAACGTAGATAACTTTCATCCATCCGGAACTTCTCTGCTAGCCCTTCAATGACAGACTCATAATACATGCCTTCAAGCTTAGATTTTTCTACCGCGGTACTGGGTATCGTGGCAGTTTTGATATGGACATCATTGTCGGTTAAGGTGTAATTGACCAATACTGGCTGGGAGCTGAGCATGGTATTTTTATTTAACGCTTGCCATGTCGCCTCATCTAGAGAGGATGTTACCTTCAACCCTTGCGCTTTTTGGAATGCTTGCATGGCTTTAAGCGTATTCTTGCCCCAATAGCCATCAACTGCGCCAATGCCATGCTGCTGCCAATTTAATAGAGCCTGCAGTTTTGTACCGATAGCACGATCTATTTTTTCGTCCTTTTTCCAACTGGCAGTATTAACTTGCTGCGCGACTGCTGACAAATTTGTAGTATGATACGGAATGACGGGTAAAAATTTATTGAGCAACCGCGCTGATTTGCGACTGTTCATCAGTTGCTGCTCAGGACTAGGCGCTACTCTAGACGCTAGGCTGATATTTTCATCGGCTTCTGCATTCGTCACTGGACTTGCAGCATCTGCCATACTGACGGCAACTTGACTATCTTTATCAGTACCGACTTTATCAGTATCAGCACTTAACGATGCCGCATTTGAAAATGTCTCTGTATTTTTAAGCATCTCCGCTGGGGTTTCTGCTGATGTGGTTACTGGCTGAGCATCTATCGCTACGATATCACTAGCCAGCATATCAACAGGCGTCTCCGCTATACTTGGGCTCATAAATAGCGCTGTTGACAGCCCTACCATACCGATAGCGGTACTTATTTTACTTAATTGAGGCACAGATAACTCCTAAAATGATTTTTATTATTTTTTAAGGTTGTTTTTTCACGTAGTATTTTAGGGATAATGCCATATAGACCGCCAAGCCTGTAATGGCTTTATGTTAATAAGCACTGACTCATGCGGTCACTGCGTTACTTTACGCATTGACGGCAGCTTTTTTAATAACCTTTATCTTTAAAATCTTTATCTTTATAACCCTTATCTTTATAAGAACGTCATTAATATAAGCTAAGTTGATGAATAAGCATAAAAAACCCATAAACTGCTGAGCAATTTATGGGTTTTAATATAATAAGATTAACGGTAAAAAATTTGGTTGATGTAAAAAAGCTTACTGCAACTTAGCCAATACAGCTTCGCCCATTTGCTTACAACCCACTTGAATCAGACCTGCTTCACTCTTATCTAAAATATCAAGGGTACGCAAACCATCATCAAGTACGTCGCTTACCGCTTGTTCAATGGCTTGTGCAGATTCTTCATGCTTAAAGGTATAACGCAGCATCATCGCGACCGATAAAATCGTTGCTAATGGATTGGCTTTGTCTTGACCTGCGATGTCAGGCGCTGAACCATGGCAAGGCTCATACATACCTTTACCTTGTTCATCAAGACTTGCAGATGGCAACATGCCAATAGAGCCAGTCAGCATGGCGGCTTCATCCGATAAGATATCGCCAAATAAATTGCCAGTGACCATGACATCAAACTGCTTAGGATCACGAATCAGCTGCATACAGGCATTATCAGCATACATATGTGATAGGCTCACATCGCTATAATCCTGTTCTTGCATGGCAATCATGGTCTGTTTCCAAAGCTCGGTCACTTCTAACACGTTGGCTTTATCTACTGAACAGACTTTAGCAGGGTTACCTGATGCTTTTGCGCGGGTTTGTGCCAGCTCAAAGGCTACTTTACCAATACGCTGAATTTCGCTGGTGCTATACACCATCGTATTGTAGCCTTGCTGCTCACCATTTTCTAAAGTACGAATACCACGTGGCTCACCAAAATAAATACCGCCAGTCAGCTCACGTACGATAAGCAAGTCTAAACCTTTGATAATCTCAGGTTTAATACTTGAGGCATTCGCCAATTGTGGATATAGCTTGGCAACGCGTAAATTAGCAAATAAGCCAAGCTCGCTACGAATCTTTAATAAGCCACGTTCAGGACGTTTACTGCGTTCAATAGCATCCCATTTAGGACCGCCCACTGCACCTAATAATACTGCATCGGCTGCACGTGCGCGCTGCAAGGTTTCTTCTGGCAATGGCTCACCAGTAGCATCAAAAGCAACCCCACCAATCAGTCCAGACTCAAGTGTTAAGTCTAACGCAAACTTCTTATTGACGGCCTGTAGCACGTCAATTGCTTGGGTCATAATCTCAGGACCAATACCGTCGCCTGCTAATGTTAAAATCGTTGCCATACTAATCCTTGTAAATAAATGAGGTATAAGACGTGCTATATAATGATAGAACGCCATCATAACTGGATATTAAATAATAAAAAATGCAAAAACTCTCGTATTACTGACTAGCCTTTAGTTGGTTAGCTCTTAGTTGAACTATTGCCAGCTAATTTAGCCGGTACCTTATTAGTTACACGCGTTTCTACAAACTCGCCCTGATGTTTAGCATCTAACTGCTTACAGAAGCGTCTTACCAAGCTACTGTTTTGTAGCAAGTCAATGCATAACGGCTCAGGTGAGGCGGTATCTAATAGACTGCCTGTTGCTTGGGGTGATTTCTGCCGATAAGCACGCAGATGATAAATACCGGGCTGCGTGAATTCATGAATCAGCGCAAAACGCTCGACATAGTCGACGTTATTTTCGGGATAAAAATTAATATGCACTTCGCGCTTGGCTGGTTTTACTCGTGCATAGTAATTGGTCAAACCCTTCATACCAGACGCTGATAACGGCACGACTTTTACCGATTTTTGATTTAGTAATGGCGTCATATCTGCTAATAATGGTGCTGGTTGTGTTTGCGACTGTTTTCCCTTATTGAGCTTGGTATTATTTATTGCATTCGTACCCGCTATCTGCGTCAGCATTGCTGCGTTCACAGGTTTGTGTGAGTCGGGAGCAATCACGAGCGTCTGATCAATTTGCGTAATTTCGCAATGATAAGTGCCTATGCAAGCGATATTCACCTCACCTGCTACAGGATTTATTTTGCCTGCCCACGTGTCAGCACTTTCCACTTTTTCTATCTGCTGATAGCCGTTCAGTGATTGACAGCCAGACAACGCTAATAATGAGCATAAGCCGACAGCGGCAACGGTGCTTGTGAATATAGCATAACGTTTTTGATTCATAATGACGGCTACTATTCTTATAAAGGTGAGAAAGCATATAAACTTAATTGTGGCTTATGTTGCTTATATATTGCCACTCATTTTAGCCAGTTCGTCGTCATAACTCAACGCTAGAAGCCTGACTGTCGCCTTTTATTCACACTTATGTTGATAACTATCGTAATGGCTAGATGGGTCGCGATACCCATCACTGCGCTGACAATAACTATGCTTACAGTAGTAGTTTTTACAATAACAATTAAGCATGCACCTCATTAAATATCCAAGGTGTCTTTTGTAGCATCTGTGCTTCATAAGCCTTTATAGCATCGCCATGCTGCAAGGTTAAACCGATATCATCGAGACCATTTAATAAGCAATGCTTGCGAAAGGTGTCTACTTCAAATGGATATTCTTCACCCGTTGGGGTAATGACGACTTGGCGTTCAAGATCAGCGGTTAGCTCATAACCTTCAGTAGCAAAAGTTGCCTGCATCAGCTTATCGACGATGGTTTCATCCAACACAATCGGCAACATACCATTTTTAAAACAGTTGTTATAAAAGATATCAGCAAAGCTTGGCGCAATAACGGTACGAAAGCCATACTCTGACAAAGCCCATGGCGCATGCTCACGACTAGAACCACAACCAAAGTTTTTGCGTGCCAGTAAAATATTCGCACCTTGATAACGAGGCTGATTTAAAATAAAGTCTGGATTAATCACGCGGGTGCTGTTGTCTTGACCAGGGTAGCCTTCATCAAGATAACGCCAATCATCAAACAAATTGACCCCAAAGCCCGTACGTTTAATGGATTTTAAAAACTGTTTAGCGATGATTTGATCCGTGTCAATGTTTGAGCGATCAAGTGGGCAGACGATGCCGGTTTGGACATGATAGGCTTGCATAAATACTTCCTATAAATTATGTTTCTTATTGAGAGA
This sequence comes from Psychrobacter urativorans, assembly GCF_001298525.1. Lineage (NCBI taxonomy): Bacteria > Pseudomonadati > Pseudomonadota > Gammaproteobacteria > Moraxellales > Moraxellaceae > Psychrobacter > Psychrobacter urativorans. The sequence continues at coordinate 627,599 of NZ_CP012678.1, forward strand.
TAAATAGCGATTGAAGACCATGATATGCAGTTAATAATTAGTTAATCAGTTAATGGGTTATTTATGCACATCATGTCGTGCGTACGACGATTAAAACGTACGCACATCGACAAAGTGTCCAGCCAACGCGGCAGCGGCTGCCATCGCAGGACTTACCAAATGCGTGCGTCCGCCATTACCCTGACGACCTTCAAAGTTACGGTTAGACGTTGAGGCGCAGTGTTCCTGCGGTTCAAGCTTATCCGCATTCATCGCCAAACACATTGAGCAACCCGGCTCACGCCATTCAAAGCCTGCATCAGTAAATAAGACATCCAAACCTTCCGCTTCTGCTTGCAATTTTACTTGTCCTGAGCCTGCAACCACAATGGCTTCTTTAATATTATCGGCAACTTTACGACCTTTAATCACGGCTGCCGCATCACGTAAATCTTCGATACGCGAGTTGGTACAAGAACCGATAAAGATGCGATCAAGTTGAATATCAGTAATTTTCTGCCCTGCTTCTAAACCCATATAAGTATAAGCGCGCAACCAACCTTCTTGCTGCGACTCATCTGCGGCTTGGTCAGGCGTTGGTACAGACTGAGTGATATCTACCACCATCTCAGGAGAGGTACCCCAAGACACTTGTGGGGCAATTTGACTACCGTCAATTTCAATAATGCTGTCAAATACGGCATCAGCATCTGAATACAACGTACGCCAATATGTTTCTGCTTGCTGCCATTGCTCAGCAGTTGGGGCATATGGGCGACCTTTTACATAATCAATCGTGGTGTCATCAACCGCTACCATGCCTACGCGTGCGCCCGCTTCAATCGCCATATTACAGACGGTCATGCGCCCTTCCATGGTCATGTCTTCAAACACTTGTCCTGCAAACTCAATCGCATAACCCGTGCCACCTGCCGTGCCAATTTGTGCAATGATAGCCAGTACAACGTCTTTTGAGGTCACACCAGTGCCAAGCTTACCGTTGACACGGATTTGCATATTTTTCATTTTTTTAGCAATCAAGCACTGGGTAGCAAGCACGTGCTCAACTTCAGACGTACCGATACCATGAGCTAAGCAACCAAGCGCACCATGCGTTGCCGTATGTGAATCGCCACACACCACCGTCATACCCGGTAATACCAAACCCTGTTCAGGACCAACAACGTGCAAAATACCTTGACGCGCATCATTAATGGTAAATTCAGCAATATTAAACTTCGCACAGTTGTCATCTAACGTGACCACCTGTAAACGCGATACTTTATCCTTAATACCAGCCACGCCCTCTAACCGCTCTTTAGTGACGGTGGGTACGTTGTGATCGGGACTCGCAATATTAGCAGACAGGCGCCACGGTGCTCTATTAGCCAGCTCTAGACCTTCAAACGCTTGCGGGCTAGTCACCTCATGTAATAAATGACGGTCAATATAAATCAGGCTTGAACCATCATCGCGTTTGGTGACTTCGTGAGCATTCCAAAGTTTGTCGTATAAAGTTTGACCGTTCATATTGCTATCCTTTATTGGTTGCTAGTGGCTTAAAAGTTCTATTTGCTCATCTATTTATAAGCAAAAATTTTAAGCGGTGGCGCCTTACCGTTACTTGCATCATCTTAACTTGTGTAGGCTGACAGAAGATTATGTGACATTTTCTGAATGGACATTAAAGTATCACAAAGTGGTCACAATAAAAATGTCAAAAACAGTCTTCTTTATCTTGTGATTATAGCAGGCTAATCCTATAATAATAATTGATGATTTTTATCTATTCACAAACTTTTATTTCTAAGACTTTATTAATAGGTCAGCCAACTTTTATTTATAGCTCAATTGATAGCTAAGGACACCGGATTGAATACCACTAATTTGACAACGTTTGTGACCGTTATGCAAATAGGCAGTATCTCAGGAGCGGCAGAGAAGCTCTTTATTACTCAGCCTGCGGTGAGTAAGCGTATTAAAAATTTGGAAGATGAATTCAAAATCACCTTATTTGATACGGTAGGGCGTGGTATTGTTCCCACTCAAGCAGCAAATGAAATGCTGCCGCACGCAAAACGCTGGCTAGATGATTACGAAAATTTTAAAATTAACTTGCAACATTCTAAGAAAACGATATCCGGCAAACTGGTGATTGGTACCAGTCATCATATTGGGCTGCATCATTTAGCACCGGTATTAAAGCATTTTATTCAAAGTTATCCTGCGGTACAGCTAGAAGTACATTTTGTGGATTCAGAAGAGGCGCATAAAGCGGTACTAGATGGTGATTTATCGTTAGCCTTTTTGACGCTGCCACCCGTTTATGACAAGCGTTTGACTTATCATACCTTATGGTCAGATCCGCTCTATTTTATGACGGGTACTTTGTCACCATTGGCACAAAAGACCAATGTGACATTAGAACAATTGGCGCGTTATCCTGCTATTTTGCCGTCTGCTAATACCTTTACCAGTCAAATTACCTTAGCGGAATTTGCCAAACATAATCTAAAACCTTATGCCACCATGAGCACCAATCCACTAGAGTCTATTCGTATGTTGGTATCTGTCGGTTTGGGCTGGTCAGTGTTACCGCAAACCATGATTAGTCAAGATTTAGAACGTATCGATATGGCAGATAATATCGAGCTGCAACGCTATCTGGGTGTGGTTATTAACCCAAAGCTAACGCCTTCTAATAGTGTGACAGCGTTGCTGAATCTCCTTACGCCCATTGACTTAAACCACGAGGTGGTATTGTAAATAAAAGTTAGCGCTTTATTTATGGGGCTTTAGTAGATAAGGCGTTAGCTGTAAGAGCATATAGCAGCCATTCGCAATTAAACTTGCCATGCTTTATAATGTGTACTGATTTGCTGTCATAACATATAGTGCATAATAAGTTACTTTTAGTTACTTCAAGCACACGGAAGGTTACTTTTTGAATGTTTCGAGTAAGGTATGATGGTAAAAAGGCTGTGAATAGCTTTGAAGATACCGACTGAAAAAGACTGATTAATAGCATTATAGGTAAAAACCTAAAAGCAAATACTTACTGTCAACAAGAAGCCATTATGTCCTACTTAATGGCTTTTTTTGTCTTTAGATATTGTATTTAGATAGCCTCTTTTAAGCTTACGGTCTTACCATTAAATATTATTACCACCAACAAGTTTGGTTAAGGACAGTTAATATGAACGGAGTTTCTAGTGGCGTACTGATATCCCTTGGCGCGTATTTTTTAGTCATGATTGGGATTGGGATTTATGCTTATTTCAAGCAAGCCAATGATTCAGAAGGTTATATGCTCGGTGGTCGTAACCTAGGTCCTGCCGTCACAGCATTATCTGCTGGGGCGTCGGATATGTCTGGTTGGTTATTACTTGGTTTACCGGGCTACATGTACGCGGACGGCGTGGTAAGTATCTGGATTGCGCTTGGTTTAACGACTGGCGCTTTTTTAAATTACATAATTGTCGCACCAAGATTGCGGGTTTATACCGAAATTGCGGATAATGCGATTACTCTTCCCGATTATTTTGCCAACCGCTTTGAAGATAAATCGCATATGCTACGCGTTATCTCAGCCTTAGTGATTATTTTATTCTTTACAGTTTATACCGCAGCCAGCTTAGTCGGTGGTGGTAAACTTTTTGAAAGCTCACTCAATTTATCTTACAGCACTGGTCTGTGGGTTACCGCCGGAGTCGTGGTTGCCTATACCCTATTTGGCGGCTTCTTAGCGGTATCGATGACCGATTTTGTACAAGGTGTCATCATGTTATTTGCGATGGTCATTGTACCTGTGGTGGCATTTACCGACCTTGGCGGTGTATCAGCAACCACTGAAGCGGTGAGAAATATTGACCCAAATTTATTAAATATTACCAGTGGCATGACCATTATTGGTATTATTTCGTTGCTAGCATGGGGCTTAGGCTACTTTGGTCAGCCACATATTATCGTACGTTTTATGGCGATTCGGTCGGTCAAAGACATTCCAACCGCGCGTAATATCGGTATGAGTTGGATGATTGTCAGTTTAATAGGCGCTTTAGCCACTGGTTTTGCGGGTCGCGCTTATGTACAAAAAACTGCAATGACGCTAGAAGATCCAGAAACTATCTTTTTAGTCTTTACGCAGTTTTTATTCACGCCATTAGTTTCAGGCTTCTTATTAGCAGCCATTTTAGCAGCTATTATGAGTACAATTTCATCACAACTCTTGGTGGTATCAAGCTCCTTGACCAAAGATGTCTATAAGCTATTTTTTGATAGAGAAGCATCAGAATCTCGCCAAGTAATGGTTGGTCGTATTTCGGTCGTATTGGTTGCTGTGGTATCGATTATGCTAGCATCTAACCCAGAGAGTTCAGTATTAAGTCTGGTATCACATGCTTGGGCAGGTTTTGGTGCTGCGTTTGCACCGTTAGTGGTATTTAGCTTGACGTGGCGTCGTATGAACCGTAACGGCGCGGTGGCTGGTATGGTGGTGGGTGCGTTGACCGTAATCTTATGGGTATATGGCGGCTTTGAGCACAATGGTATGCCACTTAATGACTGGTTATACGCGATTGTCCCTGGCTTTGTCCTAAGTACTATTGCCATCTTTGCGGTAAGTATGATGACTGGCGGACCAGAAGCTTCTGTAACAGCGAAGTTTGCAGAAATGGAATCGCATTTAGGTAAATAACTACAGTTAAGCTTACGTAAATCATCAAAAAGCCTCGTTACTTTTATAGTAGCGGGGCTTTTTTTGGCTGTTATTATCTTAAATATAAAGACTTAAATATTCAATATTTAAAGATTCAAATCCTAATATAAAAAAGCGACCCATTACGGATCGCTTTTTTATATTAGGTTATCACTATTACATTCTAGTTAAAGTTCTGTTTGGATTGGTAAGAAAGCTTCACACCAAGTATATAACCATCGTTGTCTTGGAAGTCACCAACGATTTTCTTAGTTGGTAATTGACCTTTAGCATCACCGAACCATAGGTATTTACCACCGGCTGATACTGCCCAGTTTTCAGTGACATTATACTTTGCGCCAAGACCAACGCTGTAATAACCCTCAATTGGACCTAAGGACGTTACTGGGTCACCTGCACCGCTATCCCAACCGACCGTGCCACTTAATGCCAGTGCTGGTGATAGACGCTTCGCCATACCAAGCTCTACCTGCCACTGGTCATCACTATAGCCAACCAGTGCTAAACCATCTGGACCATACGAGCCTTTGCTAACCTCATTATATAGTGGCGGTACGATCTCAAAATCACTCCATGGTACCCAACGTACTTTTGCGGTTGCCAGTGTAGTAGGATTAATACCTGTTTGAAAATCAAAGTTGACAGATTTTGGGGTAGATAACTCAAACATACTACTTCTATTTGCAGTAGCGGCGGCGGCAGCTATTTGTTCTTGGGAAGCCCCTGATGGAAGACGTCCAACAGCGCCAATACCCACTATCGGATAGTTTTCAGAAATTTTCGCATTGTGTTCAATCTCAGAGCGATAGGTCAATGCCGCTTTTAAAGCAATTTCTGGCTTACTATAAGAGACGCCAGCGAGCCAGCCATAGTCTTGGTCAGGACTAATATGCGCGGTATAACCAGTCGCAGGACCATAAGCCAAACCACGTAGCTTCACATCTGCTTGTACGCGCTGAGCGACTGGACCACCATAGACTTGGAAGTTTTTATTCTGTCCAAGTTTTGCACCAAGAATAGCGGTGATATTTTCAGTACGCACTTCAACGTTGGTACCTTCGCCTTTTTTGGTTGCTTCTGCTCTTGCAATTGCTAAATTAGTACCAAGCGCTGTTGCTTGAGCGCCGGCAGTAGCTCTTTCTTGTGGCGTTTTAGTGGCATCACCTGCAACACCTTTTAATCTATTAATCTCACTACCAATCGCTAATTGGCTATTGAATGCGCCATTAGTGATACCACTGATAGAGTTGTCAATATTTCCATTGGCGACAAAATTGTTATTACCACTATAGTCAGCTGCTGCACCAAAAGGCTCATCATACAAGATACCCACACTAAAGGTATCGTCGATATCAGCTTTTACACCATAACGGAAAAAATCATAAGATTCAGCGATATCTCCGATTTTGTTGCCTTTAACATAGCCATTGCTAGTAGGCACATTGTTAGCGCTATCATACCCACTAACGTCAGCATCAATATAGGTATAGACTGCCTCAGCATATACGCCATCTTGCAAAAATGCAGTGATATCTTGACCTGAACGATCAAGCCCTGCAGCATGAGTCACACTGACGACAGACAACGCAGCAGCGGCTAGTACGAGAGGTTTTAATTGAAAAGTTGGGCGCATTATGTTTCTCCAAACATCCTTATTATGTACCGCTATACCATTAATAGGTGGCTACAAAATTATTCATATAAACCAGCTAAACGGCGTCCTAATCTAGATAGTAATGACTATCTCACAATAAAACAACAATGAAAGTGCTATATTTCTTGAATATGACTGTTCAGTACAAATAGTATTTACAAACTGTTTCTATAAAAGTCTTGGAAAAAAATATGAATGTTCTTTAGATAAAAAAAGTGACCCTCTATGGATCACTTTTTATTATTAATATCTAAATGACATTTTTTATAAACTTTTCGTAACGGTAAGGAATTTATAGTTATTGCAACTTGAAACAGCCTGACAGTTAAGAAGTATATTTAGTATTGAGTTGTTAATATTGAACTAATAATGTGGTGGTCTATCTGCTATCACATCAAAAGGCGCAATGCCATCGTCTGTACTTTGGCTTTCTACTTGTTTATAAACCAGCTGTAGCTGTCGCTGGAGATTGCGAATATGCTTATCTTGTTGAGTGATGACCGTATCAAGGCGCTCAACGGTGAGCTCTAAATGAGCCATATTCATTTGTAGCTCAATCATTTGCGCTTGTAGCTCATCTTGAACCAATAAGCTCTCTTTTTGAGGTACGCTGCTATCTTGCAATTCTTTCATTTATATTCCAGTATCATTAGTCTTATCATTCAGGCGTTGAGGTGACTTCTTTAAATGAAGGTCATTGTCACTAGTGCCCTACCCAGACATTATGAATATCCTTTCAATAAAATCATAGTGATAAAAAATTTGTGCTCACGCTAAAGTCAGGTAGCAGCATGTTATACTGCTAACAATCTAGCGACACCATTTATATGATAATAATCTTATCACCACTTTTACCTCTATATATAAGCTTAAGATAACCTATGGCACTGATACATTTAAAAGATATTCATCTCGCTTTCGGCGTGGCTCCTGTTCTTGATGGCATTGATTTCAGCATTGAAGCTGGCGAGCGCGTGTGTTTGATTGGTCGTAATGGCGAAGGCAAATCTACTTTATTTAAACTGATTAATGGCACTTTACTGCCTGATAGCGGCGAAGTTATCATTAATAATAGCGTACGCGTGGCGATGCTTGAGCAGGATGTGCCCGAGACTAGCGGTAGAATTTTAGATATCGTTATGGGTGGCAGCAAACGCACTGCCGAGCTGTTGATTAACTATAATGCGCAAACTGACTTATGCGCGAATGGTGATATGGACGCCTGCGAGCGTATGGCAGACTTGCAGCATGATATCGATGCGGTACATGGTTGGGATTTAGAACGCGAAGCGACCCGCCTTATCACGACGATGGGTCTAGATCCAGAAGACGATTTATCATCATTATCAGGTGGTCGTAAACGTCGTGTTTTATTAGCGCGCTCTTTGGTTACCAAACCTGATGTACTACTGCTTGACGAACCAACCAACCATTTGGACGTTGATAGCATTGAGTGGCTTGAGCGCTTCTTATTAGATTGGCAAGGTCTGACTTTATTGTTTGTCACCCATGATAGAGCATTCGTTAATAAATTATCGACTCGTATCATTGAGCTTGACCGTGGTCAATTGACCAGCTATGACGTGACGCAAGGTGAAGGTGGCTATGCCCGCTATCAAGAGTTAAAAGAGCTACAGTTATTGGCTGAAGAAAAGAACAATGCCAACTTTGATAAAAAGTTAGCACAAGAAGAAGTTTGGATTCGCCAAGGTATTAAAGCGCGTCGTACCCGTAATGAAGGTCGTGTTCGTGAATTAAAAGCCTTGCGTGAAGAGCGTAGCGACCGCCGTGAACAAGTCGGTAATGTCAATATTACTATGGGTCAAGGCGAGAAAAGCGGCAAACTGGTTTGTAAAGTTAAAAACCTACACCTACAGTATGACGACCATGTATTGGTCGATAATTTTAGCACCACCATCATGCGTGGCGACAAAATTGGTATCGTTGGTCCTAATGGTGCGGGTAAAACAACGCTCATTAAAGCGCTACTTGATATGTCTGACGATGACGTAATCAAAACTGGCAGCGTTGAGCTCGGCACTAATTTAAAAATTGCATTTTTTGACCAGTTACGCGACCAGTTAGATCTTGAAGCTAGTGTGGCACAAAACGTCTCAGAAGGTTCAGACTTTGTTGAAGTTGGTGGTCGTAAGACGCACATTATGAGCTATTTGCAAGACTTCTTATTTGCCCCAGAGCGTGCACGTACGCCAGTCAAAGCCCTATCAGGTGGCGAGCGTAACCGCGTATTGTTGGCAAAACAGTTGTTAAAACCTGCCAATATTTTAGTGCTCGATGAGCCAACCAATGACTTGGATATGGCAACCCTTGAGCTACTAGAAGAGTCGGTTGCAAGCTTTGGCGGTACGATTCTATTGATTAGCCATGACCGCTCATTTATGGATAACGTCGTTACCTCGACTTGGGTATTTGATACTGATGAAGAAGGTAAAGGCACTGTTAGCGAATATGTTGGCGGCTACCAAGAGTATTTAGTACAAAAAAACCGTGCGGAAGCGGCTAACGCGGTTAAATCTAATAATGGCGCGGCTAATAATAAAACCAGCAAACCTGCCTCTACTGCCCAAAAAGTATCAACCGCATCCAAAAAGCTGAACTTCAATGACCAGCGCGAACTTGATAATTTACCAAAAGAGATTGCGGCTTTAGAAGCTGAGCAAGCTGAGCTACAAGAGAAGCTCGCTGATGGTTCATGGTTCATTAAAGACTTTGATGCGGCAACGGTAGCAAGCGAGCGTCTATTGACTATAGAAGACGAGATGATGCATAAGCTTGAACGTTGGGATACGCTTGAAGGCTAACTGCCTCAATTAGAATCTCTTGTTTAACCGTTCTAACTTAAAATAATTTTTATTTATAGAATAAAGACATAGCCACAATCATCATTGTGTAATTCATAATGGTAATTAGTGGCTTTTGCTTGCTTGTGTAGGGGAAATGTACTGAAAGTTAGTGAACATTGTCTTCATTTCAAGTATCATTCCCTATTGTTTAATACCTTATCAATTCTAAGGTAATTGTTACACTATTCTTGATAGTATAGACCTTGCTGTGAAACCTACATCAGAAGGCGACTGCGGGTATTTTTGCCTATTCAATGGCATAAAATGCCTTGTCAGGATTGTTTTATTTTTAACACTATAATTTATTTTATGACCAAAATAGCTTAGAATAGCAACAATTAGCAAAATTAGGCACAGCTAACGTGGCTGGTAATTGATATTGTAAATTTCTAAGCCACAAACCCAGTGTGGGATAATCCCATTTCATTCACCTGGAGGAAGTATTAATGAGCCATGCCGAAGGCGTTAATGTACAACGTCGTAGAGTTCTGATTGCCTCAACTGCCGCGATTGGAGCAGTTGGAGTGGCCGCTGTGGCGACACCTTTTGTGCGCTCTTGGTATCCAAGTGCCAAAGCAGAAGCTGCTGGTGCGGCAGTTACGCAAGATATCGGTTCTATTGAAGATGGACAAATGATTGTCGTCAAATATCGCGGTAAACCTATCTATGTGGTAAAACGCACAGAAGATATGCTGAAGAGTTTAGAGTCAGTGAAACCACTGCTGTCTGATCCTGATTCTGCCGAATCGCTGCAACCTGAATACTGTACCAATCCTACTCGCTCTTTAGAACCAAGTATTTTAGTGGTTGAAGGCGTGTGTACGCATTTAGGCTGTGCACCAAATTATCGTCCTGATGTTGGCGCCGCCGATTTAGGTGGTAATAACTGGTATGGTGGCTTTTTCTGCCCATGCCACGGGTCTAAGTATGACTTAGCAGGTCGCGTTTTTAGTGGCGTTCCTGCACCGCTTAACTTACCCATTCCAGACTATAGTATGGATGGTACTATCTTGACGGTTGGGGAGGCTTAATATGAGTATGGGTAAAAAATTGATGCATTGGGTGGACGCGCGTTTTCCGGCGACTGAAACCTATGAATATCACATGTCCAAATACTATGCACCAAAGAACTTTAACTTTTGGTACTTCTTTGGCGTGTTATCAATGGTGGTATTGGTTAACCAATTAGTAACCGGAATTTGGCTGACAATGATGTACAACCCAAGTGCCGAAGGGGCATTTGCGTCTGTTGAATACATCATGCGTGACGTCAAAGGTGGCTGGCTCATCCGCTATATGCACTCGACAGGCGCATCAGCGTTCTTCGTAGTGGTATATTTGCATATGTTCAGAGCCTTGCTCTACGGTTCGTACCAAAAACCGCGTGAGCTGATTTGGCTTATCGGTATGGGTATCTACTTGGCACTAATGGCAGAAGGTTTCTTCGGTTATCTATTACCGTGGGGCAACATGTCATTCTGGGGCGCTCAGGTTATCTTGAACTTGCCTGCGGCTTTGCCAGTGATTGGTGATGGTCTTGCTGAATGGGTTCGTGGTGATTATATCATCTCAGGTATCACGCTAAACCGCTTCTTTGCTCTACACGTTGTGGCGATTCCTTTAGTACTTGTCGGCTTAGTCTTTATGCATTTAGTGGCATTGCATCATGTGGGTTCAAACAATCCTGATGGTATTGACATTAAAAAGCTGAAAGATAAAAACGGTGTGCCATTAGATGGTATCGAGTTCCATCCTTACTACACTGTGCATGACATGGTTGGTATCGTGGTGTTCTTTATTTGCTTCTTTGCAGTGATATTTTTCTTCCCTGAAGGCGGCGGCTTCTTCCTTGAGCCACCAAACTTTGAAGCAGCAAACTCACTGAAAACGCCTGCTCATATTGCACCAGTGTGGTACTACACACCGTTCTACGCCATTCTGCGAGCAGTTCCTGATAAGCTTGGTGGTGTGATCGCGATGGGTGCTGCAATTGCGGTATTGTTCTTAATACCATGGCTGGATAGATCGCCTGTACGCTCTATGCGCTACAAAGGTATATTATCGAAAATTGCTTTGACTGTATTTGCTATTAGCTTTGTCGCCTTGGGTTACTTAGGCGCGACGCCAACGACGCCAGCAGCAACTATAGCGGCGCGTATATTTACCGTCCTGTATTTCTTGTTTTTCTTATTGATGCCGATTTATACGGCTATTGAGAAGTGTAAACAGCCACCTGAACGCGTTACTGGAGGTCACTAATGAACACGCTAACAAAATACCTAACTGGTTTAGGCTTAGGCGCGGCATTAACTTTGACTGCTGGTACCGCTATGGCGGAAGGCGGTTGCGGGACGTTCACCAACGCTGACGGTGTTGTAGAGCATTTAGCTTGTAGCACAGCGCCTATTGATTTTACCAATAAGGGTTCGCTACAGAACGGTGCGAAGATGTTTATGAACTACTGCGCGGGTTGTCATTCAGCAAAGTACGTTCGTCATTCACGCATTGCTAAAGACTTAGAAATACCACCTGAGTTGGTCGAAAAGTACTTGATGGTCACCACCGATCAAATCGGTGATCAAATCAATGCTGAAATTGACCCTGAAATTCAAGCGGCATGGTTTGGCGCAGCGCCTCCAGACTTATCGCTTGAAACCAGATTGCGCGGTGATGATTGGGTATATACCTATTTATTATCGTTTTATGAGGATCCAAGCCGTCCTTGGGGGGCTAATAACTTAGTGCTTGCCAATGCAGCGATGCCTCATGTGCTGCACAATCTGCAAGAAAACGTGAGTAAAGAAGAATTTGAAGGCAAAGTAGGTGATTTGGTCAACTATATGGCGTGGATGGCAGAGCCTGTTCGTCATGATCGCCAAGTGATCGGTTTCTTTGTGATTTTATTCTTATTAGTATTACTCATACCTGTTTATTTACTTAACAAAGAGTTTTGGAAAGACGTTAAGTAAATTGATAATAAAAGACTAATAATTTAGATGTTATATTGAGCACTACTTCGGTAGTGCTTTTTATTTGCTCATATTCAGTCGATACTAGACGGACTTTACGCTTAGTATCTTGATAAACGGTCGTGCTTTGTTTACGATAACACCCTTAACTAATAATAATAGGCTTTCATGATTGATGCGAATGACATTCCAAGTAGTCAGCTGATTTTATACGCTGATGACGGCTACGATAGTCATGTAGTGCGCCTATTACTTGAAGAAAAGAAGCTGGCTTATTATTTGTCACGCTTGCATTCAGAGCGTCCTGAAGATTTAACCGAGCTCAACCCCTATCATACTTTACCCGTTTTACAACAACGTGAAATTGCACTGTATGAAATTAATGTTATCTTTGAATACCTTGAAGAACGCTATCACACTAGTAAACTGCTGCCTGATACGCCACAAGAGCGTGCACAGTTTCGGCAATTAGCATGGCGAATTCAGCACGACTGGTTGGTACTTGGTAAACGATTATTGATGCATCCAGACAGTTTTAATAAGGCGCAGGCAGCAGTTGCTAGGAAACAGCTGGCTGATTCTTTGGTTACCTTATCGCCTCTATTTGCGCATAAATCGTATTTTATGGCGGATGATTTTGGCTGGTGTGATGTGCTGCTCGCACCGCTATTATGGCGCTTAGATGAGATGGGTATTGTCTTACCACCTGCTATCAGCCGTCCACTGCTCGACTACCAAACTCGAATATTTGAACGTAAAAGCTTTCAAGCCAGTATTCGTTAATTAAGATTCTCAGATTCTATTTTCTCAGACTTTAGTTAGGTCATGAAAAATAAAATTAGGCTCCTATTTATCATTAGTATCCTTTATCATTATTTTAATTTGTTATTGATATCCATAATCTAAGCGATAAATAATTCAACAAACATGCCATCACATCAATATAGGAAACCAGACCATGAGCGATACCCTCACTTCTATCTCACCGACCCGCCCATATATGGTGCGCGCGCTTTATCAATGGATAGAGGATAACGCGCTCACGCCTTATCTAATGGTCGATGCCACTGCTAAAAATGTGCAAATACCAACTGAACACGTACAAGACGGACGTATTGTGCTTAATATTGCCAGCCGTGCTACGGGTAATATGAGTATGGAAAACGACTATATTCATTTTAGTGCGCGTTTTGGTGGTGTATCGCAAGAAATTTGGGTACCACTTATTGCAGTGCTGGGTATTTATGCCAAAGAGAATCAGCAAGGAATGTTCTTTGATCCTGATGAGTACGATAATTATCAGCCTGAAAAGGATTCGACTATATCATCTATAGAAAATAATACGCCAGATGCTCCTAAGCCTAAGCGTGACAATAAAGCTGGGCTAAAAGTTCTAAAATAATAAGCACTGCTATAAGCATAAAAAAAGCTGAGTGTATTTGATACACTCAGCTTTTTTGCATTTAAAACTTAGTTGTTATTAAGTTTTTGGCAGGGTCACACCGGTTTGACCTTGGTACTTACCGCCACGATCTTTGTAGCTGGTCTCACAGACATCGTCAGCATCACTTTGGAAAAACAGCATTTGTGCCACGCCTTCACCGGCGTAAATACGTGCTGGTAAGTTAGTGGTATTACTAAATTCCAAGGTCACATGCCCTTCCCACTCAGGCTCAAGCGGGGTGACGTTGACGATAATACCGCAGCGCGCATATGTTGATTTACCTAAACAGATAGTCAATACATCACGTGGAATGCGGAAATACTCAACCGTGCGTGCTAGAGCGAAGGAATTCGGCGGGATAATACATTCATCACCAACGATATCAATAAAACTTCTTTCATCGAAGTTTTTAGGGTCAACCACCACGGAATGGACATTGGTAAAGACTTTGAACTCAGGGGCGCAGCGCACATCGTAACCATAGCTTGACGTACCATAGCTGACCAGACGCTCACCTTTATCATTAAAGCGTACTTGACCGGCTTCAAATGGCTCAATCATGCCATGTTCTTCGGCTTGCTGACGTATCCAGCGGTCAGATTTGATAGACATTGTTCTTCCTTAGCAAAGGGTAAATAGCGATGATTATACGGAATTGTCGCTAAAATTTATAGCGTCGCGACGGTTTAAAGCGAACAAATCACAAGGATGATTTTTTATGGCTTAAAAAATCCGCTTATCATCGACAGGCTTAGCGAATTTCTCAATATTGACTTCGATGTTTTTGGCAATGCTTATATAGTACGGCGCAAATTCATCATTAACCAACACACTTGGCTCACCTTTATCTACCTGAGCGCGAATACCGCTGGCGAGCGGCAGCTGTCCTAATAATGGCACACGGTACTGCTCAGCAATACGTTCACCACCACCTTCACCAAAAATGGCTTCGGTATGCTGACAGTTACTACAAGTGTGTAGCGCCATATTTTCTACCACACCCAAAACTGGAATATGGGTTTTATTAAACATCTCGATACCTTTTTGGGCATCGAGTAAAGCAATATGCTGCGGCGTGGTAACAATAACAGCACCAGTCACCGGAATACGCTGCGCCAGTGTCAACTGAATATCACCGGTACCTGGTGGCATATCAATGACTAAATAGTCAAGCTGCGGCCAGTTGGTTTGGTTATACAACTGCATCAACGCACCCGTGGCTTTTGGTCCGCGCCATGCAACAGGAACACTATCGCCCTCAAGTAAGCTGCCAATAGACAGCATTGCTAAACCATGCGCATCGATGGGAACGAATTGCTCGTTTTCTAGCTCGGGTTTCACATTAGCAACACCTAGCATTGCGGGCATACTGGGTCCATAAATATCCGCATCAAGTACACCAACCCGGTTACCAAGCTTTTGTAACGCCAAGGCAATATTAACGGTCGTGGTTGATTTGCCAACGCCACCTTTACCCGATGCCACCACAATAATATGGCGAATATGCGGATGTGGAGACAATGATGCTTGTGTAGGAGCCGCTTTAGTAATCGGTGGTTCTGCTTCTGTTTTCGGCTTTGTGGCTACTGTTGGCTTATGACTCATTGCATCGGTGGTTTTTGGCATCTGTTTAGGCAAGGTTGATTCTGCGCCTTTAGCCGGTGCTGGCAGTCGTACATTCATGTGAATGGCTTTGATACCATGCATATGTAGCAGTGACCCAAGCTCTTGCTGGATAATTTCAGGGTCGCAGCCGACCGGTAAACGCAAATCAAGCGTCAGCTCATCGCCATCACGCTTAAGCCCAGTTACCATGGTGGCAATGCTCATCTTATCCACTTGATAGCTCGATAGCACTTTATCAATGGCGCTATCAAGCGCGGCTTGCTGTTGCGGGGTTTCAGATTTTGAGGATGATATTTTTTTGATGAAGTTAAACATAGTTACCTTCGCTGTCGATATGAGTATATTGGCTATGACTATAAATAGGTCAAATGAGGAGAACGGATATTATTAATCAATAAACGATACTATTAATCACATAAGTAATCATACCAGTGTAGCCGAATTAAACCTATAAAAAAACCACAACGCCAGTAGGTCTCATTTTCTAATAATGCATTTATACCACTAAAAACTTGGAAGCAATAAACAGATAAATAACCACGCCTGAGGCATCACATACTGACGTTATTAAAGGCGCACTAGCAGTTGCAGGATCAAAACCCATTTTATTAAGCACAAACGGCAGGCTCATGCCAATCACACAACCAATCATCACCACGCACATCATACTGAGTGCCAACACCAAAGACACCACTTCATCACCACGAATATAACCAATAATGGAGATGGCGACTGCCATCGTGCCACCCAATAACAGCGCCACCATCGCTTCTCGGCTCAGTAGTGAAAACCAGTCACGCATCACCACATCACCCGTTGCTAAAGCGCGCACCATCAAGGTAGCGGACTGTGAACCGGCATTACCACCACTATCCACTAAGAGTGGTAAGAAAAATACCAATACTAAATTAGCAGCAATGACATCTTCAAAGTGCGCAATACCCAACCCAGAAAACAGATTACCGAATACCAAAAAAACCAGCCAGAACACGCGCTTACGATATAAAACCCCAATACTGACGTCTTTAAGTCTACCCACCATAGTGGACACCCCGCCCGACTTGTGGAAGTCATCGGTGGCTTCATCACTAGCGACATCCATCGCATCATCGTGAGTGACAATACCCACTAATGCGCCACCATCATCAATAACTGGTAATGCAATCAAATCATAACGCGCCACCATTTTAGCCACGTCTTCTTGGTCTTCATTCACATTAGATGAGACTATAGCGCTGACCATAATATCGCGAATTAATTGCTCTGGCGCTGCTAAAATTAATGTCCTTAGCGATACAACCCCAAGCAACTTGCGCTGTTCATCAATCACATAGGCATGATAAATGGTTTCCGCATCAGGCGCTTCCAGTCTTAAAGCCGCCAAAGCTTCAGTGACATCCATTTGGATACCTAAAGTCGCATAGTCTGATGTCATCAACGCGCCAGCCGTACCTTCTTCATAAGCTGCCAGCCTACGAATATCTTCACGCTTTGCTTGAGCAAGTGCTGGCAGTAAAGTATCACGTTGGTCTTGGTTTAAACATTTATATAAGTCAGCGCGTTCATCAGCAGGCATCTCGCCCACTAATCTTGCCATACTATCCCTTGGAAACTCCTGTGCTAATGCCACCTGAATATCGGTGTTTACATAAGAAAAAACCGTTGAACGATTAGGCAAACGCTCTAGCAACTGCCAAGCAAGCGCAGGCTTAATTAACGCTAACACGTCAGCAATATCAATAGGGCGTAGGGTTTTAACCTGAATGAATGCTTCATCAAACTGCTGCTGCTCTATGGCGTTGCTTAACCTCAACGCGAGGGCTTTATTACTCATTCTTTTTTACTCCGTACTATACTAAAACCGTGCCGCGAACCATAAAAAAAGAGCCAATATCATTGGCTCAAATTAGAATGGATTGAAGTTTAACTTTCTCTTTTTATAACGTTAAACGGTTGATTTAAAAATTTTTATTATTATGGTATTAATAATATGCTCATTAATGGTAGCTGCCATAAACGACGATGATGATATTTATGATTAAACAGATGGAATAGAATCTTTCTGTCTAGCCATCGATACAGTGTAGCCGAATTAAACCTATAAAAAAACCACAACGCCAGTAATACCGACCTTGTGGTGATTTCACACTTATTTTTATTTTTTATGATGGTTGTTTTATAAAAAATGGCACTTAAAACCACTTATTTTAAAAATGGCAACTATCTCATGCACCAACCATGGCTGGCGTTAATAGACTGACCGGTAAAGACGTTGGTTGGGAATGCTGCTAAAAATAATGCGGTTTGTGACACATCTTCAATGGTCGTAAACTCTTTATTTAGCGTATTAGCAAGCAAGATATCATTGACGACCGCTTCTTCACTAATGCCTTTTTCTTTCGCTTGTAGCGGAATTTGGTCATTAACCATGGCTGTTTTCACAAAGCCTGGAGAAATCATATGCGAGCGTACGTTATATGGCGCACCTTCTTTAGCCACTGCACGACATAAGCCAAGTAAACCATGCTTTGCTGTAATATATGGAGCTTTAAATAGTGACGCATCATGAGCATGGATGGAGCCGATATAAATAATTGTGCCGCCCTTATTGTCTTTATACATATATTCTACAGCCGCTTTAGTGGTCAAAAAGCCACCATCTAAATGCGTTGCTAATAGATTTTTCCAGTTCTCAAAGGTCATTTTAGTAATCGGGTCAATGAGCTGAATACCAGCGTTAGAGACCAAAATATCAATGCCACCAAATGTATCGACAAGCTGTTTAACGCCATTATTAACGGCATCTTCTAAACGAACATCCATATCAATCACAATGGCTTTACCGCCTGCTTTGGTGATGATATCAACGGTTTCTTGCGCGCCTGCAACATTGATATCTGCAACACCAATAGCGGCGCCAGCTTTAGCATACGTTTCTGCGATATCACGTCCGATACCTGCTGCTGCGCCAGTAATTAAGGCTACCTTGCCTGTTAAATCTTGTTGTATTTGGGTCGCCATATATTGTCCTTATTATGGGTAAGTGTGGTGATAGTAGTCATACGCAAAGGTTATGGCAGGCAGTTGACTTGTGCCATCATTGTTGGGTTTTGACGCTATACCAAGGGTTAACACGCAAAAGACATCCTTCTTATTGCGCGGCTTTGAATAAAAAGCAGGCGGTTAAGTGCCGCTATTCTTTAGAATATGTGATAAATATTTGAATGTGCTTAGAGTGTATTTTGAGTATAATTTTTTAGATATAATGTTTCTTATAGGTCATCAATAGATGATAAATAAATCGTGCGATTGTAATAGGTGCGAGGGGTCAGGCGTTGGTATCGATAAAACGGTTACAATCAAGACAGTTACAATTGACTGAGATTGAATCGTCTTAGACTAGCAATAACTTAATAGACGTTATGATTAGCCTCTGATTTAACAGGAGGACTAAAAATAATGTATAGCGCAGGCTGACATCCATCCGTTGGATTTGGCGTTCACTTAATATAAACCATTTATCAAACGATTGCAGGTTAATTTTTGCTTATTATTCAATGAACAAAGTTATAGACCATACAATAAAAAGTTATGGTTATTTGTTGACGGTATTTATTAATAAATATGATGTATAAGTATACTCAGTATAGAGTTAATTACTAACCAACGTCACATATTTGGCAGAATTACGGTATTATAGGCACAATTTTTAACTTTTATAGCATAACGCTATACAGATAACAACAGCGCGTCTACCAATAGCTAGCCATACATAGATGGCATAGCGGATTGAGACGCTTGATAATTAATCGGTTCATACTTTGATATAGGTGATGAAAGTGCGTGAGATTTTAGTAACCAGTGCCCTGCCCTACGCCAATGGCGACATTCATTTGGGGCATCTTGTAGAGTATATCCAAACCGATATTTGGGTGCGGGCGATGAAGGCACAAGGTCATAAGGTTACTTATGTCTGCGCGGATGATGCGCATGGCACTGCCATCATGCTCAAAGCCGAAGACAATGGCATCACGCCAGAACAACAAATTGCTAATGTGCAAGCGGCACATGAAGCAGATTTTGCTAAATTCCTAATTAACTTTGATAATTATCACTCCACTCATTCTGCCGAAAATAAGGAATGTTCTGAGCTGATTTATCGTCGTTTAAGAGATGCAGGGCATATCTCTACGCGTGATGTTGAGCAGTTATTTGACCCTGAAAAGCAGCTGTTTTTAGCAGACCGTTTTGTCAAAGGTACATGCCCTGAGTGCGCCGCGCCCGATCAATATGGCGACAACTGTGAAGTATGCGGTACAACCTATGACGCAACTGAATTAAAAAATCCGCAATCTACCTTATCTAACGCGACGCCTGTGCTTAAAACCTCTAAGCATTATTTCTTTGACTTGCCAGAGTTTGAGCAATTCTTAAAAGATTGGACGCGTAGTGACAATCGTCTGCAAGTATCGGTCGCTAATAAACTACAAGAATGGTTTGATGCTGGTTTGACCAGTTGGGATATCTCACGCGATGCGCCCTACTTTGGTTTTCAAATTCCGGATACGCCAAGTGATGAGCCAGAAAAATACTTTTATGTCTGGTTAGATGCGCCTGTCGGCTATATGGCAAGCTTTAAAAACTTGTGTGAAAAACGTGCTGGTAGCGATGAAGCGCTTGATTTTGACCATTACTGGATGCAAGAAAACGAGCACAAAACTGAGGTTTATCACTTCATTGGTAAAGACATTGTTTACTTCCATGCATTATTTTGGCCAGCCATGCTTGCTGGTAGTGAGTTCCGCACCCCAACCGGTGTCTTTGCTCATGGCTTCTTGATGGTCAATGGCGAAAAAATGAGTAAGTCACGTGGCACCTTTATTAAAGCCGATACTTACGCTGAGCATTTACATCCTGAATATCTGCGCTATTATTTCGCCAGTAAACTGTCTGATAAAGTCGAAGATATCAACCTTGATTTAGAAGACTTTATGCAAAAAGTCAACTCTGACTTAGTCGGTAAAGTCGTCAATATCGCCAGTCGCAGCGCTGGGTTTTTGGTCAAAAAATATGACGGTATGCTGACAGATATCTGCGCTGAACCAAATTTATTAGCCGATATTACCAAAACGGGCGATGAAATTGCCGCGGCTTATGAAAACCGAGAATTCTCGCGTGCTATGCGTCTGATTATGCAATGCGCGGATAAAGCCAATGAATATATCGATGAGAAAAAACCGTGGGCGCTTGCCAAGGTTGAAGGCGCAGAGCAAGAAGTACAAGATGTCTGCTCGGTGGCAATCAATATCTTCCGTCAATTGATGGTATATCTGGCGCCTGTATTACCTGAGCTGACCGCCAATGCCAAAGAGTTTTTAAATATTGATGATTTAAGTTTTGCTAGCCGCAATGAGTGGCTACTTGGTCATCAAATTAATAAATTTAAACCGTTAATGCAGCGTATTGAGGAAAAAGACGTTGCCGCGATGGTTGAGGATTCTAAAGCCTCATTAGGCGTTACCTCAGACGCCGCTGTTGACGCTGCTAAACCTGCCGCCACTGATAAAGCTACCAAGGCAAGTGTAGATAATACTGAGCAAACCGACTATATAGGCATTGATGACTTTGCCAAAGTTGAGATGAAGGTTGCTCATGTCTTGGCGTGCAATCACGTTGAAGGCGCGGATAAACTGCTACAGTTCACCTTAGATGTGGGTGAAGCACAAACACGTAATGTCTTTAGCGGGATTCGTAAGTTTTATGAGCCAGAGCAATTGCTTGATAAAAAGGTTATTTGCGTGACCAATCTTGCCCCGCGTAAGATGAAGTTTGGTATCTCAGAAGGGATGATATTGTCCGCAGGCGATCCAAAAACCACACTTGTCGTGATTACCCTACCGGACGCTGCGGTTATTGGTGATACACTGGCATAATGTGAGTAAAATATCCGCTTTAATACCTACAAGTAATAAATACAAAAAAGATGTCTTTATGGCATCTTTTTTTATAAGCTACCAAAAGTACTATTATCAAAACGAGTGTGGCTGAATTTTTGATTGCGATAAGTGTTATTACTGTCATAATATAGTCATCTTAAGAATATGCCTAACCCCTTTTATGTTAGTCCGCTCAGCTTATCTTGACGGGTCTAGCTTGCACCTTCTAATCGACGAGTTAAACTAATAATGACTATTGCCGCAACCCTACGCCTCAGCCTGTGCGCAGCTGCTATTAGTGCCCTTGGGCTACTTGGCTGCTCGAAACCCTCGACTGATAATGCCGCGACGACTGAGAGTGACACGACAGCTGAAAAACCTGCCAAAACCTTGGCAATTACCCAAATTGTCGAGCATCCCTCTTTAGATGATATGCGCCGCGGTATTCTCGATGAGCTGGCGGACTATGGTTATGTTGAAGGTAAAAATCTAACCGTCAATTTCCAAAGTGCGCAAGGTAATACGGCAACGGCAGGTCAGATTGCTAAGCAATTCGTCGGTGATAATCCTGATGCGATTGTAGCGATATCTACCCCATCTGCACAGTCTATTGTATCCGCTACGCGCAGTATTCCTATTGTGTATACGGCAGTATCAGACCCAGTAGGCGCAAAATTACTCACCGCCGATGGCAAGCCGTTTCAAGATAATTTAACTGGTTTATCAAGTCAGTTGCCATTAGAACCGCAGCTGGATTTATTACAAAAGATTAAACCTAATCTTAAAACGATTGGCTATGTATACAGTCCGGGTGAGGCAAATTCCGTATCGCTACGTGATGAGCTTAAAAAAGCATTACCCGCCCGCAACTTAGCCTTGTTAGACATTCCAGCCAACCGTCCAACCGATATCGGCATGGCAACGCGCAGCTTGCAGGGACGCGCGGACATTATTTACACCTCATTTGACAATAATGTGGCATCGGCGTTTGAGGCAATGACTCAAGCGGCAAATGAGATACGCTTACCAATCGTGGCATCTGATGAATTTAGCGTACAGCGCGGGGCAACCGCTGCGCTTGGGGTCAATGATTATGACTTTGGGCGCGTGACGGGAAAAATGGTGTATCGCATTTTAAATGGCGAAGCAGTAAATACCGTTAAGCCTGAGGTGATGAACGAGCTGACTTTATATATTAGCCCAAAACATGCTAAGGCGCAGGGTGCAACTTTATCTGCTGATATGCTCAAAAATGGGGTGAATGTTGATACTAAAGCCCAAGCTACTACTAAGTAACTGCTTAATCACTTATAAAGCAGCGCTTGTCAGTAGACACTTGTAAAACACCCTTATTCATATCGTATCCAATTTATAGCTTATTTGTCGTATGGACACATTATTATTTTTAGGAGTTACACCATGTTGTATCAAAATCGTTTTGCCAAAGCCTTATTGTGGGGCGGTGTTTGTACCGCTATTTTAACGGGCTGTAGCCAACCTGCTAATGACGGGGCGGCAACGGATAATGCCAATGTTACAGATGCAACAGCGGTAAAAACTGTTGCCATTACTGCTATCGTTGAGCATCCAGCCCTAGATGCTGTACGTAAAGGGGTGATTGATGAGTTGGCTGAAGCAGGTTTTAAAGAAGGCGACAATTTAAAAGTCAATTTTCAAAGTGCGCAAGGTAATACTGCAACTTCTGGGCAGATTGCCAAGCAATTTGTTGCGGACAATTCAGACGTTATCGTTG
The DNA here is from genome assembly GCF_001298525.1 of Psychrobacter urativorans. Classification (NCBI taxonomy): domain Bacteria; kingdom Pseudomonadati; phylum Pseudomonadota; class Gammaproteobacteria; order Moraxellales; family Moraxellaceae; genus Psychrobacter; species Psychrobacter urativorans. The sequence goes on from NZ_CP012678.1 coordinate 650,541, forward strand.
CTATTGGTACGCCTTCTGCGCAATCAGTTGCAGCAGCGACCAGCACGATTCCATTGGTATTTTCAGCAGTGACTGACCCAGTTGAAGCCAAATTGGTATCCAAACTTGATGGTTCAGGCACCAACGTTACAGGTGGTTCTGATGCCCTTCCTTATGAGCCACAAATTGAGTTAATGCGTCAAATCATTCCAAATCTAAAAAATGTTGGCTACGTATATAGCCCTGGTGAAGTCAATTCAACCATTATCCTAAAAAATCTAAAAGAGAAATTGACCCCACTAGGTATCAAGGTACATGAAGCTCCTGCCCAGCGTAGTACTGATATTGCCATGGCGGCGCGTAGCTTAGAAGGTAAAGTCGATATGATTTACACTTCAACCGATAATAATGTGGTGTCTGCGTATGAATCCTTATTTCAAGTGGCAAAAGAGAGTAAAATTCCGCTAATTGCTTCTGATACCAGCTCAGTAGCGCGCGGTGCTGTTGCTGCCCTTGGCGTTGACTACTACGCCCTTGGTCGCGAAACCGGTAAAATCGTCGTACGTATTTTAAATGGCGAAAAAGCAGGCGCAATTCCAGTATATACTCCGCAAAAGCTTGATTTATTCGTCAGTCCAAAAAATGCGTTGGCTGAAGGCATCACTTTGCCACAAGCGATTATCGATAAAGCAAAAGAAGTGGTAGAATAGCGCCTACTTATTAGCCGCTAGTACAAGACCGACGAATAACTGTTTATTACATCAGTTATTCGTCTTGTCTTTAGGGCGCTACTGCTTTTTTTAATACTGTTTTTTTAATGACAATACCCAGCGATTTCTCAATTAGCTGGGCTTATTTTTAAAGCGCTTAGTACCTTTTTCTAGCGCTTTAATAGTTCAGGTTTAGTATTACCCAAGCTTTAAATCAAGGGAGTTTATGTTTATTCCTCATGGTAAGCTGTTTTGGTTCACCCTAACTGCAGATTGCTTAATCTGTTAAATTCACCGCTCAGCCGTTTGCAGTCTGTTATCACGGGATAATTTCTCTGATAAAGCTGCCAAACGCTTGGTTATGACTTACTGATTTCTTATGTCTCTAATTGCTTTTTTTGGTGCGCTTGAAAGTGGTCTTATTTACGGCCTCGTAGCACTTGGCGTTCTTATTTCATTTCGAACGCTTGATTTTCCTGACTTAACCGCTGATGGGAGCTTTCCTTTAGGGGGCGCTGTCGCGGGTATTTCTATTGTTGCCGGTGTCAATCCGTGGCTTGCTTGTGCCTTTGGCATGCTTGCAGGTTCAGTTGCCGGTATCGTGACCGCATGGCTGCACGTTAAGCTCGGTATTTTACAACTGCTTGCCAGTATTTTGGTGATGGTGGCGTTATATTCGGTTAACCTACGCATTATGGGCGCGCCAAATTTACCATTATTGGGCGAGTCGACCGTTTTTAGCTCATTAGTCACGGATAGCAATGGTTATTGGATGCGCTGTGTGATTATTGGCGCGGTGGTGATCATTGCCAAGCTGTTATTGGACTGGTTTTATAATACTGAAACCGGTCTGTCTATGCGCGCAACTGGCTCCAATCTGCGAATGGCGCAAGCGCAAGGCATCAATACGTCATGGATGACCATCATTGGTATGGCAATCTCTAACGGTCTGATTGCTTTAGCTGGTGCGCTATTTGTGCAAACGCAAGGCGGCGCGGATATCTCTATTGGTATCGGTACGATCGTTATTGGTTTGGCAGCGGTGATTATTGGTGAAACCATCATTCCAGCTAAACGGATTTGGCTGATTACCTTAGCCGTAATTATTGGTGCCATCCTTTACAAGCTATTTATTCAAGTAGCATTGTCGAGTGATGCGCTGCGTAGTATTGGTTTTGGTCCACAGGATTTAAACTTGATTACAGCGTTGCTGGTCGTGCTCGCGTTGGTATTGCCAAAGGCAAAATCTAAATTTTTAACCCGTAAAGTTCGGGCGTAATGTCAACTGATAAACGCTGATTAGCCTTTATCATTTAGCATAGAGCAAACATAAGGAATAACGATTATGATGCAAGCCACAGATTTACGGTTGACCTTTAATCCTGGCACACCAATTGAAAATCCAGCACTGCGCGGTATCAATCTGAATATTGCAGATGGCGAATTTGTCACGGTTATCGGTACTAATGGCGCAGGTAAATCGACTTTTTTAAATGCAGTCAGTGGTACGACGCGCGTCGATAGCGGCTCGATTTTACTAAACGGCATTGATGTTACCAAAAAAACCGCGCATCAACGCGCACATTGGGTGGCTCGTGTGTTTCAAGACCCGATGGCGGGAACCTGTGAGGCGCTGACCATTGAAGAAAATATGGCGCTCGCCTATAAACGTGGCGGTAAACGCGGCTTAAGCTTTGCACTCAACCAAAAGAACCGTGACTTATTTCGCGACAAGTTATCTGTTCTTAAGTTGGGATTAGAGAATCGCTTAACGGATCGTATGGGATTATTATCAGGCGGTCAACGTCAAGCAGTAAGCCTACTAATGGCATCACTACAACCGTCCAAAATTCTATTATTGGACGAGCATACGGCAGCACTTGACCCTAAAACAGCAGCGTTTGTCTTAGAATTGACAGATAAAATCGTCACGGATAATAAGCTGACCACGATGATGGTCACTCACTCTATGCAGCAAGCCTTAGCACATGGCAGCAGAACCGTCATGCTACATCAAGGGCAAGTAGTGCTCGATGTCTCTGGTGATAAACGTCAAGGTATGACCGTGCATGATTTACTTGATATGTTTGAGCAAACGCGCGGTGAAAAGGTCGAAGATGACAGTTTGATTTTAAGTTAATTATTTCTATTTTAAGCTCTGCTTTATAAGTAATATTCAATTTTAAAAAACCTCAAGCTAAATTAAACATTGGCTTGAGGTTTTTTATGGTCTATTTCTTGACAAATAACCTTTTATATTCACCATAACACTGCAATTCTCTACTGGCTATTCTACGCATATCATTTACTATTATTAAATCATTAGCCTTTATCAAGGATTTGTCATGCGCAAGATTCCTGTTTATACGCATCCTGCAGCCGGTTGGCCTGCGCTGATTGCTTCTGCTCGTAAACTGATGGATTACAAGGCGTTTTTGCGCGGTAGTATCAGTGTGTTAGGCAGCAACCAACCCAAAGGCGGCTTTGACTGTCCGGGCTGCGCATGGCCTGATCATAAAAGCTATAAAACACTGGATGTTTGTGAAACCGGTATCAAAGTGATTGCCAGTGAAGCGATGTCAACACGTGCTGATGCGGCATTTTTTGCCAAGCATACAGTGACCGAGCTGCAAAGGTGGTCGGGTTATGAGCTTGAGCATATTGGTCGCTTATCAGAGCCGCTATATTATGATGCAGCTCAAGACCATTATGTACCTATCTCTTGGCAGGACGCTTACGCACGAATCGCTCAGCAATTACAACAACTGGATTCACCAGATGAGGCGTTATTTTATACTTCAGGTCGCGTCACTAACGAGCCAGCTTTTATGTATCAGCTGTTTGTCCGTTGCTTTGGGACGAATAATTTGCCTGACTGCTCCAATATGTGTCATGAGCCAACGTCGGTGATGTTAGGTAAGCAGTTGGGTATTGGCAAAGCCACGGTAGTGTTAGAAGACTTTGAGCAAGCTAAGCTGATTATTATGTTTGGGCAAAATCCAGCCACCAATCATCCACGCATGCTAGAGATGCTAGCTCATGCGCACAAGCAAGGCTGCCGAATTATCTCTGTTAATCCCATGCGCGAACAAGGCTTACGTAAATTTAGAAATCCGCAAAAACCAACCCATATGGTGGCAGGACAAAGTGACATCATGGTAGATGATGTGATTCAGATCCAAATCGGCGGTGATGCGGCGCTGCTAACCGGTATCGCAAAATGGCTGATTGCAAATGATAAAATGAATAACGACTTTATCCAAACCCATACTTCAGGTTTTGAGACGTTAAAGCAATGGATTCAGCAACAATCATGGGCAGATATTGAGCGTGGTTGTGGTATTGCGCAGCCAGATATTATTAATCTTGCGGGTCTTATTGCTGACAGTCCAGCAACGATTTGCACGTGGGGTATGGGCATAACCCAGCACGTACAAGGCGATGATAATGTCGCCATGATTACCAATTTATTGTTATTAATGGGCATGATTGGTATTGACGGTGCGGGCGCGTCACCGGTTCGCGGGCACTCCAATGTGCAAGGCGATCGGACAATGGGCATTCATGAGCGCCCTAAACAGAGCTTACTTGACAGTATAGAGCACGTGTTTAATCATCCTATGCCGCAAGAGAATGGTCTTGATGTCGTTGCTGGTGCAAAAGCAATGATAGCGGGTAATATTAAAGTCTTTATGAGCATGGGCGGTAATTTCTCCGTTGCCGCGCCTGATACCAGTACCATTCAACAGGCATTAACCCAAAATCAGCTGAATGTTTTTGTGGCAACCAAACTCAATGAAACCATGCTCTATCCGGCTAAGCACAATCTGATTTTACCTTGCATCGGTCGTACCGAACGCTTAATCACCGCTCATGGCGAACAGTTTGCCACCATTGAAGATTCTATGTGCCGAATTGTAGCGACTCAAGGTCATCTAAAACCTATCAGTAAAACGCTAAAGTCTGAAGCACAAATTGTCGCCGATATTGCTACCCAACTATTTGGCGCTGAGTCCACAATTCCTTGGCAAGCCATGAGTGAAGATTTTGATGTCACGCGTGACTATATTGCGCAAGCCATTGATGGTTTTGAAGATTTCAATCAGCGTATCCGTACCGCTGAGCGCGGCTTTAATTTATATCATCCGGCACGCCATCGCGAGTGGCATACAGACAGTGGTAAGGCACAATTTGAAGTACCGAAATACTCCATTACTTATGTTGCTGATCAAATGGCAAATGATACAGCAAATCTTAAACGTTCATTAAATACGCAAATTATTACCAATCAACTTAATAATGCCCAATCTCATGAACAAGCAGTGTGGCAACTCACCAGTGTTCGCAGTCATGACCAATTTAATACCATGATTTTTGGTTATCAAGATCGCTATCGCCAAACCAATCGCCGCGATGTATTATTTATGCACCCTGACGAGATGAAGCGCTTAGGCTGGCAAAAAGGCGATACCGTCATGGTGTCACGCCAAGACAGTCATAATCAGGCACGAACGCTAGGACCACTTATCCTAACTGAAATGGATATTGCCGCCAATGCCGTCGCGACCTACTATCCTGAATGTAATGATTTGCTCGATTTAGACACTCATGCTCCCGACTCCCATATTCCCTCTTATAAGTCAGTCACGGTGGTTTTAAAAAGAGTTAAGGTAACTGATAAATTAACTGATTTAGCTTAAAAAGTATTGAGAATGGATAGGATTAAAGGATGACAGCTATTAATAAATTATGCGTGATATTAAGAATGAGCACTTATGACGTCTAATTATAAGTCTTTATTGTTAGATACTGAATTACTAGATATGGGCGTAACAGACGTGCCAGAAACGCCACTGGCGCGCGAGCATGCAACGCAGCAACACTCTTATTCTGGAATTAAGAATAAGCGCCATGGTATTAATAATATCAGTAGCAAGGTTATTAATAATGATGTTAATGATGATACGCTCCAGCTTGATATTCATAATGCTCAAGATAATTTGGTAGTAGAAGCGGCAGTGGCAATCGTTATTAATGGTATCCATTATGCGGTACTAATGGCGAGTCCAAGCCAGTTAGAATATTTAGCTATTGGTTTTTTATTTAGTGAAGGTTTAATTCAGCATAGTCATGAGCTGCTTGATTGGGAAGTGACGCAACTGACGGATAACGCCAATTTTTATAAGTTTAGCGACCATTCAAACGATGATATTAACGCATCAAAGCTCGTTGAACAGCTGCAAGATTACGATATTTATGTGGTGGAACTGGAGTTAAATCAGCGCTGTCATCAACGTATCCAAGACCAAAAACGCCAACTTTCAGGGCGTACAGGTTGTGGTATGTGCGGTATTACTGGACTGACGCAAGCGTTGCCCGATTTAAGCAGCTATGCGAAAAATAAGCCACAACACAATCAGCAAGATAACTCTCAAATTACAACCTATATGCCAACGCTCGATTATTTGTTAAATATACGCGCAAAAATTGACGCAGCACAATATACGCACCAATTAACAGGCGCAGTTCACGCTGCCGCCACGCTGCATCACGAGCAATTGCAGCTGTTTGAAGATGTCGGTCGGCATAATGCCCTTGATAAGCTGATTGGTTGGAAGCTGCGGCATAAAGCGGATATTGAGTGCGTGGTCATGACTTCACGATTGTCGATTGAGCTGGTACAAAAATCTATTCGTATCCAAATACCGTGGCTGGTTGGTATGTCCGCGCCTACCAGTACGGCGGTGCGTGTTGCTCAGCGCTACGGATTAGGATTGGCTGGCTTTTTACGTGATAATCGCGTGACTTATTATTCAGGGTTTTAACATTGTTAAGAAAAAGAGTATAATTAGATAGAGATATGCGCTAACCAGTTATTGATATCCTGACCTTTACTTCTCGCCTTATTAAGGTCATCAGCCAATAGAAAACCTCAAGCGCCTATACTTATAGCCTTGAGGTTTTTTTATGGGTTTAGCTGGAGCTTTAAAATCTGGAATTTTAAGATAATGGCGCTATCGGGATGTTGGGCAAAAGCAGGCTTAGGCAAAGCTTAATGCTGAACACAGCACTATTTATTTATGCTGAAACATTTATCATGCAACACTCAAAAGGACCATCTCATGGCTTCCACTCAAACCATTAATATTGTCAAAGCAACGGTTCCTGTACTCGAAGAACATGGCACCGCTATCACCAAAGTATTCTATCAAAATATGTTCGTTGAACATCCTGAGCTGCTAGATATTTTTAATGAAACCAATCAAAAATTAGGTCGTCAGCAGACCGCATTAGCATCGACCGTTTTAGCCGCCGCCAAGCATTTGGAAAACTTAGCGACCTTACTGCCACAAGTGACACAAATAAGTCACAAGCATCGCGCCCTACAAATTTTGCCAGAGCATTACCCCATTGTCGGTAAGCACTTACTTGGCGCTATTAAACAAGTCCTTGGTGATGCCGCGACGGACGAGATTATCAACGCGTGGGCAGAAGCTTATGATGAGATTGCCAGTGTTTTTATTCAAATCGAACACGGTATGTATGAAGCAGAAATGTGGGAAGGCTTTGCGCCATTTAAAGTCGTTGAAAAAATAGTCGCCGCCACTGATATTGCTGCGTTTACTGTCGTACCTGTCAATGATGGCGTAGACAACACGCAAAATATTGATTTGAGTAAACTCAACTTAACTGCCGGTCAATACATCACGGTAAAAACGGATCCTAAAAATAGCGACCATTTAGCCCTACGTCACTACTCTTTATATTCAGCCAATACCGATACGGGTATCCAATTCGCCGTTAGACGCGACAATCGTAACGAACATAATGGCTTGGTTTCCAACTATCTACACGATGAGCTACAAGTCGGTAATACGGTGCTATTGTCTGCACCAGCAGGTGACTTTGCTTTAGATGCTGCACTTATCACTCAAAATGAAATTCCATTAGTGTTTATCAGTGCAGGTGTCGGTGTGACACCAGTTCTGTCAATGTTAGAAGCGCAAGTGACCGCCAATCCTAAACGACCGATTATTTGGGTATATGCGTGTCAAAATAAAGACCATCATGCCTTTAATGAGACGGTTAATACGCTTTTAGAGTCAGCGGAGAATGTTCAAAAACATATCTTCTATTTTGAGGAAGGACAAATCTTAGATAACGCATGGTTAGACACCTTACCGAAGCCTGCGGATATTTATGTGTGTGGTTCAATGCCGTTTATGGAATGTATCATTGATGGTTTAACGTCGTTAGAGCATGGCGTTGATAGCGTTCATTACGAACCCTTTGGTCCTAAAATGAGCCTACAAATAGGCTAACGCTATTATTAAAACGTAAGCGCTTAAAATAAAAAAAGAGTATTCCTTAATAAGCATTTTTAAGGAATACTCTTTTTTTTTATCTTTTTTTATAGTAGTAGTGCTAATTATCGCTGCTCGTCTATGTGTTTAATATCATCTGGGCTCGCCTTATAAATGGCATCAAGCTCCTCTTCTGTGAGATATTTTCCCACTATCGGATACAACTCACGTTCCTCAAAGCGAATATGATCGTATAACGAAGTCGCCAGTTTTCTGACTTGAATAACCGTGATTTTATCGTCGCTATTTGTTGTCAGTTCATACAGCAGTCTATGCTGTTTCTCAAGAGTAGCCAGTACAGATGCAACCTCAGGATTGGCTGACTGATAAGGCAATAACGCATTAACGATTAAGTTATCTTCAATTCGGAAATGCTCGTGCATATCCGCCAGATAAGACGTTAATATTTGCCAATGTTTGGTTATTTCTTCAGGATTATCACCGCATTCTTTCGCATGGTGAGAGAGATTAAGACCAAGATGGTGTTGGCGGGATAAGGGTTGTAATTGTTTGGTGCGTTTCATCAATAAGCTCCTTTATAAATACTGCTAGAAAAACTGGCTGTAAAGAAAAATGTAATATAAGCCTCTAACCCAATCGTAACACACTAAATTTTGTAGGTTGTAATCTCACTTATCGTCAACCATATATTATTAACACCTACCAACCCCTATTAACGAGAACGACTATGCAACATTCAGATAAGCCATTACAAATAGATATCGTATCGGATATTGTATGTCCTTGGTGCGTCATCGGCTATCGTCAGCTTGTCGAAGCCTTAAAACAGACCAATACCGCGTATGAAATTCACTGGCATCCGTTTGAGCTAAATCCTGATATGTCACTGGATGGACAAAATCTGCGTGAACATTCAGCCCAAAAATACGGACGCAGTGCAGAAGAAGTGCAGGAAAGCCGCGATAGAATAACGGCAGCCGGTGCAGATGCCGGATTTGAGTTCAACTTTAATGCTGACACGCGGGTACATAATACCTTCAACGTGCATCAGCTGCTCCATTGGGCGCATCAATATGGACGCGCAAACGATTTAAAACAAGCTCTATTCAGCGCTCACTTCACCAATAATCGTGACCTCTCAAACAAAACTGTCTTAGCGGACGTCGCTGCAGAAATAGGCTTGAATCATGCCGAAGCGTTAGCCATTCTTGACGATCAGCGTTTTGCTAAAGTAGTGCGCGAGTCCGAACAACAGTCACGCTCACAAGGTATCCAAAGTGTACCGGCAGTTATCTTTAATGGTCAGCATTTAATCAGTGGTGCTCAAGGCGTCGAAAATTACAGCAGCATTTTAAAGCAGCTTGCTGCAATGTAATTACCTAGACCGTTCGCTTACTTTCATTACAAGAGAGTAATAGTGACCTCCCCTATTATTCTCTTGATTTATTTCCACATGTCTATATTATCGGACATATGGAAATAACTAATGCAACAGCCAGCTTTGCGGCACTCTCTCAAGACACTCGATTAAAAGCTTTTAGATTGCTGGTCAATCATGAGCCCGACGGATTACCTGCCGGTGAAATTGCTCGCCAGCTAGCCGTACCTCACAACACCATGTCAGCACATTTATCTGTGCTGGCGCGTGCTGGATGGGTAGTTTCGCAACGGCAAAGTCGTCAGATTATCTATCGCGCGTCATTATCACATATGGAAGCCGTCATTCAATTTCTATTACAAGACTGCTGTGCCGGTCATCCTGAATTATGTAGCGCCCTTTTAGATAACTTACTTGTAGATAACATAAACGGCTGTACAACCAAGTAATTAGGTTAAAAATTAATACGTATCCATTCAACAATACACAAAAATATAAGAACACTATGACACCGATAATTTTTCATAACTCTAACTGTGGTACGTCTCGTAATACTTTAGCGATCATGCAAGCTTCAGGTGAGCACCCAAATATAATCGAATATCTTAAAACCCCGCCGACTTATAACTACTTAATTGAGCTACTCGCTTTAATGAATATCTCGCCGCGTGAATTATTACGGCAAAAAGAAACGGTTGCTTTGGGGATAGATGATGCAAAATTATCCGATAAGCAACTTATTGACGCCATGATAGCGCACCCTATTTTAATAAATCGTCCTATTGTGGTCACAGATAAAGGGGCAGCGTTGTGTCGTCCTTCAGAACGGGTGTTTGAATTATTAGATAATCCAGTGAGTAATTATACAAAAGAAGATGGCAACGTTATCAAAAATCCTAACGCTAACCTGACGCTTGATTCGATAAGTAATCCTATTAGCCTTACTGACTTGCCTAACATTGATGTGAATGAACTACAGCCTATCGATATTGCCTCATTAATTGGGACAAGTGACCCGCAGCACCCACCCAAAATACTCGTATTATACGGCTCACTTCGTGAACGCTCGTTTTCTAAGATGGTCGCAGAAGAAGCCAGTCGCCTGTTGCGCTGGTATGGTTGCGAGGTGCGCACCTTTAACCCATCAGGGCTACCGCTGCCCGATGATGCCGATGTGAATCATCAAAAAGTTCAAGAGCTACGTGAGCTTGCGCAGTGGTCAGAAGGCATGCTTTGGGTCAGTCCCGAACGCCATGGCAGTATGACCAGCATTATGAAAGCACAAATTGATTGGATACCACTATCGCTTGGTGGCGTGCGTCCGACACAAGGCAAAACCTTAGCCGTCATGCAAGTCAGTGGCGGCAGTCAGAGCTTTAATACCGTCAATCAATTGCGTATTTTGGGTCGTTGGATGCGCATGATTACCATACCCAATCAATCCTCTATCCCGAAAGCTTTTTTAGAATTCGATGATAACAATCGTATGCTGAACTCACCTTTATATCAGCGTGTCGTCGATGTCTGCGAGGAATTGGTGAAATTCACATGGCTCACGCGCGGACGTGCCGCCTATCTGACGGATCGCTATTCCGAACGAGTGGAAAGCGCAGAACAAGTCTCACAGCGTGTCAATCAAAAATCGCTATAACGTAAATTACCTTTCACATCGTTGGTTTATTAAGGCGACTTCATGTTAGCACTAGCGATTTTTATCGTGACCTTAATCTTAGTAATTTGGCAACCTAAAGAATTAGGCATTGGATGGAGTGCCTTGGGCGGTGCATTAGTGGCACTGGCTTTTGGTGTGGTGCATTTAGCCGATATCGCTATCATATGGGAAATTGTGTGGGACGCGACTTTTACCTTTGTTGCGCTGATTATCATCTCACTCATTTTAGATGAGGCAGGATTTTTTGGTTGGGCAGCCTTACATGTGGCGCGATTGGGCAATGGTCAAGGACGACTTTTGTTTCCGATGATTGTGATGTTAGGCGCATTGATATCCGCATTTTTTGCTAACGATGGCGCAGCGTTACTGTTGACACCGATTGTTATCGCTATCCTACTACGACTTGATTTTTCACCCAAATCAGCATTGGCTTTTATTATTGCCACTGGCTTTATTGCCGATACGGCAAGTTTACCGTTAGTTACTTCTAATCTGGTTAATATAGTCAGTGCTAATTATTTTGATATTGGTTTTGGTCGTTATGCTCTTGTCATGGTTCCGGTCAATATCGTTTCTGTGTTAGCAACGCTAGTGGTGTTATGGGTCGTATATGCGCGCCACATTCCAACGACTTATTCAACCGCCCATCTCATTTCACCACAGTCTGCTATTATCGACCCTTTAGTTTTTCGCACTGCTTTTCCGCTTCTAACGTTATTACTGGTGGCTTATTTTGCTACTGAATCTTTGGGGTTACCAATATCCTTGGTCACTGGTGCCGCCGCCATTATATTAATGGCAATTGCCTCGCGGTTTTGGCGAAGTGGTTGCGGCGCAACGATTTCTGTGCGCAACATTCTCCGTAAAGCACCTTGGCAAATCGTCTTATTTTCAATCGGTATGTATTTAGTCGTTTATGGTTTAGGCAATGCGGGACTTACTCAATATGGGGCGCAGATACTCAATTGGCTCGGTCAACAAGGTAATATTGTTGCCACATTAGGCACGGGGTTTTTATCCGCGGTTGTGGCTTCGGTCATGAACAATATGCCATCAACGTTAGTGGGTGCGTTGGCAATTGACAGCGCCCAAGTTCCCGCAGCAACGCGAGAGCTGATGATTTATGCCAATGTTATTGGTAACGACTTAGGACCCAAATTCACCCCCATTGGTAGCCTAGCAACCTTGTTATGGTTACACGTACTGGCAGAAAAGGACTATCGAATCAGCTGGGGTCAATATATGAAAGTTGGACTACTCATTACACCGCCCGTCTTACTGGTCACGCTATTGGCTTTGGTGTTTTGGATACCTATTTTACCCAGTGTTTAATTCACTTTTTTATGACTGTTGCGCAGTTATATTACAAGCTTTGACCACCAGTTTTCACTAGCAGCGCCACCTCATTTATCACAACAAAACTAAATCATAATCTCGCCATTACCTGCATTTAACAAGGCACTAGCAGACAGGTAATAAGTACACGCCATTCAGCCACAGTCGTTACTTTTCTTTAAGTTTCATAAATCTACGCAACACCAGAATCGTTTATCATTTCCTTTGTCGATAGAACAAAATATTACCAGCCTATTTGAGCAATGTATTCTCAAACGACTGAGTTTCAAACAAAGTTTCTCCAAAACTAATATCGAATATCGAATATCAAATATAAACTACAAAGGAAATAACGATGAAAATTACTATGTTAAAGAAAATAGCCGTAGGCTCAGTATTAGCAATCTCTACCTGTGTAGCCATGGTTGGTCAAGCCAACGCAGCACCGTATAACCCTACGCACCACGGAATGAATGTAAATAGCGGTTCATTATCTAAATTGAACTTAACCAGTAGACAAAAAAGCCAAATTCAAGCCATTCAAAAATCGAATCATAACAATGGTAAAAATGGCTATAAAAATAACTATGCCGCAATTTCAAAAGTGCTGACCGTATCACAGCGCAATCAGTTAGAAAAAATGAGAGCTCAAAATAGAGCGCAACGTGGTCATCAAAATGGTCATAATCAAGGCAAATACAACCAGAACAAGCATAATCAAAATAATATATACAATCAAAACAATCGTCGTTAATCATGCAAGGTAGATTTGATAGCGCTATTAAACCTCTCATTAATATAGGTTTAATAGCGCTTTTTAACTGAGTTTAAGTATTCAGTTTAGGTTCTAGCTCATCACCCATATGGTGAGCAACGATATATGTACAAAGGAATAATCTAACGATGAATCATTTTGCTCGTATAAAACCCCAAGTACTACTGAGCTTAACAACACTTGCACTCGCAATAGTACCCGTTACCTCTTCGTTTGCCATCCTACCAATGGCAGCAGAAATTTTTCAACCAGAATCTGCTGCTATTATTGCTACTAACGAAAAAACACTAACCGTTGACCATGTTTTTTCTAGCGAAAATAGTTTCATGGTTGAAAATGATAGGATGACAACTGCCAGTAATAAAAATAGCGCAAATTGTAGCAATAACGGTAAGCAAGTGACGGTTTTCACCCCTCAATGACAGTCTGTATTTCACCGCTAAACACCCTATCTCTTCGCTATAGAATGGCAGACGCTGATAATTATATCGCTACTTAAAATAGTGATACAATCAACAGAGCAGCATTAAAAATACAATTTAAAGCACATCCAAACCATGTATGTCTTCTTATATGGTTGTCCTAATATTTTGCAGTGCTGCAAGCATTCGTTGATGATACTAATCACGCACTAAAGCGTAGCGTAAAGGATAAAATCGGTGACTACCTTAAAGTATATTGCTCATTACCCCGAACATATTCAATCCCAAGCAGCCACACTGATTAGCAGTGGTCGTTTAGGAGACTATATTGAAAAAAACTATCCCAGCAAGCATCAAATACAAAGCGATAAGGCGCTATATGACTATGTAAACGAGATAAAAAATCAGTATATGCGCAAAAACAGCTCACTATCTCAAGTCAGTTATAATAGTAAACTTAAGGTACTTAAAGATGCGCTGGGCGTGCATATTTACCAATCTCGGGTGCAAGGTAATAAGCTCAGAGCACATAATAGCATCACGGTAGCGAGCTTATTCAAAGAAGCGCCACCGGAGTTTTTGCGCATGATAGTCGTGCATGAACTCGCCCACTTTAGAGAAAAAGAGCATAACAAAGCTTTTTATCAATTATGCTGCCATATTGAGCCTAATTACCATCAGTTTGAGCTAGATACGCGCTTGTGGTTGCACTGGCGTGAACAATAACCCGCCTGACACACAAGCCGTTTAAATAAACGAACACAAAAAAACCTCAAGTAAACGAATACTTGAGGTTGAAACTTTGCTTAAACTTAAAAAGTTAACTAAGTTTTAAATATGGCGCAGCGGACGGGACTCGAACCCGCGACCCCCGGCGTGACAGGCCGGTATTCTAACCAACTGAACTACCGCTGCTTAGGTCGTTTTTAGCGTCTTGCTCTTATTAAGGAGCCCACTTCGCTAAAAGAGTGGTGGGTGATGACGGGCTCGAACCGCCGACATTCTGCGTGTAAGGCAGACGCTCTACCAACTGAGCTAATCACCCTGAATTGCTTTATTAACTAGAGGAGTCATTCTTTAGTTAACATTTGAAATATCTTAATGATAAATCTAACAGCGTTGGAACTCATTAAAGCCCGTTGCTGTGGGTGCTCATTATATAGATTTATAGTGGCGTGTCAAATATTATTTACCTTTTTGTAGCTTATTTTATGACTATTTACGCTTAATTCTGACAAGTTATTGTTTTTACTGTCTTTATATTTTTATATACGCTAAATAATTTTGCTAAGTGATTACTGACGATTGGCTAATGCTTGTTCAATATCTGCTTTTATAGCTTCAGGCTTGATGGTAGGTGCATAGCGATCAATGACTTGCCCATCACTACCCACTAAGAACTTAGTAAAGTTCCATTTGATACCATCGGTTAACACCCCACCCTTCTGCTCTTTTAGCCAGTCAAAGATTGGATGGGCATTGCTGCCGTTGACATCTATCTTTGCCATCATTGGAAAAGTTACGCCGTAATTCTTTTGACAAAATGCGCCTATCTCATAATTACTACCAGGGTCTTGGTTACCAAATTGATTACAAGGAAAGCCGATAACCATCAATCCTTGAGCTTTATATTGTTGATACAATGCCTCTAAACCTTCAAACTGCGGGGTAAAGCCACATTTACTGGCGGTATTGACGATAAGTAACACTTTCCCTTTATAGTCCGCAAATTCTTGCGGTGTACCATCCATATGCTCGGCGCTAAACTCATAAATAGTGCTCATAATATGTCCTTATTTTAATCGATTATTTTTATGATTGATTTAAAAACAATTTATTTAAACGACTTCAACTGATGGTTCATTAGTAAGAATAGCCAGTTAGTAGGATAAGTGTGTTTAATTGACACACTTATCCTACTAGCAATCGGCACAATTTTCTAATGAGCTACTTATCTTCTTTATCTAAATCGATAGAGACTGAATTGATGCAATAGCGCATACCAGTGGTCTCACGTGGACCGTCAGGGAATACGTGCCCTAAATGTGCATTACAGTTACTACAAGTAACTTCTGTGCGGGTCATGCCTAGTGAGTTGTCCACGTGCTCTGTAATAGCCTTATTATCGATGCCTTGGTCGAAACTTGGCCAGCCACAACTGGCTTCAAATTTGCTTTCAGAGTCGAATAATTTAGCACCGCAGCCTTTACAGCGATAGATACCTTTATCGTTAGTGTCGTTATAAACGCCAGTAAAGGGACGCTCAGTGCCTTTTTCGCGCATGACATGATATTCGTCAGCGCTGAGGCGTTGTTTCCAATCTGCTTCTGTTAACTGTGCAATCTCTTCTTGAGTCAGTTGATGGTCTTGCATGGTTATTCCTTATTTAGGGTTCAGGTGTATCCTATGAATAGCAATACTGTCTGCCAAGATATAATATTTCCTACTGTTCACGCAATGGCTCTGTATCATTTTTACTTAATCTTTACTAAATAGTCACGCTATTATTTACAGTTTATTCAATCACTTAATACATTATTAAGATTTTTTATAAAATAGATGCTAATAGAAAATCAGCTTCGCAAATGCGTTATGCTTAGCTCGCATAATCAGTAATCTAGCAGTACCAGCAGAGAGATAATTGCAAGTTATGCTTGCAATTATTACAAAAAATGGCTTGCTCTTAGTATATTAATACCATAAAATCTTGCATTAACAGTTGGATAAAGCAAGATAATCTTGCTTTATGATTCACAACGAATACGACCTAATATTATTAGAATAACTTAGGCATATAAAAATATTAAAAAATAATGGTTTTAATGGATACGCATTAAAGATTACCAAAGTAAATTTTGTGAAATTTATATAAAAGGCTTGAACGATTATGAATAGTGACAAGGATAAACAGGCTCAAGCTGAGCGTTTAGCAAGGTTGCGCCGTGACAAAGGCATGACCGCTGAACAATTAGCACAGGCAATGACCCAAGCTGGCACAAAAGTCAGTCGCGGCGCTATTTCTAATTGGGAGCGTGGTACTAATGGAATTGTTTCCTCAAAGCTTCCGGTACTGGCGCGTATCTTAGGCTGTAGCGAGGGCTATTTATTAAGAGGCGATCTGAACGTTGCTATTAATGATGACAATGCTACCATTAATAAGAATCAAGATAACAAAGCGCATAATAATCAAGCAGACAGTAACCAAGCGGACAACAACCAAACCACAATGGACAATAATAAGAAGGGATTTATGACTACCAACGCAAATCATACGAGCGAGCAAGAAGCTACCTTAGATACTGCTAGCAGTACGCAAGATACCCCTGATTCACCCTTGATGACTCAAAACGAGCATTTAGAAGCTATGGCTCACCCAAACAAACAACCCTCACCCGATAGCACAACTATGGATGGCAGTTCTATGACCTTATTAAAAAAATCTGATAAGTTACAAAACGTTTGCTATGACATTCGTGGTCCATTATTGCAAACAGCCAATAAGATGGAAGCGGAAGGTCAACGTATTTTAAAGTTAAACATTGGTAATCCAGCTCCTTTTGGTCTACATGCGCCACATGAAATCCTACGTGATGTGGCACTGAATTTGCCTGAAGCGATTGGTTACTCGGATTCACAAGGTATCTTTGCGGCCCGCAAAGCGGTTTTGCATTATTACCAATCAAAGGGCTTACATTCTGCTGTTAATGTGGGCGATGTGTATTTGGGTAATGGCGTATCTGAATTAATCGTCATGACTATGCAAGCATTGCTGAATGATGGTGATGAGGTGTTGATTCCAATGCCAGATTATCCATTGTGGACAGCGGCGACTAACCTCGCTGGTGGTACTGCGGTACATTATCGTTGTAATGAAGACGATAATTGGCAACCTGATATCGAAGATATTAAATCGAAAATCACCAGCAAGACTAAAGGTATTGTGGTTATTAACCCCAACAACCCTACTGGTGCCTTATATTCAGATGACATCTTAAAGCAAATCATCGAAGTGGCTATACAGCATGATTTGATTATTATGGCTGATGAAATATACGATCGCGTTCTTTATGACAATACCGTACATACACCAATGTGTACCCTGACTGATGATGTATTGGTGCTATCTTATAATGGTCTATCAAAATCACACCGTATTGCAGGTTTCCGTGCGGGCTGGATGATGTTATCAGGTAAAAAACAGCATGCATCTGACTTTATTGAAGGTCTGACTATGCTTGCGTCAATGCGTCTGTGCTCAAACGTGCCAGGACAATATGCCATTCAAACCGCAATGGGCGGCTATCAAAGCATGAAAGAGCTGACCTCAGAAAAAGGTCGCTTACACAAACAACGTGAGCTTGCCATTTCACGCCTTAATGCCATTCCGGGTATTTCATGCACCATGCCACAGGGTGCTTTCTATTGCTTCCCTAAAATAGATCCTGCCGTATATCCTGTTAAAAACGACATGGATTTTATGATGGACTTATTGCTTGAAGAAAACGTGTTGATGGTACAAGGTACTGGCTTTAACTGGGATGCGCCTGACCATTTCCGTCTCGTGTTCTTGCCTAATATGCAAGATTTAGAAGATGCGATGGATCGCTTGGATCGCTTCTTTGCTAAAAAACGTCTGCAATATGGTACAAACTAAGCTGTGATAGACAGTACGAACGGATCATTCATAAGATAAGTTCGTACTGTCTGATTTTAAATGTAAAAAAACGCTTATGGGCTTGATGCCGATAAGCGTTTTTTTACATTTAAAGGAAGACATAAAGCCTTATTTACCGACTCTATGGCTTAAAAACTAAAAGATGCTGGTTAATATCATATAACTGATTGCCGACATTAAAGCTGCGGCAGGAAGGGTAATAATCCACGCCAATCCAATAGGCTTCATCAGCGCCCAATTGGTGTCTCTATTGACGATACCAATGCCCAAAACCGCACCAACTAAGGTATGCGTACTTGATACAGGTAGACCCATCGTTGATGCGCCCATAACGACAGCAGCAGCAGCAAGCTCGGCTGAAAAGCCAGAAGCCGGATGCATTTTTGCCAAATTTGTACCAACCGTCTGAATCACTTCTTTACCAATAAACCATAAACCTACAATCAGTGCGACACCAAAGGTTAGCATGACAGCAGGTGGTACTGCTGCTTCTGTAGCGATGGTATTAGTACGGATAACGTCCATAATCGCAGCAAAAGGACCAACAGCGTTGGCAATATCGTTTGAGCCATGACTAAAGGCAAAAGCAGACGCCGTAAAGACCTGCATCCAGCTAAACATGATAAAGGTGGCTTTGGTCAAGTCTTCTTTATGCTTACCGCGTATACTTTTGGTATAGATAAAGGTAGCAAGCCACACTAGTGCTGCGATCATGCCCATGATCAATAAGCCATTTAGATTAGTCATATCACCATTGACGTTTTTTAGACCTTTAAACACCACCATCGCCGTCATGACTGCCGCGCCTGCAGCAGCGATAATAGGTACCCATTTTTTCAGTGCTTTTAGGGTATCAAGGTTGCTACGCTCGTTTTCAAGCTCATAAAGTTCTTTGTAATAATCTGTTTCTAAATCTTCGACAACGCAATCATCATCTCTATAGATTTCTTGATCACGTAACATCGCTGAGGTATAAGCCAACTGTTCTGACTCTGTCAAGCTGTCTAAATATTGTTTGTGCGTTTGCTTTAGCACTTTTTTATTGTCTTTTAGAGTGACAAGATGCGCCTCTGTTCTATCATTGTACTCAATGATATTTTTCTTAATCTGACCATATAAAATATAAGAAAGCACGCCGCCTAGTAGCGGTGATATTACCCAAGAAATAGCGATCGTGCCAATCTGACCCCAATTTACGGCAGATAACGCCATTTCAGTACCACCTAAAGTGACACCCAATACAATGGAGCTGCCCACTATACCGCCGATAATAGCGTGCGTGGTCGAAACGGGTAGACCTTTTTTGGTGGCAAACAGTAGCCAAAATGCAGCAGCGATGAGCGCTGATAGCATGACATAAATGAACTGATTGGGTGTGACTGATAAACCATCTAAATCGACAATGCCGCTACGAATGGTATTGGTCACCTCACCGCCTGCCAGCACTGCTCCTGACACCTCAAATATCGCAGCGATACCGAGCGCCTGCGGAATCGTTAACGTCCCTGCCCCAACTGAGGTACCAAATGAATTGGCAACGTCATTACCGCCAATATTAAATGCCATAAAGACACCAAAAGCCGTGGCAACAATAAATAGCGGCGTCTGCTGGTGCAAGGTGTAATCGAAACCCCACCACAAAAAGTAGCTGGTCATCCCGACTAGAAGAAGGGCGAAAAATATATTAACTTTCATAGTGCCGGTGCTAGCCGGCTTTATAGACTGGTTGCTAATACCCATAGATTGGTATGCCTTGCGTAAACTGGGTGAAGATAATGCAATTGATAGCATTGCTTGTATGTGTGCGCTGTATCAATAAACAAACAGCACAACTCTATAAGTGACGTAGACTTAGTTTATAAAAATGAGGTCTGACGTAAGTTATAGAGTACATACATTAGACAATGCCATCTCCTCTTAATTTAAAACTAATATAAAACGGTAGGCGCAGATTACTTTGAATAATCAGCTGCCATTAGAGTGAAACTAATTATAATAAACGTGTATTAAAAAACGTAAAATGAAAGCGATACGGCAGGTGACATAACAGTAGACAGCCAAACAATTAGCAATTAAAGCGACTTTATATGACGTCACTTTTGTTGCTTATCGTTTTATAACTTAACTATTCCACTGTATGTGCAGGCAGTGATGACAGACGAAAATAAAATGATAAATAGGCACGTAAATGGCGATACTATTGATTTGCGTCTGTTATCGCGTGCCTATTATATTCAAAATACATACATAATGCATGTTGAAGATGATAAATTTTTTAGGACAACGATATTAAAAGAGGTTATAAACTGTTTTCAAGCTGCGTAATGGCGTGTTCAAGTACCTGCAAACGCGCATAGCGCTTGTCATTGGTCGCCACTACACACCACGGCGCAGCAACGGTATCAGTACGTGCCAGCATATCTGCCGCTGCTTGTACATAGTCTTCCCACTTCTCGCGGTTACGCCAATCTTCATCGGTGAGTTTAAATTGCTTGTGCGGGGTGTCATCACGACTTTCAAAGCGGGCTAACTGCTCTTTTTTATCAATGGCCAGCCAGTATTTCAGCACAATGGTGTCGGCTGCCACTAAATCTCCCTCAAAGCGATTAATCTCGGCATAGGCGCGTTGCCATTCATCAGCAGTTGCCAAACTCTCAATACGCTCAACCAAAACCCTGCCATACCAGGTGCGATCGAAGATGGCGATACGACTAATACGGTCAGTTTGCTCATTAGGAAGTCGCGTCCAAAACCGCCACAAATACGGATGCTGTAATTCATAGAGCATCGGTGCGCCAATATTATAAATTTGATATTCGCGCGGATCAAGAGGTGCAACTAGCCTTTTAATCGCCCCGCCCTTGCCCGCTGCATCCATACCTTCAAAGGCAAATACTACATGACGACCGCCACGCGCGCGTAAAAGCTCAGCAAGCTTGGCTTGTTTTGCAGCAATCTGCTCATGATAAACAGCTTTATCAATGTCAGGATTACCAATATCTGTCAGTAATTTGGGTATTTCGACTGGCGTAAATATCAATAAATCTTGACGCAAATTTGTATTGGCTGAATTTTCATTAGCCAAATTTATGTTATCAGCCGCTTTAGTAGATTTATCATTACCGTTTTTATCAATCTGACTAGTATTGCTATCATTACTGCTAAGGTTATCGTCAACAGACACATGACTACTGGCTAGTGCACCTTGCATTGCTTGTAGCACTTCATGACAAAAACGGGTCGCTGCCTGTGATTTATCTCCGCCATCAATGATGACCCAGTCGCCTTGTTGGCTCAACAGCATGGCTGCAACCTCGTTAAATTGTGCTAAGACCTCAGCATTACTCCAATCCATTTGGTATAAAAACTTGGGATCCACTTCCTCATCATTTAACCGCGCTTGTAGTGTTTCAGCATCGACATGAAACCAACACTTTAGTAATTTGGTGTGGTTAACCGCAAGGTCACGCTCAAAAGCCTGTAGTTCAATGAGTTGCTGCTGTAAATAATCTTGCCACTTTGCAATAGGAAGCGCTTGCTTTAAATCTGGCTGCTTATTTTTAGCAGTTTTATTTTTAGCGGATTTTTTATTACTTTTCTTATTCTTAGTAGACTTTTCATCACTTGGGAAATCAGTGCTCACCATGCGCATGATGTTATATAGCAAGTCGGCATACCAGTTACCAAAATAAACCATCACATCACCGTGACGCGGCATGGCTTTGATATGCGCCTGCCAAATCGGTTGATGGTTTAATGAGGGATAACCAATCGTCGCCTCAACTTTTAATAAGCGCGGATCGACCCATTCCCGCAGTTGTGTGACCGCCGTGCCCTTACCTGCCTGCTCCATTCCATTAACCAATACTAGCAGCCCCGTCGGTTTATTGGTCGTTGGCGGTGTTTGCTGACGCGTGGCGCGTAGGGCAAATTGGGCAGTAACTAATGCCAATCTAAGCGCGTCTTTATCCATCGAAAACTGACTTAACGGATTAGGGATGAGAAGCTGATTGATTACGTCTTCACTAAATTGGGCACTCACAGCTTGTGGAAGTTGCGGATTTTCAGACAAGTGATTTTCTTGCTGATGCTTTGATTTATTTTTTGGCATTTTTATTCTCATTATCATATGATTAATGGTGATGATTGCATATCAGTCATTTATAAATACATATCGGTCATCTATGAATAATAGCACTCGTAGAAACTGTAAATCGCATTGCTGTGTAACCATTTGGCATTTGTATTCTGTCTTACTTTATTTTAAGGTGACGGACTATAATAGGAGAATGCTTTATACTAACGCTTATTAACGCTTTTATAATAAGCCGTTTTATAAGCCTTCAATTTATAACGGTGCGGTTTATACCTATTTTTTTATAAGCAATGCCCTGAAAGCTTTTAGACTTAACACTATTTTTTTACCAATTATTTTTATTTATAGAGGATTGTCTGCCATGTCTGCATTATCTGAGCTACAAAACCATTTAACCCGTTATTGGGCGCTGCCTTACCACCAAGACGCTGCTCTTGAATCTAAGCTTGTCGAAGTTCAAGCATGGCAACGGGCGCGTATTCAGCGTACACATAACGAATTATTTGAGCAGCCAAAAAACAGACCGATGGCAGATTATTTTCTTACCCAATTGTATGGTGGTGGCGAATTTAAACTATTAGCCAAACAATTAGAACGTATTTTACCTAAAGCTAAAAAGCTTGAGCGCTTAGCAAAAGAGACGGTACTTGAGACGGGTAGTTTAGCGATTCAGGCAGCAATTTTAGCGATTGAATTAGATATGCACTTGGCGGAATGGTTATTGGCGCAAGAGTTGCCAGTTAATGAAGAAAATATGCTTGCTGCTTATCAAGCGGTTGATGAAGCAGGCGAACGCCGTACGCAAATCAATAATCTTAAAGATGTTTGTTATCGTACAGATAAGTATCTCAACTCGTTTATGTTAAAAAAGGTATTTGCACTGGCTAAAAACACTGCCTATAGCCATAACTTTCAGCCAATGTATGACTTTATCGATGCCGGCTTCAAAGCAATGAAACCACTTGATAGCGTTGGTGGTTTTATTGAACCCTTCTGCAAGCGTGAGCTGCTGATTATTGACCAAATTCATGCGCCTGCCAATAAAGGCAACGTTTCTGCATTTGCTGTATCATAGCTTCATGGCGTTCCATTGATAAACATAACAACAAATAACCGGATACTCTTATGACTGATAACTCAAACGTTCATTTAGATAGTGACCACTTAGATAGTGATAGCGCGAATTCTGCTAATCAGCAAACTGGACACAGCCATATTCAAGATAAACTGGTCAAAGACAGTATTGCTCATAGTCAAGATATCAGCGCCAAAGCACAAGCACGTAATAGCCATGCGCTGAATCAAGTCATCGAAAATCGTGCTACCATAGAACACAACCAAGCCAGTGACTTTACCCAAGTACAAGACTTACCAACGGGTACACCGCAAGGACAACAAACAACGATGCTAAATAGCAACACGCCAGCCCACTCTAATACGCAAGCGCCAAAACAAGCTACTTTTAATCAGCGTGATGATATTAATAATCCGCATACGTCAGATACTGATGGCGCAGAAGAAACTCATTTCGGCTATGAAACTGTGAATAAAGCTGAAAAACAAGCGCGCGTTGCCGATGTCTTTACGTCTGTTGCCAAAAAATATGACATTATGAATGACTTAATGTCATTTGGTATCCATCGTTTATGGAAACGTTATGCCATCAGCTTATCTGGTGTGCGTGCAGGTCAGCATGTGCTTGATATCGCAGGCGGCACAGGTGACTTGGCAAAAGTATTTAGCCGTGAAGTGGGTAAGAATGGTCACGTAGTATTATCCGATATCAATGCGGCAATGCTAGAAGTGGGTCGTGAGCGTTTGATTAATGCCGGTTGTAATAACGTTGACTTTGTATTAGCGAATGCGGAAACGCTTGCGCCATTTGAAGATAATAGTTTTGACTTATTGACGATTAGTTTCGGTCTACGTAACGTAACCGATAAAGACGCCGCACTACGTGCCATGTATCGCGTCCTTAAGCCAGGCGGTCGTTTATTGATTTTAGAGTTCTCAAAACCTATCTTTGAGCCGTTATCTAAAGCGTACGATTTATACTCATTTACCGCACTGCCACTGATGGGCAAGATTGTGGCGAACGATTCTGAAAGCTATCGCTATCTAGCCGAGTCAATTCGGATGCATCCAGATCAGCAGTCATTAAAGCAGATGATGGAGCAAGCAGGCTTTGAGAAGTGCGATTATAATAATTTAACGTTCGGTATCGTGGCAGTGCATCGCGGCTTTAAAGCCTAGCCTAATAAACGCCGACTTTATAAAACACGTGAGAGTATTATGTTGACTGTATTGCTGTTGGCAGCTGCCGAAAAGCTGATTAATATCGCTATTGGCAGTGATGAGATTACCCAAGCAGGGCTTGCATCGCTTGCTGGGAAAGTATTACGTCTTAATATCGCAACGCCTAAGATACAAGTTGATGTTTTATTCAATCATGAGCACCTGCGTTTTGAACCTGTCACCACCGATGAGGGGTTTGAATCGCGCGCTCATGTCGTTGATAACCATGCTATTGATAGAATTGCCGTGGATAGCAGCAATGATGAGCGCCAACAAGCCAATGTAGATATGGCGTGTATGAGTTATAGTCGTCCTGACTGTACTCTTAACGTTGAAAATATTGCGCAATTACTGCATTTAATGCGCGGTGCTGACGGTGATTTGCCAATGACTGGTGATGACAAAGTACAGATGCAGCTTCAGCAGTTGGTAGCTGGCTTTGACCCTGATATTGCAGGACAGCTTGAGCCACTCATTGGCAAACCTTTAGCAAGTCAATTACAGCTAGTTATCTCACAACTTAAACGTAGCTTTGGTCATCGTGCCAAATCCTATTGAAGCAGCACAATTAGGTGCTATCCATCCTAAATAGGTATGCTTGACTGATAACGAATAGCTATTCGTATTTTTCAACGAGACCTTTTATTTAGCGTCACTGTTTATTTAGAGTATCTATCGCCCATGCTACTATCTCATCGCGCCCGTCTCCTTGAACTTTGGCGCATTGCAGCAAGCTATCGTATTGACACTCATTTTTCTATCGAAGATACGCCGCAGCTACAACCTCTGGCACGTTTAATTCGTCTACACCCTGCCGCTTGGGGCAAAAAGCATCAGCCTAATGGCATTAAATACGCGCTCGAAGATATGGGCACGCTATTTTTAAAGCTTGGACAATTGCTTTCCACCCGTCGTGATTTAGTGCCGCCTGAGATTATTAACCAGTTAATTCAACTACAAGACCAAGTCAAACCTTTCGCGCCAGATATAGCCATTGCTCAAATTGAAGATAAAAAATATGGTTTAGGGCAGTCTGTTGATACTTTATTCGCGCGTTTTGATACTAAGCCGTTAGCGGCTGCTTCCATTGCGCAGGTACATACCGCCGCACTCTATGATGGTCGCGAAGTGGTGATCAAAGTCGTGCGCCCTGACATTCGCACCACCATTATTGCGGACTTTGAGCTGCTACGCGAGCTTGCCAATTGGCTATCAGCGCGTGTAGAAGCAGCGCGTGCCGTACATATTATTGATATTGTCGAAGACTATCGGCAAGTGATGCTTAATGAGTTAGATTTAACCCTTGAAGCTGAAAACACGACTAAGATGCGCAATAATTTCTTAGGCTCAGCGCTGATGTATGTGCCAGAAGTCTATGACGCTGCTAAGAATGTGATGGTCATGGAGCGTATTCAAGGGGTCCCTATTTCACAAACGCAGCTCTTTGATCAGCTTGGTTATGACCGTGCCGCCCTCGCAGAAAAAGGCTTAACCATCTTTTTTACCCAAGTCTTTCGTGATAACTTTTTTCATGCGGATATGCATCCGGGTAATGTGTTCGTTGAGACGCCACCTATCAAGACGCTGACGGCTAATATGCCACCAGTAGATTTGGGGCACGAGCCGCGATATATTGGGCTTGATTGCGCCATCATGGGTACCTTATCCAAAAATGATCAGCTAATCGTGGCACGGATGCTGCTTGCCGTTATGAATAACAACTTCACGGCATTAGTAGATATCGTTAGCCGTGCAGGTTGGATACCACCCCATACCGATAAGCATGCCTTGATGCGTGATATGAGTCGTACTGTAGCCCCCATGTTGCAAAAATCGATTAATGACATCGATTTTGCGGGCGTATTGATGCAAATACTTGATATCGCCCGTCGTCATCACATGACCATTCCGCCGCAGCTCATGCTACTCCTTAAAACCTTGGTACACGTTGAAGGCTTAGGTCGCGACCTCTACCCTGACCTTGATATTTGGTCACTTGCCAAACCTATTTTAAGTAGCTGGGTAAAAGAACAGCTCGACCCAATGCGCAACTTACAACAGCTACGGCAGCGTCTTCCAGAACTTTTGTTATCAAGTATGGATATTCCTAAATTGCTTGACCAAGGCTTGCAAAGCTTAGCGGCACAAGGTGCACGTCAAGACAGTCAGCTGCGTGAAATTCAACAAATCCGCGCGGATATGCTCAATGACCGTCGTCGTGACTGGATAGCGTTAGCAGGTTTTGGACTATTTATTGCTATTGCTACTCAAGTGGTTGGTTGGTTATCACCTATCTTTTACGTTTTAGCTATACTGGCAGTGATTTGGCGTATTTTAGGTTAATATTAAAAAGTGTATCTCACTTAGATAAAAAAATGCCCATACTTTAATCATTTAAAGTATGGGCATTTTTTATTGAGAAAATAAAGCATTACATTTGATCAATCGCCATTTGCGTCAGCATGCGTCCACGTGCGGTGCGCAGTACATAACCTTGTTGAATTAAATACGGTTCAATCACATCCTCTAACGTCCCGCGATCTTCAGCCATTGCCGCCGCTACCGCTTCAACGCCCGCAGGACCACCATCAAAACGCTCATGCAAAATTTCAATATAGCGTCGGTCTAAATGATCCAATCCGCGTCGATCGACTGCTAACATATCGAGGGCACTCGCAGCAATATCACCGTTGATACTACCGTCGCCTCTGACCTCCGCATAGTCACGTACACGGCGCAATAAACGGTTGGCAATCCGCGGTGTACCACGTGCACGGCGGGCAATCTCAACCGCGCCATCTTCGCTCATCGGCACGCGCATTAACCTTGCCGCACGACTGACAATCGTGGTCAAATCTGCAATATTATAAAACTCTAAACGCTGCACAATACCGAAGCGATCCCGCAATGGCGAGGTCAATAATCCCGCACGCGTAGTTGCCGCAACTAAGGTAAACGGTGGTAAATCTAGCTTAATTGAGCGTGCCGCAGGACCTTCACCAATCATAATATCGAGCTGGAAATCTTCCATAGCCGGATACAGAATCTCTTCAATAACTGGACTGAGACGATGAATCTCATCAATGAATAGCACATCGCCCGCTTCAAGATTGGTCAGCATGGCTGCCAAATCGCCTGCGCGCTCAAGCACGGGTCCTGAGGTTGAGCGCAAATTGCCGCCCATTTCACGAGCGATAATATTGGCAAGCGTGGTCTTACCTAGACCCGGTGGTCCAAAAATAAGAGTATGGTCAAGCGCCTCATCACGTGCGCGTGCCGCCCCAATAAAGACTTCCATTTGCTCACGTACCACGGGCTGTCCGATATATTCAGCCAGTAACGCAGGGCGAATATTAGCATCAGGAGCATCACCCAGCCCTTCTAGCGGATTAATCAAACGATCTTGGCTCATAAGTTTTATCATTGTATAAAGGGAAAAATAATATAGAAAGAACACTTAGCATAACCAAGCGTAACGGATAAATCATGCGAAAGCATCATAAATTAACGAATAGAATAAAAACAAGCGACAACTAGTGTCGCTTGTTTAAATATATAATAAGCCTTTTAACATCAAACAATCTAAGTCAAAACTAAGCGCACTTAAAAGCCTGACAACTGCTGTAAAGTCGCTTTTAATAAGCCTTGCGTATCTTCAAAGATATCGCCCTTACTTTTAGCTGCCTTAATTGCTTGTTGGGCTTCTTTTTCTTTATAACCTAAGCTAATCAGCGCGCCTTCCACTTCAGCGATAATACTACCTTCGTGAGAAACCGTCACAGACTGAGGATTAAACTCTAAATGGCTGCTATCCACTTCTATATTTTTGAGCTTATCTTTCAGCTCAATTAATAAGCGTTGCGCTGTTTTTTTACCAATGCCCGGAATACGCATGAGTGCGGTTTCTGAATCTTGCTCAACATGCATTTTTAGCTCAGCCGCTGACATAGCAGACAGCATCGCCAGTGCCATTTTAGCACCAACCCCATTAATTTTAATCAGTTGCCGAAACACATCACGTTCTTTACGGTCGATAAACCCAAAAAGCAGCTGCGCATCTTCACGCACGTGGAAATGAGTCCAAATGCTCGCTTGTTGATTTAGTTGTAACTGACAAAATGACGGTAATGGCAGCTCAATATCATAGCCCACGCCAGAGGTGGTCATGATACAGGCCGTTGGCGCCATTAAATACTGCACCTGCCCAGTAATCAGTCCTATCATAACCTTCCCCTATGAACAGCAATTATCTGTTATAAATCGTGGAATAATTTGAGCTGCTCTTAAATAATACGGCTTATTTTCATCATTTTACTGATAAAAATCAACCATACCTTCAAGGCTAATCGGACGAATCTTATCCGCTTGACCCGCAGAACCGAAGGCTTCAAAACGATTCACACAAATAGCTGACATAGCAACCATTGAGGCTTTGAAGTATTTACGTGGATCAAATTCACTCGGGTTTTCTGCAAGGAATTTGCGGATAGCGCCCGTTGATGCCAAGCGCAAATCAGTATCGATATTTACTTTACGCACGCCATGCTTAATCGCTTCAACGATTTGCTCAACTGGTACACCATAAGTCTCACCGATGTTACCGCCATTTTCATTAATAATTTTTAGCCATTCTTGCGGTACAGAAGATGAGCCATGCATGACCAAATGGGTGTTCGGAATACGCGCATGAATCTCTTTAACACGTTCAATTGATAAGATATCGCCAGTCGGTGGACGGGTGAATTTATAAGCGCCATGACTGGTGCCAATCGCGATTGCTAATGCATCAACATTCGTGTCTTTTACGAACTGTTCTGCTTCGTCAGCACTGGTCAATAATTGCGCATGATCCAATACGCCTTCAGCGCCATGTCCGTCTTCTTCACCCGCCATGCCGGTCTCTAAACTGCCTAAACAACCAATTTCACCTTCGACAGAAACACCGCAAGCGTGTGACAATTTAACCACTTCACGCGTTACGCTGGCGTTATAGTCATAATCCATCGGTGTTTTACCATCTTCACCAAGCGAGCCGTCCATCATTACTGATGAGAAACCAAGCTGAATTGAACGCTGACAAACCGCAGGAGACGTACCATGATCTTGATGCATGACGACAGGAATATGTGGCCACTCTTCGATGGCGGCAATAATTAAATGTCGTAAAAATGCCGCTCCTGCATAGCCACGCGCGCCCGCACTGGCTTGTACAATCACAGGCGAATTACAAGCGTCAGCGGCAATCATAATCGCGCGCATCTGCTCTAAATTATTGACATTATATGCAGGCACACCGTAGCTGTGCTCAGCGGCGTGATCTAACAGTTGACGTAAGGAGATTAAGGCCATAAGACGCTCTCTAATTGAGTTTTAAACAGGGATAGAATATTGAATAACGTTAATAGATAGTGCTGTGTGTTAAAAAATTATGCCGTTAACAAACCAAATGGAACAATAATAACCATCGTACCATCATTTTTATTACGCACACTATGCCAATAATCATCATCAGCTGCAGATTATAGCAAAGTTTACTGACCTCTCGCAGTGGTTACGTCAGTATTTATCTATCTCGTACATTTTCTTGTGATTTACTCAGATAAATCATACAACCACAGTCGAATAAATATAAAAAAAGCCTCGGTCAATACCAAGGCTTTTTTACTTTTGGTGCTCTATGTCTTTAATAATATAAAAAACTATTATCAAAGCTCAATACTTTAGTTACGAGTAATGTAGAGACGAGTACAGTAGAGATTAGTATTTTTGATCTTCAGCAACGGCTTCTTTTACAGCTGGATCAGCTTGTAGATCAGTAGCTGGCTTAGCCGCCGCATTAGCCGCAACATCAGATGCACCTGAGGCAACTTTATCTGCGCCTTTAGCCACGGCATCAGCAGTACCTTCAACAGCTTTGTTAGTACCATCAGCGATAGCTTCGCCAGTGTTTACAACTGCACCAGCAGCAACAGCGCCCGCCGTTTTAGCACCATCAGCGATATCTGTGCCAGCATTTTTTGCAGCCATTTCAGCTTCAGAAGTTGCTTGTTCAGTATTAGCAACGATATCATCGCCTGCAGATTCTGCTGCTGCTTCAACGTTACCCGCATCCGCTTGTTCTTCAGTTTTTTGGCTACATGCAGTGACTGCAAAAGTACCAGCAAGAACGCTAGCAAGTAACAAATGACGTTTTAACATAATAAACCTCTAGTAAATAATGCATGTCAAAATACATGGTAGCGCCATTTTATAGGCAGCAAATAGGACATGCAATAACAATTTTTAGTATATTAACAAATAATAACGGCTTAATAATAGTCGTTAATTATCAGATCGCTTCGTTTATCATTTAATTAACTTATGTTTATCTAAATTATTAAATATAAAAAACTTTAGATCTGACAATGTTGGAATAGACTACCTCAGTCACTCGCCAAATATTGTACGTATAGTGTTACTGTGCTTGTATTTGTAAGGCAGCTACTGCTGGCAATACTTTGCCTTCGACAAATTCTAAGAAAGCCCCGCCACCGGTTGACATATAGCTGACACCATCCGCTACTTGATATTTGTCAATGGCTGCGAGCGTATCACCGCCGCCCGCAATGGAGAAGCCTGCGCTGTCTTTTACGGCTTTGGCTAAAATTTCAGTACCCGCACCAAAAGCATCTACTTCAAACACGCCCACTGGGCCATTCCATAAAATAGTCTTGGCATTCATAATGGCTTCGGCTAATTTTTCGGCACTTTGTGGCGCGATGTCTAATATCATATCATCGGCAGCAATCGCATTTACTGCTTTGATTGTTGCTTTAGCATTTTGTAATGAGCCAATAAAGTCAGAAAAATCAATTTCATTTTTATCCGCAACCACTACATATTCAGGCAGTAAAATATCGGTTTTTGTCATGATATCGCGTGCCGTCTCCAGCAAGTCAGCTTCATATAGCGAAGCGCCAACATTATGACCTTGCGCGGCTAAGAAAGTATTGGCAATCCCACCACCAACGATGATTTGGGTGCATAATTCTGCCAAGCTATGTAAAACTTCGAGCTTGGTAGATACTTTTGAGCCACCAACAATGGCTAACATTGGCTGGGCGGGCGTGTCTAATGCCTGCGTCAACGCATCCAATTCAGCGGACAATAACGGTCCGGCACAAACGGTTTTATCCGCGGCACGCATAGCTTGAGTAACGCCTTCAGTTGATGCCTGTGCACGGTGCGCTGTACCAAATGCATCCATCACAAATACATCACATAAGTCAGCATAAGCTTTTGCTAACGTGCTGTTGTTTTTCTTTTCACCTTCATTAAAACGTACATTTTCTAGCAGCACGACTTCACCGGCTTGAATGGTCACGCCATCGGTCAGATAATCACGATTCAGGGTCACAGGCAGCTTAATTTGCGCCCCTAACTTATCCGTTAAGTACTCAGCAACAGGCGCTAGCGAATAGATTTCTTCAGGCTTACCTTCTGTCGGACGCCCCAAATGCGAGCAAACGATGACTGCTGCACCCTTTTCTAACGCCAGCTTTATCGTTGGCAAACTTGCCTGCAAGCGCGCATCACTGGTAATCTGACCATCTGTAATCGGTACATTTAGGTCTTCACGAATCAATACTACTTTTTTAGCTAAATCCAGCTCACTCATACGCAAAAAATTCATTACCTACTCCTAATTTTGATATTAATCTATTATTGATGGACAATACGACTTCTAAATACGATGATTTCTGGGCACTATAATTTATAAATAGGTCAATTTAAGGACACTACTAGATAGTAAAGATGCTATTTATTAACGGTATCTTTGTTATTTAAATAAAATGGTTCGGCTATTTTAGGACGTGAGTGTAGCATAAGCTTCACTTTTCTAAACAGTCAATCTGATAAAATTTAGCCGACAATCAGCAAGCGCTTGAACTAGGCTACAAGCTCAGTAACATTTTGTGGTGGTACAGTATGGTCACAGCTCTTATGATAGATGAGTAAACAATAACAACACTCTATTTGGAGAATATAATGAGCATTAATTTGGATACTGCCAAAACAAATTTACTCGCCTTAAAAGAAGAATATGAGACGCGTATTGATAAAATTGAAGACCATATCCAACATCCACAAGATGACCTAAATGAGCATTGGGACGACCAAGCCATTTCCTATAGTCAAAATGACATGCGCAAAAATTTGCTAGTAGAAGCGAAGCAAAGCTTGGTTTATGTCAGAAATGCGCTAAGCCGTATCGAAAATGGTACGTATAGCGAGTGTGAAATCTGCGGTAAAGAAATCGCAGAACAGCGTTTGGAAGCTCTGCCTTATGCCACCTTATGTATGGAACATGCTAAATGAATTTAGCATCAAAAAACTCAAATTTAGATTACTAAGTTTTAAGCAGGCGTATTCCATAAGGTTAGCGCCTGCTGCCATTGTTGGCAACGCATGGCAATCTTATCCCCGGGTAAATCCATAATATCACCAACAACGGCGATATACGTCAGTGGCAAACCTGACAACTGATTGATATTCTCCGCAGTTAACCCGCCAATCACACAAATATCAATCTCTTGCTGGCAGCCTTCGATAAGCTGCTGACGGGTGATAGTAGCCGCATTGGGTTTTGTAGTCGATGTAAATACTGCACCCATCGCTGCATAATCTGCACCATCATTTTTGGCGTCTTTGACCAGCTCAACCTCACCATGACAAGTACGACCAATGATTTGATTGGGTAACAGCTGCTGCTTAGCCTCAGCAATATTGCCATCCTGCTGCCCAAGATGAACGCCTACGCCTAGCCTAGCAGCAAGCTTAATATCATCATTAATGACCACCGCCACATTATATTGCTTTGCTAACGCCACGATTTTCACCGCTTCCTCATATAGCTTTGCTTGCCCATCTTCTTGCGCCAATATCTTTTTACGGCGAATTTGTAACAAGCCAATCATGCCTGTACCTAAAGCTATTTTTAACTTAGAATACAAGAGCTCAAACCCATCATCATTGGTCAGTAAATAGAGTTTAGGTGCTAAATACTGGGACATACGAATCCTTGGACGCAATATAATTAGAGATAAGATAGTTAGAGATAATATAATTAAAAAAAGAGCCGTTATATTCAATAACAGCTCTATTCATTTCTATATTAGATAAAAACTTTAAATATCAATTTTAAACTTAAACCGTACGGCGGCTAGAAAGACTACTTAAAATATTCTTAGCATCACCCCAACGTGTTGCTGAGCTATCTGCCCCTAAGATGACAATAATGGCGGGTCTATTATTAACTCTGGTTTCCATAACTACACAGTTTCCTGCCTCGTTAATAAAACCTGTTTTTGAGATGCCAATCGGATAATCACCTGAACGCACTAAGCTACTAGTATTACTGGCTTGATATCTGCGATTGCCACTTGAATAGTTAGCGACTAAAAAGTCATAACTTTTGGTGGTAGAAAAACGACGAATCACATCATAATTGCCCGCAGCACGTACCATTTTAACTAAATCATTAGATGACGCTACATTGCGTGAATCAAGACCAGTTGGGTCACCAAAAAATGCAGTACTCATGCCTAAAGACTTGGCTTTATTATTCATTGCGCGCATAAAGGCACTATAACCACCTGGATAGTTACGGGCTAATGTTTTCGCCGCTGGATTCTCTGATTTCATCAGTGCCATGAGCAATATCTCAGCGCGATTCATTCGATCGCCTGCTTTTAAACGCGTACTGGCGCGTTTAGGACCAATAAAATCCTCTGCATCAAAGGTAATTTCTTCACGCATATCTAGATTGGCATCAAGCACCACCATAGCGGTCATTACTTTCGTAATACTAGCCATTGGTCTTGCGGTATCTGCATTTTTCTCATAGATAGATTCGCCTGTTTCGGCATCAATGACTGCGACACTGCGCGAATTTGCACTGATAGGAATCATGCTACTACTACCAAAGCTGCCGCTATAGGTCGTATTATAACTATTGTTATTGCTGCTACTTACACTGGGAGCATTCGTAAGTTTAGTCGTACCGTAGCCGTTATCAACTTTTTTGATAGCCGTACCAGTGGACTTAGACATGATATTACGGGCTTCAGATAAGCTGTCAGCGCCGCCCCAGCTCACGCGTGCACTGGATTCAGTACCATTAATCGTTAATGCCGCTTGGGCAGCACTGCCTAAACTCAACGAAATCATGGCAGCAATTAATTGCTGTTTGGTTAATGGTATATGTTTCATTCTTCCTCCGGCTATTGCTACTAACACGTCAAAGCAAGATAGTTGACGTTGGTAACTTACGTAGCGATTATGGATGCGTTTGTAGGCACTCGTATAGGGTCTTTGTACTTTTAGTGTATCATGGTTTGCATTCAAATTTAATCTACTAAACTGATAACATATACTTTTCTTGTATATGGTCAATATTTGCTACACTTGCTTTGGGTTCGAGTAATATTTGTTAACATAATAACAATATATGATGACCATCATCTCGAAATGTGCAATTTAATACAAACTTAATTACTGATATAAATCAGTAATATTATGACGTTAATTTTTTTCTGATATTTTATAAAATAACACAGTATTATAAGGTGAAATCAATCTGATTTTACCAAGATTAAGCAATCTATAAGAGTATAACTATGATTCGAGTATTGGTAGTAGATGATCACGACTTAGTGCGAATGGGCATCAGTCGTATGTTGTCTGATAGCACTGATATTGAAGTGGTAGGCGAAGCGGACAGCGGTGATATGGCCATTAAATTGGCTAAACAGCTCAGCCCTGATGTGGTATTACTGGATGTTAATATGCCAAATATTGGCGGACTTGAGGCAACCAAACGTTTAGTACAGTTAGATATGGGCATTAAAATTTTAGCGGTCAGTAGTATGGTTGCTCAGCCTTATCCCTCCATGTTACTTAAAGCAGGCGTTAATGGCTATATCACTAAAGGCACGCCACTAGACGAGATGATTCGCGCCATTAAAAAACTCTATCAAGGAGGTCGCTATTTCAGTCATGACGTTGCGGAACAGTTGGCAGAGGTTTTATTATCAGATAATGCAGCTTCCCCCTTTGACTTACTGAGTGATCGCGAAAAGCAAGTGGCGATGATGGTCGTTAATTGCCAAAGCCCACAGCAAATTGCTGACCAGTTATTCGTCAGTGTCAAAACTATCAATACTTATCGCTATCGTATTTATGAAAAAGTGGGTGTTGATAGTGATGTAAAATTGACACATATGGCCATTCGTCATGGCTTGATTCAGCCATAAAATTCAGCGCTAAAATTTAGTGCTAAGATAATTTGGTCATTCTATGAAAACCCACCCTGCTGCCATCACGACTATGACTGACTTTTTTTATCGAGGCAATACGCTGCCGTCCTCCCAATTACGCCGTCTTGGATTAATTTATAGTAGCTATCGACTGGTTATCAGTATTTTTTTTATAGTCATGAGTTATGTGACCGCTAAGTCTGCAGGCAGTTTATTGCTGCCGAGTTTATTACCGCAAACGGTTCTTGGCTTTTATGTATTATTGAGCATCGTCTTGTTTGGGCTATTCTATGTGGTGACAAAATATCCACAGCGACAACTGGCTTTCGGACTCACCCTTGACGTCATCATATTAAGTTTGCTGCTGTATACTAATGGCGCTGCAGACTTGCAAATAACCATGCTTTATATGGTAGTAGTAGCGGCGAGTTTTATGCTTTTGCATGGTTCGCAAGCGTTAATCATCACTTTACTCGCCGTTATTTTTGTCATCTATCAGCAGTTTTTTTATGCGATTACCAATAGTATGAGCGTGACTGATTTAGTCGATGCTCTACTCACATCTGTCAGCTTTCTAGCGGTGGGTTTTTTAAGCTGGTTCGTCTCTCAACGCTTGGTACATGTCGAAAAAATGGCAGAACAACATGAGCAAGAAGTTGAAAGACTCAACAATATCAATCAAGAAGTCATTAGCCAAATGTTAAATGGCGTGATGGTCATTGATCAGGGACATATCGTCTTAGCCAATGCGGCAACTTATAAGTTATTAGAAATCTCAGACCAGCTAAAGACACCGCACAAACCAGTTCAAAATCAAGATTATAAACATAATACTAACTGGCTGACTTC
Organism: Psychrobacter urativorans; assembly: GCF_001298525.1. Taxonomy (NCBI): domain Bacteria; kingdom Pseudomonadati; phylum Pseudomonadota; class Gammaproteobacteria; order Moraxellales; family Moraxellaceae; genus Psychrobacter; species Psychrobacter urativorans. Next base: position 687,349 of record NZ_CP012678.1, read on the forward strand.
TATTTTTAAACGACAACCAACATCCGCTAGCCACCAGATAAATGGCTCGCTAGCTGCCTTTCAACAGCAAATGAAAGATAGGCACGAATCTTTACTGGATAGATGTCTTGCTGTCAGTGCGGGACGCTCACGCAGCTTTATTTATGAATTACCTATCATGGAAAATGCCTCGGTAAGAGACAAGTTACGTATTCAAATCATTCCCTTAAAAGATGCCAGTCAATTGGTATTATTGGAAGATTTACGCCGTGAGCAAGCCAGTGCGCAACAGTTAAAACTGGCATCTTTAGGGCAGCTAACTGCCAGTATCGCGCACGAAATTCGTAATCCGTTGGCTGCTATTTCACAGGCGAGTCAACTGTTAATGGAGGATATCATTGAGAATAATGATAACGGCGCCTCGATTCATGAGACGCGTAACAGTCCATTAAGCAGTAGCGATATGGCAGGTAATCATGAACTATATAAAATGATATTTGCCCAAACCAAACGTGTGAATCGCATTATTGAAGACGTGTTAAATTTATCACGGCAACAATTGCCCAATCAGCAGCCGGTAGTATTGGCAACGTGGATGCGGCAATTTTTGGATAATTATTTTCTGGCGCATGATGTTTTATTACATATCTATTCTCAGCCTATCGTACAGTTTGATACGCATCAATTAGAACAAATTTTAATCAATCTCATTAATAACGGCTTGCGCTATAGTAGCCATGTGCGAGCTTCTCCGTATGTTGAGGTTAATATTTATTGTACTGAGAACGATGTTATAATCGATATTTTAGATGATGGTAAAGGCGTTGCTACATCTGACTTAGACCAGTTATTCAATCCATTTTTTACCACTGATAAAGCGGGAACAGGACTTGGATTATATTTATCACAAGCATTTAGTGAAGCCAATCATGCTCGCTTACTCTATGTCCCTACCCATAAAAAGACATGTTTTCGCCTCATTATTCCTGCGATCTCTTGTCCATCAGATGCCAAGACAAAGTGTGTTTATTATTATACTTGCCAGCAAAAACCAGCAACAAAAGTTCCGTAACTGCTCATAAATTTATCACTACGCCTAAACCATGCGCGTGAAAACGTCATATAAAAAACAATATTAAAACAGCGAAAGCTAAATAGCATTTTTACAACTTGTACCAATTGAATAGATATGAGGTGATATATGACAGCAACTGCGCTGGTCGTCGATGATGAGGTGGATTTATGTCGTTTGATGCAAATCACATTGACAAAAATGGGTATCAAAAGTGATGTCGCTTATACCCTATTGCAAGCCCAATCTTATTGGCAAGTAAATGAATATGACTTTTGCTTAACTGATTTAAACCTTCCTGATGGCTCAGGATTAGACTTGGTGAAACAAATCAGCAGCAGCTCAAGCACGCCTGTTGCGGTTATTACCGCTCATGGTAGTATGGACTTGGCGATAGAAGCTCTTAAGCTGGGTGCATTTGACTTTGTGAATAAGCCACTTGAATTACCGCGTTTACGCCAATTGGTTGAAAATGCTCTAAAAGTTATTCGTCAAGATAAAGATACCAAATCGCCAAACGCTCGCACGCCTGAGCAGCAGCTATTAGACAGTCGCCTTATCGGTAACTCTGCTGTGATGCATACGCTCAAAAATACCATTTTAAAATTAGCACGCTCGCAAGCACCGGTATTTTTATCAGGTGCATCGGGTACGGGTAAAGAAGTGGTTGCTAGGCTCATTCATGATTTAAGCCCACGCCGTGATGGTAGTTTTGTGCCGGTCAACTGCGGCGCTATACCCTCAGAGCTGATGGAGTCCGAATTTTTTGGTCACAAAAAAGGCAGCTTTACGGGCGCGGTGGCAGACAAGCAAGGGCTGTTTCAACAAGCCAGTGGTGGTACTCTATTTTTGGATGAAGTGGCAGATTTACCACTAGCCATGCAGGTAAAACTTTTACGCGCCATTCAAGAAAAAAACGTTCGTCCCATTGGCGATACGCGAGAAGTTCCCGTTGATATTCGTATTCTTTCTGCTACCCATAAAGATTTGAATCAACTGGTGCAACTGGGTACTTTTCGTCAAGATTTATATTATCGCATCAACGTGATTGAGCTTAAATTACCTGCTCTTAACGCTCGCTATGAGGATATCCCAGCATTGGCTCAGCACTTTTTAGCATTGATTGCTGAGGAGTGGCAACTAGATGCGCCCTCACAATTAACCGATAGTGCCTATAAGCGCCTACAGCAGCATGATTTTTCCGGTAATGTTCGGGAGCTGCGTAATATCCTTGAGCGGGCGATTACGTTATCTGAAAGCATAATGATTGACGTTAATCATTTAGGACTGCCTGAGCTTAGTGATAATAATGAAGCTCTAAATCATGAACCTCTGAATCAAAAAGCTCTAAATCATGAAACGCGAAATACGGATAATGTCATGAGTCATGCTGCCAGTAATCATATTGCTACTGCAAATACGACAGACTTGCCTGCCATAAAACCTGACCAAGCTCATAACATGCCGTCAACGGCATCTACAAAAAATGGGCTTAATGCTATTAATCTTCATCCCTATCGTACCACTAACCAGCTCTATCCTTCAGCTATTCAAGCATCAATGCCTACCAATGTTAGGAAACGTAGTGCTCAGAATGAGACGATAAGTAATGAACCGTCCAGTAAGCTTGGAGAGGATGTTAATAAACCTTCGTCAACGCTAGCATCTATTACTGGATTACCATCAAAAGGTTTAGAAGCCTACTTACAAGAACAAGAAGAACGACTGATTATCGCGGCATTAAAACAGACCAACGGAAACAAAACCCAAGCGGCTGAATTATTAGGAACTACCTTTCGTTCACTACGCTATCGTATGAAAAAGCTAGAAATAGATGAAGACCAACATAGTGATTAATTAATAATTTTAAAACCTGATAGATAATTATAAGAGTGATGTCTAGACATCACTCTTATAAGACGCTTGTTACTTTTTAAGTCATTATTTGCTATTTGCTATTAATTAATAGTATCTTTTTGCACAAAGCGGATACCCAAAGAGGTGACTTGCTTACGTAATATCTCTAATGCTTGGCGCTCCCAACTGCTTTCATTACCCGATAACGTGACATCTGGCTGCACGCCAATTTTTTCTATGTTCTTGCCCGTGGCTGTCAGATAATAGGCGACCGTTAACTTGACAGCCTGCTCGTTATTGAGCGGTATGACGGACTGTACTGAGCCTTTGCCATAGCTGACCTCACCGACGATAGTGGCTCTTTTTTGTGTCTGTAAGCTACTGGCTAGCACTTCAGCTGCTGAAGCCGAATAACGGTTTTGTAAAATTACAACCGGTAACGGTTTAAGTACTGCTGTACCTAGAGTTGATAAAGTCGTTAACTCACTTTGACGGCTTTTAACTTGTACTACCTTGGTATTATCCATAAATAAGCTGGCAACTTGCACCGCCGATGTCAATACACCACCGGGATTGTCACGTAAATCAAGTAAGATACCTGAGACGGGTGCATTTAAACTGGTCAAGCTTTTTAATATTTCTTCCCGACTGTTATTTTGAAATGCTGGTAGTTTAATAATAGCCATACCATCGACCAGTCGTGTCTCAATGGTCTGAGCGTGCATATTATTACGTTGCAAAGTCGTGGTGTGTTTACGACGACCCGCTTTAGAGGTGATAACATCGACTTGCGTACCGGCAATGCCTGTTAACAACTGCTGAATATCATTGCTTTGCTTCTCTTCATCGAGCTTAAATCCATCGATTTGATGCAAATAATCACCAACCGCAATTCCTTTTTTATCTGCTGAGGATTTATTGCTCACGTCTGTAATGACCCAATAACCAAGCGACGCATCATAGGCGGCTTTGATACCGATATCACCCACATCACCTTGGGTAAAGGCGCGTAGATTTTCATACGCCTCAGCATCTAAAAATTCCGCATGACTATCAAGCTTGGTTAGCATTCCACTCATGGCGTTATTAAACAACTCTTCGTCATTGACGGGTTCAACATATTCACGCCGTATTAAATCTACGACCGCGACAAACGTCTTTAAAGTTTCAGGTGAAATCGCATTTAACGATACTTGCGCCACTTCAGCGGGAATGTCAGTGTTGATAACGCCTGAGACATCAACCTGAGAATTAGCATTCGGTGAATTAGTATTTGGTAGCTTAGTGTCTGGTGACAATACGGCATTGGGGCGCGCCTTTTTTATCGTGGTATTGGTCGCACTGGTACTGCTCATATCATTCATCCAATCGTCGGTTTCATCGACTACGGCAGGGATATCTGATAGGTCATCAGCGCCATCCTCAGCACTAACTTCATCTCTTTTTAGATTAATCAGTTTCAAATCTGTGGTAGGCGCCTTTTTTATATTTTCTTTGACGGTTTTAGTATTAACGGTCGTATTATTGGCTGGTTTTTTTGGCGTTGATTTATTTTGATTCACCGTCTGCTTATTGATAACGGTGGTCTTGGGCGTTTTTGAATTGGTCTTATTATTGGTCTTACTATTGGTCTTATGATTGGTAGTAGTGTTGGTCTTACTATTAGTCGTACTACTAGCGGCAACTGCAGACTGAGAGCACAGGCTTAGTATGCCTAACAGCCCAAACATACTTATTTTTAAGACAGGTTTACGTAACGCTAATTTGATAGACGTCGATAATTTTAATGGTTGAGATAAAGTGTGAGTAGATAAACGCATAAAAAGACTCGTATAAAATAAGGAAAATATAGCGTGTTATTATTATAGGTAGAGAGTGACAAGCCAATTATATGCTAATAAAAACAGCATAGCAGTAAGTGTATGGTGAATATTCAAATGGTATTATGGACGAAATCAGTAAAAATATAACGCATACAAAAGGGAAGAATCACAGGTATTCTTCCCTTTATTAATCATTCGTCTGCTTATCTAAACGATGCACTTATGACAGTGATTGACGACTTGTCTTTACGATTTGTCTTTACGACATATATTTACGACAATGCTGGAATGAGTAAACTCTCACCGGTCATCTCAGTAGGTGGCTCAATATCCATCAAGGCTAAAATCGTCGGCGCAACGTCACTCAGCTTACCGCCGCTGCGAACCCGTACTTTTTGGTCACCAATATAAATCAATGGTACATGCTCAGTCGTATGCTGAGTATGCACTTGCCCACTCTCATAGTCCTGCATCTGCTCACAGTTGCCATGATCAGCGGTAATCAGGATATCGCCACCAGCAGCACGTACTGCTGCCTCAACGCGACCTACGCAGACATCAAGCGCTTCCACAGCTTTGACAGTCGCATCGAACACGCCGGTATGCCCGACCATGTCACCATTGGCATAGTTCACAATTAGGACGTCATATTCACCTGACTCAATGGCAGCAACCAATTTATCCGTCACTTCAGGCGCACTCATCTCCGGTTGTAAATCGTAAGTGGCTACATTTGGAGACGGCACTAAAATACGGGTTTCACCTTCGTATTCTGCCTCACGTCCACCACTAAAGAAAAATGTGACATGCGCGTACTTTTCAGTTTCAGCGATACGTAGCTGGGTTTTGCCTTTATCTTGTAAATATTCGCCTAAGGTATTGCTCAATGAGGTTGGATAATACGCAATACTGGTTTTAGGACTGTCCGCCAAAATATCTGAATACTTCGTTAACATCACAAAAGCAGCAAGCTTAGGACGCTTATGACGGGCAAAACCTGAAAACTCATGGTCTGGCAGCACAAATGCCTGCGCCAACTCACGCGCACGGTCAGAGCGGAAGTTCATGAAAATAAGCGCATCATTGTCATCAACGGTAAACGGCACTTCATCACGCCCAATCACCACGGTTGGATTGATAAATTCATCCGTCTCGCGCGCTTTATAAGCTGCCTGTATCGCCCCATCAGCACGAGTGGCTAGGCGGTCTGCTTTACCTTCAGTCAGTAGCTCATAGGCTTTTTGTACCCGATCCCAACGATTGTCACGATCCAGCGCATAGTAGCGCCCGATGATACTGGCTATCCGTACGCGACCTTCATAATGCGCATTCAGTTTTTCAATATAATCACGCAGGCGATTGATATATTTATCCGCAGATTTTGGCGGTGTATCACGACCATCTAAAAAGCAATGTACAAAGACATTCTTCGCCCCATGCACCAAAGCCGAATGACACATCCCTTCGATATGATCTTGATGTGAATGCACACCACCATCCGACAATAAACCCATGATATGTACATTACCGCCCAGCTCATTCGCCGCCTGTACCGCCCCAACTAACGCCTCATTTTTATAAAAATCACGGTTTGCTAGCTCATTTGAGATACGCGTTGAGTCTTGGTAAAGCACACGTCCAGCGCCTAAATTCATATGTCCAACTTCTGAATTACCAAACTGACCATCCGGCAAGCCCACATCTTCTCCTGAAGCAGATATGAGTCCGTGCGGATACTGCTGATAAATTTTATCCAGATTGGGCATATTGGCAGCAGCAATGGCATTATCCTTCACATCTTCGCGATGCCCAAAACCGTCTAATATCATTAGTACATGCGGGATTTTTTTATTCTGCTTATTATTTGCTTGGATCTGATTATCGTCAATAGACTCTGATTGTTGCTGCGTACTGGTCATAGATTACCGCTCCTCAAGTGAATGAACGCCTATCGTGCATTATTAAAATGAATTAGGATTGATACTTATCAAGCGCTCTATACTAACACAAATCTCAAAATAGCCGAAAACCCGACATTATTTAGGGCTGTTTAAGCAGATTGCCTTAACGTAAATTTTAAATAAAATTTTCAACAGTATAAAAAATAGCTCAATTATTAATACGACGTAGCAATCTGTAAAACAGACTTGCAATCAGCTTTTTCATTGGTTAATATGGTTTTATTCTGGAGTGTTGGCTAGTAGATGTTTATTCCCTGAGCCGATAATGTTATACCTGGATGCGCTACCTATTGCCTCATTGTGTATGCCTGCACCGCTTGCGGTGTTTCAGGAAACCTACAGAGGTAATGACGCATCCGCCCTGAACTTCACGGTTCATGGGTCACCATCTTACGGCGGCACTCCGGTTGTTACTTTTAGTGATTGTCATTTGTTATTGAGCTATTTATTAGTAACTAAAAGCGCAATAAGAATGATACGAGCAAGCACGATGAAAACTTATTTATATCAATAAAAATTCAAATGAATAAAGATTAAAAGGTCCTTTTGGTAAATAGTCAAAAGGACCTTTTTTTATGCTGATTTGACTGCTAAACCCCATCGAACAATTGTTCATGGAATAAGAGAACGACTACTGATATATATTCACAGCAGTCGTGACATTCTAAGAGAATAACTTACTCATCATTAGCCGGTTTAGTGATTTTCTTAACATCTATTGGAATATCTTTAGCGGTGCCATCAACAGTGGTATGCTGCTTGAACACATCGCCAAATGGATTTTGTTGCTGCTGACCAAACGGGTTTTGTCCACCCATACCACCTGCGCCACCGAATGGATTTTGTCCGCCCATTCCTCCCATACCACCAAAGGGATTCTGTCCACCTCCCATTTGACCACCCATCTGCTTCGCCATCATTTCCATCATTTTTTGCTGATTATTCATGACATATTTATTCGCCATGTCTTTTAGTCTCTTTTGGACAGGCGGCAATACCACCAACAATGCGAGCAAATCACTGATAACACCAGGAATCAATAATAATAGACCCGCGACCGCCATAGCGACACTTTTTAGCATGGTAGATTCTTGTGGGCGCATGGCAGGGTTCATCATACCGCCCGCTTTCATTTGCTGTGCCATCGGATTTAGCGCCACCATGCCTTTACGAATAAGCGAAATGCCAATCACCGCAGCAATAATAAACCAACCAAAGACTAGCCAGCCACTGATAAACTGTGCCATTAAATACCACAGTAGCATTTCAATAATAAACCAAACGATGGCAATACCGACTATCTGACCCATAAAGTGTCGTCCTGTAAAATAATAAAGTAAAAGCTTTGCATAAATTAAAATGGTTAACTTATGATGTATATGGGGATGGCTTGCTATACTATCAAACTTGTAAGCGTTTTTTAAGTGATATGGAACCCTATGGCAATTATTATCGGGATTGATCCCGGCTCACGCATGACTGGTTATGGCATTATTCAACAAACAGGCGATAAGCTGACCTATATCGACGCCGGTACGATTCGTACGGATACCAAAGAAATGCCAGAACGCCTTAAGCGCATTTTTAACGGCTTAACGCGAATCACCCAGCATCATCTGAAATATAGCGACGAGCCTATTTATACCGCGATTGAGCAAGTATTTATGGCAGAGAATCCGGATTCTGCATTAAAGCTTGGGCAAGCGCGTGGGGCGGCAATAGCTGCGATGGTGGCGTTAGATTTAGAAGTCTCAGAATATACCGCGCGTCAGATTAAACAGGCGGTTTGTGGTTATGGTGCTGCCGCCAAAGAGCAAGTACAAGAGATGGTCTGCCGTATCCTGAAGCTTGATGTCGTACCGCAGCAAGATGCCGCTGATGGGCTTGCCTGCGCCATTTGCCATGCACATTCTAGCCATTCTATGAGCAAACTTTTACTAAATAGCGGCATGAGTGGACGCGGTGCGACGAAGAAAAAAGGACGTTGGCGTTTAACAGAAGAAGACTTAAACAATCGCCGTTAATAAACTACTTAAAAAAACTTCATGGCTTAGAGTTTTAATAAAAAAAACACGCACTAGGTAGGCGTGTTTTTTTATTCTAAATGATTGGTTATTTTCTTATTATTAATCTCACTTAACTATTCCACTACTGTACTTTCAATAACCGTACTTTCAATAACCGTATCAAGAACATAGGCATACTTGGCATCGGATACCTTTGCTAAGTTCTCATTACCCTCTAGCCTATAACGCTGTAAACGCAGTACTTCATCATGATTTTTATCATGTTGATAACCCTCAATAGTACCCGCGAATTCCACCTCTTTACCTTCACTAACCTTTACGCCCTGCTCATCATACGTCACTGGTTTGATTTGCAGGCACTGTTGGCTACTATCGCCTATGCAATGCTTAGTTTGCGCACTGATTGACCAAAATAACGTCTCACCTTTACTATGATACTTGGCTTGTGACGTCATTCTGCCCGTCCAAACTAAGGTCACCGCATCGCTTGTTACCTGTGTCAGTAGTGGTGTGTCACCATCTGCTAAACTGAGCACACTGTCGCCTTCCATCAGCTCATTCAGACGGTTTTCTGTGCTATTAAGATCGGCACACGACATCTTCGTACTCATACTGTTTTCGGTGGTAAAGGTATCGCCCTGTAATTGATAAGCGGCGCTCATGGTATTACAACCGACACTATAGTTGATGGTATTCTGCCCTTGATAGTCATTAAAACTTAAAGTGACTTGGTCTTTAATCGTCATCAAAGAGGTCAACGGCTGCTTGTTACTATTATATGCCGTATCTAGTGTCCAGCGATATTTTGACAGACTATCAATTATTTGCTGTTCAGGGCTTATAGCCACTGCCGCCGTTGCTGCGCTCATTGAATCAGCGATACTATTATTATCTCCATCATTCTGTGCCTCAATATCGTTAGGTGACGAAGCCTTTTGACATGCCGATAGTGCTAAGCTTACTACCAGTAACGTTGGCAATAAAGTAATTTGCAAAGATGATTTCATGATTATTATACCTATAGCATTACAAATAAATCATATCCTGATTGCCTGCACATCTGCTTCTAGCATGCTTATGTCAAACTTAGCGGTTCAGAACAAGCAACTCAGAATTATTTACTCACTATAACCTTGATATCACTCGCTTTTGTAACAAAATGTTTGATTTAATGGTCTAAAATTTTGTTTGTATTCATATTATCTCCATTAACAAAAAATGGACTGCCAAATTGGAAGTCCATTTCATAGCTATATAGCTATAACGAGATTAAGCGTCATTTATACTTTAAAATGATTACGCATCATCAGCTGTTGACTTAGCTTTCGCCATGGTTTGAATACTAAAACGCTCATTCATATGCTTATAAAAACGTGCAATATTCTCGCCATGATCAGCAGGGTTTACTTTTAATACTTTGCCAAAATCAAGTCCTAAATACAGTACGATATCAGCAAAACTTAGATGGTCGCCAACTAAATATTGATGACCTTCTAAGGCTGCTTCAAAATAAGGCAATGCTTTAATAGCACGCTCAATCGATTTAGCCGCGAACTCTGGTACTTGATCAACACGCTGCGCTTTTGATGGATGGCTGTGTTGAAATGCCAACATAAAGTTATACAGTACTTCAAACTCAGCAATACGGCGCATGGCGCATACTTGCGCACGCTGCACGACATCATTACCCATCACTGAACGCTCACCATAAACGCGATCAAGATATTCGCAGATAGCCTGTGAATCATTAAGTACAGTACCATCATCGAGCTGCATTACCGGCACAGTCTGCATAGGATTGAGCTTGGTAAAAGCGTCCGTCATATGCTCATTACTGGGGATATCAATATCTACCACATCAAGGTCATCCATATCATCGATGTCGATACCTTTTGATGCAAGTAGAATGAGTGCTTTGCGAGGGTTTGGCGCGGTACGGGATAAGTATAATTTTTTCATGGCAAAATCCTTGTAAGAAATATCAAGTAGCGACAATGCGCCGTTAGTTTTTATTGTAAGACCCATTAAATATCGAATTAATAGTAGTGATCAATACCTAATTTTTATATTTTAAGCCTATATTTTAAGCATAGGATAATGAGCTACTTTTGTCATCATAGCAAAAGCTTGTCAACACTTGTCAAAAACCTGTTATAAAAATACAAAAGCCCCAAAACTTTACGTTATGAGGCTTTTGCATTTTAAATATACGACTAGATTTTATAGATTAATTATTTATTTGGGGCAGGCGTAGTACGTAAATACGGTTTAATTTCGGTATGACCTTTAGGATATTTAGCAGCGATATCTTCAGTTTTTACACTGGTTGGAATAATAACGTCATCGCCATCTTTCCAATCAACAGGGGTCGCAATATTATACTCATCTGATAATTGTAGGGCATCAATCACGCGGATGATTTCATCAAAGTTACGACCACAGCTAGCAGGGTACGTGAGAATTAAGCGAACTTTCTTTTTAGGATCAATGATATAGACACTTCTAACGGTCGCCGTGGTACTGGCATTCGGATGCAACATGTCATAAAGATTCGCCACCTCTTTATTAGGGTCAGCGATGATTGGGAAATTCAAATCAGTCCCTTGCGTCTCACCGATATCTTTTGCCCACGCATGGTGATCGTCTAAGCTATCTACTGAGATACAAATTGGCTTCACATTGCGCTTTTGGAACTCGCCATTCAGTGCAGCTGCGCGACCAAGCTCAGTGGTACATACTGGAGTAAAGTCGGCTGGATGTGAGAAAAAAACCACCCAGTTATCGCCTGCCCAATCATAAAAATTGATATCGCCATCGGTAGTGCTTGCATCAAAATTCGGTGCGCTATCGCCTAAACGTAAATGTGCCATTCTTTCGTCCTTATTTTGCAAAATTTAAGCGCCAGTATCAAAGATTGAGTCAGCGCACGGTATTATTATAGTTGATGCTTTAGTCTGAAACGCTATTCGTACCTTGAACGTTTTCAGTACCACATTATTAAAAAGCCATTTCATCTTAACAAACTGGTTATGAATGTCTTGTGACGGATTGTAATGCTGTTATTCGATTTTGAGTTAAGCAGACAACTTATGAATCGTACAATAAGTCCCTAACAGCCATTTTTGCTGGCTATCATTTAGGCTTAAACATCGCTGCACCATCAATTTTTAGCTCAACTTTGTCCGCTTTCCACATCAGTCTTGGGGTTGCCTCGCTCATACGTTTACTAGTCTCTCCTGAATGCTGCAAAGTAATGCCGTGCTCATCAATAATCGCGATGCCGATAACGTAGGTATACACCAAGTTACTTTTGGCTTTGGGCGAGGCATTAATATTAAAAACACATTCTATAATCTGATCTTGATATTGCATGCGCATCTTAGGCTGCAATGAGGCAATGGAAACCGCGCCATTTGATACCGCAGAATAGACTGAAAATACCAGTGCGACTTTGCCGCCATAATGCTTCGCAATATCAGGATTGACCAATACCGTCTCTTTGCCCGGCTCATTGATACTCGCCACTTTTATATCGCCCTGATGCTGAATATAAGGCATGGTTGTCAGACTGCCAATCTGCTCTGGCGCATTAATATAGCTCATGTCTTTACCATGCTGCGCTAGTATGCCAACACGCAAATCCAAATCATCATTATTGGCACTGGTATCGCCATTATCTATCCAGATGGCTTCTACTAATAAATGGTCATTGCCACCTTTAGTAAGATTAATTCGATGTTCACTACCCGGTTTGTCTAAGGTTACTTTTTTGAGATTAAGAAGCTGAGATTTTGGTGAGTTATTTGCAGTATTGACAATTTTATTCTGTGCTGGACTGATAGTGTTATCTGCTACAGGTTGGTCTACGCTCTCATCGTCAGCCACTTCACCACCAAAATGCGTGACTAAAGCACTTAAGCCTCCGTTAAAACCTTGTCCAATGGCATTAATACGCCAAATATCGTTTTTACGATAGACTTGTAGCAACATAATAGCGCGCTCATTCTCAAACGCACTGCCATCAAATGGATACGTTGCTAATGTCTGCCCTGCTTGCTCCAACATGACCTGACTAGCGCCAAGTTCTCGCATGGTTGACTGACCGTCAATCGTCGCGGTCAATACTAAATAATCTACGGTATTCGGTAATCTACTGAGATCAATATCAAAGCGCTGTTGCTGATTGTCTATCTGCCAGCTGACGGAGCCACAGGGCGTGTTTGGCTGATTATAAAAGGTCATGTAATCATCACTTACCAGTTTTTGCTGTTCGTTTAATCCGAAGCATGCCACATCGACAACCGTATTATTGGTCGTTAACTCTACAATCAAGGTGAACTGCTGCGCAATACCAATATCGGTAAACTTGGCTTTTTGACCGCTAATTAGATTTAACATGCTTATTATCCTAATGATGATTTACTATCCATTTATATCATTCTGTTACTTAACCCAACGATTAAACCACCATTCCTGAATCCCACAAGCAAAAATCACCAAATTTACCGCGTTTACTCACGCCACCTGCGGCACTGCCCGCATCGGTTAGTACCAGCTCTCCCTCTTTTTCTTCAAGATAGCCTGCTGCGACCAATTTATCTTTTAATTCTTGGGTTTTAACACCAAGTTCTTGTGCTAATTTGGACGTGGTTAATTTTGAGTAATTTGGCTTATCTCCTGCTACTACTTTAGATTCAGAAGGTGCGACCGCATTTTCCGTTTTATGAGCAGCATTATTGGCATTATCTGCTGTGGTTATTTTTTCTAGTGACATCCGTACTTCATCACTGATACGAATAATACGCTGCGCTTCATCATAAGTGTCAGCGTATAGTTTTGCATCGTCATTACGATTAATAAGTACGCCCATCTCATTATTATTAACTTGGCTAAACTCATAAAGATTTAGACTGGTAATAATGCATTCATTTTCATTTAGATAGCATTTTGCATGCAAATTTTTGCAAAAACTGGTGCGAATAAAGGTGAGGTTTTTAAGCCAATTGATTTCTTCGGGTTGCAAATCGTTTTTGCCATAGACAATGCGAATATCAATTTTCAGACGATTTCTATCTTCTAATAGCTCTTTGATACGGTCGTTTAGCTTAAGATAAGGGCTAATAATAATCAGCCTATCCGATGCATTTTTAATCAATTCTTCTAAATGATAAGTCGTGCCACTGCTGTTTAAAAATTTTGCCATTGAAATATCCTCAACCTTTACTATTCTTAGTGATGACTACTGCCAAAAATTTATTATTTCTTATAAAAAAACCCATACCTAGCGTACTAGAAATGGGCTTTTTTGCAAACTACTATTGCCAATTTTGACGAGTGTTAAGTTTGGCGAGTTAAGCCGATGTCATCAATTATGCAGGTTTATAGCTGTCACGTAGACTCACAATTTGATTAAATACTGGCTGCTTTGTGCTGTGTTGTTGCTCATCAGAGATAAAGTAACCTTCACGCTCGAACTGAAAACGCGTGCCAGCAGGTGCATTGACTAATGATGGCTCAACGACAGCCGCAAGTTCCGTCAGTGAATTTGGATTAAGCGCTTCATGAACGTCGCTCACACTGCTTGGGTCTTCAACGCTGAATAACTGCTCATATAAACGTACAGTCGCTGGAATACCTTGGCTTGCCGATACCCAGTGAATCACGCCTTTCACCTTGCGACCTTCAGGATTTTGACCTAAAGTGGTTGGATCAATGGTGGCTTTTAGCTCAATCACCTTGCCAGCGTCATCGAGCACATGCTCAGTGACGGCTAAGACATAAGTATTACGCAAGCGAATCTCATTTTTCTCTGGCGATAAACGCTTATAACCAGCTGGCGGCTCAATTTCGTAGTCGCCTTGGTCAATATACAAATCTTTAGTAAACGGAATTTCACGCTCACCCATATCGACATTCGGATGATTTGGCTGTGTGAGCCACAAGGTTTGTAGTTCTTCATCCCAGCGTGCATTAACGCCTTCTGCTTTTAAAGACTCCCAGTCTTTTACCGCCTCGTCAAAGTTGGTAATAGTCACTTTCAACGGCTTTAACACTGCCATACCGCGCGCGGTGGTGTCATCAAGTGATTGACGGATACTAAACTCTAGAAGACGCATATCAATGACGCCATCAGCTTTGGTCACGCCCACGCGGTCACAGAAGTCACGCAACCCTTCAGGCGTATAACCACGACGACGCATGCCAGCAATCGTTGGCATACGTGGGTCATCCCAACCGCTGACGATATTTTCATCAACCAATTGCTTAAGTTTACGCTTACTGGTCAAGGTATGGTCAACGTTTAGGCGCGAAAATTCATACTGATGCGGCGGTTGCTCAAAGCCAATTTTATTCACAATCCAATCATAAAACGGACGATGGTCTTCAAATTCTAACGTACAGATAGAATGCGTAATGCCTTCGTGCGCATCCGATAAGGGATGGGCAAAATCATACATCGGATAGATGCACCATTTATCACCCGTTTGATGATGCGCTTGATGCATGACGCGATAAATAATCGGGTCACGCATATTCATATTGGCATCGCCCATATCAATCTTGGCGCGCAATACCGCTTTACCATCGGCAAATTTGCCATTTTTCATATCATCGAACAGTTTCAAATTATCCGCGACACTGGCATCACGCTGCGGTGAAGGTTTACCCACTTCGGTAAACGAGCCACGATTGTCCCTAATTTGCTCAAGCGTTTGCAAATCCACGTAAGCATCACCTTGTTCAATGAGCTGTACTGCCCACGCATAAAGCTGGTCAAAGTAACTTGAGGCATATAACGCCTCGCCTGCCCACTCAAAGCCCAACCAACGCACATCTTTTTTGATATTATCGATATAATCTTGCTTTTCTGCCGTTGGATTGGTGTCGTCATAACGCAAGTTACAAATACCGTCAAACTCTTGAGCGATACCAAAATTTAGACAAATCGACTTCACGTGTCCCAAATGCAAATAGCCATTCGGCTCAGGTGGAAAACGGGTGACGATTTGCTTATATTTTTGCGCCTTCACATCATCACGAATGATATTACGAATAAAGTCGTTTTTTTGTTCCACTTTTTGTTCAATGTTGTTTGAGTGCTCACTCATGGGGCATTGCTCCTAACGCAAGTTATCAGGTTATAGGGCGTGATATCACGTTTAATAGAAAAATTTAAAAGTTAATAAAATTATGAAAAAATATACTGGTAAAAGTTAAAGTTGCGTTATTCTATCAGGTTTCACAAACGCATTAACAGCCTGATACATGACAGGCGACAAAAAAGCCGTTAGACTAGCGACAACATTCACACACCACCGTACCATTTTAGGTATGGTTATCAAAAAGGAATATAATATGGTTGATATGCCAGTAGTACAACTTGACACCAATATGGGTGCAATCGTTATCGAACTTAACGAAGAAAAAGCCCCAAAAACCGTAGAAAACTTTTTAAACTACGTAAAATCTGGTCATTATGACGGTACTATTTTTCATCGCATCATCGACGGTTTTATGATTCAAGGCGGCGGTATGGACGCTGAGATGAAAGAAAAAGGCACAAATAAGCCAGTTGAAAACGAAGCAGATAACGGTCTAAAAAATGACGCGGGCACTATCGCTATGGCGCGTACCCAAGATCCGCATTCAGCGACCAGCCAGTTTTTTGTTAACGTAAAAGACAATGACTTCCTAAACCATTCTGGCAAAAATATGCAAGGTTGGGGTTACACTGTGTTTGGTAAAGTCACAAGCGGTATGGACGTGATTGAAAAAATGAAAGGCGTACCTACTGGTCGTTTCGGCATGCACGCTGATGTACCAAAAGAGCCAGTTGTTATTAACTCAGCGACCATCATTACTAAATAATTGACACTCAGTAATTGACGTTTTTTTAAGACGCTGACTTTTTAAAAGATAATTTTAAAAATTATTAGGATTATGATAAATGCAGACATTTAATCATCTTATTACCACCCGTCCTCATGACGTACGGCAAATATTGATAAGTGACTTGCATTTATCCCCTGAAGAGCCTGCCTTAGTGCAGGCTTTTTTGGCATTGCTTGATGATTGCCTTGCTCTGCCTGCGCTCAAATGCTTATTTATTTTAGGCGACTGGTTTGAAGTGTGGCTAGGTGATGATGCTTATCTCACATTGAGCGCAAACGCGCGCCAAACGCATTGGTTAAGCCCTATTATCGCCAAATTACAACAACTTCAGTCTACTGGCTGCGATATTTTAGTAATGCATGGCAATCGCGATTTTTTGTTGGCACAGGATTTTTGTGACTTGTTTGGCGGCAAGTTGATTTTTGAGCCGTATACTCTACAGGTTGGTCAAGAAAAATATCGACTTGAACATGGCGACGCCCTATGTACCGATGATAAAAAATATCAGTTTTTTCGTAAAATAATGCGCCATCGTTTAACTCAGTGGTATTTGCTCAATAAATCATTAGAAAAACGCTTAGAAATCGCAGATAACATGCGTCAAAAAAGCCAGCAAAATAACACCAAAAAAGCCGCTTATATCATGGATATCAATGACACTGCGGTTAATCGAGCCATCTATAGTTTTGATGCGCTGCTACATGGACATACCCATCGTCCTGAGATTCATTACAGCTCTGACGGCAAGACCCGCTACGTGCTTGGTGATTGGCGACTGCTTGATTCAGACACGCGCCAGCCTAAAGTTAGTGCAGTTATTGGCGTCGTTACAGTAGATATCAATTCAAATAATAGTAATGGTAGTAGCAATAGCAATAATGACGACAATGCCGAGTTTGATTTGTTTGAATTTAATTTTTTACAAAGATGATTTTTTTGGACATAGTATAATCTTACATCAGTAAAATAGTTTAAAAAAAAGGGTCTGTTAAATAGTTAACAGACCCTTTTTTCTTACCCTAATTAGCAATAACTACTTAAGGTAGCAAATTAAAGAAGTGTTGACGATAGTGTTTTAGCTCACGAATAGAGTCGCGGATATCGTCTAATGCTAAATGACTGCCATTCTTTTCAAAGTTTTTAAGGATATCCGGACGCCAGCGAAAGCACAGCTCTTTTATAGAGGAAACATCGAGATTACGATAATGGAAGAATTTTTCTAATTCTGGCATTTGTCGCGCCATAAAACGGCGATCTTGGCAGATAGAGTTACCGCACATTGGCGATTTGCCACTGTCGACCCATTTATCGAGAAACTTAATAGTCTCAGCTTCAGCCTCTGCCAAGGTTACTGTACTACGGCGCACACGATCAATCAGCCCTGATTGACCATGTTGCTTGGTATTCCAGTCGTCCATGCCGTTTAATTTTTGATCCGATACTTTAATCGCAAAAACAGGACCTTCGGCAAGCACGTTCAAATCTTCGTCGGTCACGACGGTTGCAATTTCGATAATCTCATCATTTAACGTATCAAGTCCGGTCATTTCTAAGTCAATCCATACCAGCCCTTTTTTACCTTGGTTTTTAATTTTGATTTTATTGGGATGGTCGCTGGTACTCATAAAGTGTCCTATAATCAATCGGTTAGTTAATCATTGTTAAAGCCACATGACATAAATTGTGCTTCAATATAATCAATAGTCTAAAAAGTAGCGTGCTATGTACCTGAACAGTCGTCACGTCTTAAAGGCATGTATGCCCAAAACGTTACAAAATCACCGTCTGTCACGTTTACTTTAGGCTGTATGTTAGCAAATTTTCACGCTACACTGAGCAATATTTTTATAATAGGTTTTACCCATGGCATTAATTCGGCAACGCAAACTGACCAAACAGCAGATTCGTCGCATCGATAAACAACAGCTGGAGAGTCAAACCAGCATTGATGATAGCTTGATGGATGGCGTGGTCATGGCGCATTATGGTAAGCAATTAGAAGTCCAAGTGACCAGCCTGCCCGATTTTATTCCTGAACAGCCTGAGATTGCACCCGATGATCCAGAGCCGTTTTGGCAGGAGTTAGCGCTTGGCGATATTTGGCGCTGTCATGTTCGCACTAACTTGCCGATGTTAGCCGCAGGCGACCAAGTACGTTGGAACGCAGACTCCAATACCGGATTTGGGCGCATTGAGTCGGTAAAACCGCGCACCTCAATGGTTTCGCGTCCGGATCGTTATCATAAGCTCAAACCGGTTGCCGCTAATGTCGATATTCTCGCCATTGTATTTGCACCATTGCCCGCCGCCGCGCCTACGTTGATTGACCGCTATTTAGTCGTTTGCCATCATGCCGGTGTCAAGCCGCTACTGGTACTAAATAAAGCGGATTTATTAGCCGAAGAAAACGGTGTCGATACCAATGAGCTGTTGGCGCAATATGCCGCGCTGGGCTATGAAAGCGTGTTAACGTCTGTTGATTGCCCTGAAAATATCGCTGGCAGTAATGACCAACAGGGACTGGGTGATTTAAAACAGTTTATTGATAATAAATTGGTAATTTTTGCCGGACAATCTGGCGTCGGAAAAAGCAGCTTAATCAATGCCTTACTGCCCGAATCCGCGCAAAGCGTCAATATTATCTCTGATAATTCAAAACTTGGGCAACATACCACCACGACCAGTCGCTTATTACCGTTTAATCCGGATGATTTAACTCAAGGCGGTATCGTTGATACGCCCGGTATCCGTGAATACGGCATTTGGCACTTGACGCCTGACGATATTATCTCGGGCTTTATTGAACTTGCGCCCTTATCGGGTGACTGTCAGTTCCGCGATTGTCGCCATACTCATAACAGTAAAGGCTGCGCGCTATGGCGAGCAGTGGCTGACGGACAAGTGCTGCAACGCCGCGTTGAAAACCTTGTTACCCTACGTGAAGAAGCTGATACCAAACCTTATTAAACCAATGGGAAGTATTAAGAATCTCTCACTGGTCATCAGTTAAAAAGTAGTGGCGTTATCCTGCGTTTACTATGAATGAGCAAATCGGTATAATAGCGCCTTGTTCAATGACTTAAGCTGTATCCGCAGTTTAATAGAACACTTATTTTTTGGAGGTATGTTTTGGATCGTGCGCTTGAATTTGTGGGTCACCACCCGTTTTTATTTGGCATTTTAGCTGTACTTGCGGTCATGTTTTTTGCCATTGAAAATAAACGTAGTGGTAAGAAAATATCACCCAATACGCTTGGCATGATGGTCAACTCTCAAAACGCGCAGCTTATCGATATTCGCGCTAAAAAGAAGTTCACCACTGGCTATATCCAAGGCAGTCGCAACATTCCTTTTACGGACCTTAAAGACCGCTTAGCAGAAATTCGTGCTATTGAAGCCCCTGTGATTATCATTTGTGATATGGGTATACAAGCAGGTGCAGCGGTACAGATGATCGGTAAAGATAACGTCTATCGCCTAGATGGTGGCATTGGTGGCTGGCAAGCAGGCGGTATGCCGTTGGTTGGTATCAAAGACGTTCAAGCTAAAAATAAAGGCAAAGCAAAACCAACCTTGCTGAAGTAAAACTGTATGTGATAAAGCAATATATTACTTATATTAAGCAACTTATATAGCCTAAAAAAGACACTCGATAATGTAGTGTCTTTTTTTATGCGGCTATGTAAGCTGCTTGTGTTACTTTTTGCAAGCTTTAACAGCGCTAACTTGAATTTATCCTGCCTAGCCCCACTTTATAATGAGCATAATTAAATATAGGCTTGCGCTTAACTTGATTGCCGTCAATATGAGCAACTTTTATAATACTGTTTTTTATAAGATTATTTTTTATAAAACTATTCCTATCACATTCTTTTTATAACATAACAATTGCTTTACAAATTTATCAATTAAGGATTTATCATGACCGTCTCTGTGAAAGTTTACACCACCCCTATTTGCCCTTACTGCTCAAACGCCAAACAGCTCTTAAAATCTAAAGGGGTTGCGTATGAAGAAATTGGTATGCATGATATGAGTAGCGATGACCGTCGTGCGTTAATGCAAAAAACCAATAATTATCGTACCGTACCGCAAATCTTCGTGGGTGATACCTTTGTCGGTGGCTTTGATGAGCTCAATCAGCTAAACCAACAAGGTAAGCTTGACGAACTGTTGGCAGGCTAAGACTTTAACTTGCTGCTGGTGTTTATAGATGTAGCGTTTGGTAAGAATCTATTACCACTGCGTTTAGATTAAGATTATAATCATATTTTTTAAACTTTGAGGATTTATCATGGCTGACGAACAAGCACAACCACAATTAGCACTAGAACGCATTTATGTTAAAGATATGTCACTTGAAGTTCCGGGTGCAGAAGTATTCACCAAAGAGTGGAACCCTGAGCTAGATATCAACTTATCAAGCAATGCTGACAAACTAGATGATGACCATTTCCAAGTGGTTTTGACCGTGAGCGTCAACGCTAAAAATGCTGGAGAAGCGGCATTTATCGCAGAAGTACATCAAGCAGGTATCTTCTTATTAAAAGATATCCCAGAAGACCAAATCGGTCAAATCTTAGGCGCATATTGCCCTAACGTGTTGTTCCCTTATGCCCGTGAGGTGATTAGCGATATCGTCACTCGTGGCAGCTTCCCGCAGTTATTGTTAGCACCTGTTAACTTTGACCAAGCGTATGCGCAAAGCCAACAGCAAGCACAAATAGACGCTGAAGGTAATGCTTAATTATTAATTATTTAATGATTAAGTAGAAAATAGTGATGTAAAAAGCCGCTTCCTATCAATAGAAAGCGGCTTTTTTATGCTCAACTTTTAGCAAATATTAACCTTTTAACGCGGTTAATACTTGTTGCTTCACATCGTCGATACCTTGCGTACCATCAAATTTGTTATAAGCAGGCGCATTCTCGCCCTCAGTGGCTTTATCTTGATAAAAACCCACTAAGGCTTCAGTTTGCTGATGATAAGTGGCTAGGCGCTCGCGAATGGTGGCTTCTTGGTCATCTTCACGTTGGATTAAGGCTTCACCTGTGACATCGTCGATACCTTCCACTTTAGGTGGGTTATGATCGATATGATAGACACGACCTGAGCCTGCATGTTGGCGACGACCTGATAAACGCTTGACGATTTCATCATCAGGCACACTGATTTCAACCACATGATTAATCGTTACATCAGCGTCTGCAAGCGCTTGTGCTTGCGGAATGGTACGTGGAAAACCATCAAAAATGCAGCCATTAACGCAATCAGGTTTGGCGATACGTTCTTTTACTAGGTTGATGATTAAATCATCAGAAACCAGACCGCCAGCATTCATGATACCTTGGGCTTGCATGCCAAGCTCAGTGCCTTCTTTTATCGCAGCACGCAGCATATCACCGGTTGAGATTTGCGGAATATCATATTCTTGTGAAATAAACTGGGCTTGAGTACCTTTTCCGGCACCTGGTGGACCTAGCAAAATAATACGCATCATTGTACGACTCTCCTTAATAAATGAAATATTGGAACAAATAAAACATAGAAATGGGCTGATTGCTGCACTTACCTTACCTTGTGGCTTTAAAAATCTCAAGTATTTTTAGTCTTGATGTGGCAAGTTAAGGCGATTAGCGGTTCATAATCAAACATCAGCGCTGTGGTTTGCGCTCTAACGCTGATATTTATCGATTATAATAAGACTGACTGATTAAGGTACTTGTTGATTAATTTCAACATCCACTTGATTTTGTTCTGCGCTAATGACCACCGGATTACCAGATAAATCTCCTGATTCGGCTACGGCATTACCGCTATGGCTAATACGCGCCACGACAGCAAGTTGTGTTTTATCGTTGCGTGCAGAAGCAATAGTACGTTCAGGCATCATCGCATCTAAATCACTTAGGCTAATATTGGCTTTACCTTGCTTAATCACGCTAATAGGTAAACGCTTGGCGGCAAATGGTGGACCGCCTTTAACATCACGAATGGCGACAAATAATACGTCATCACCTTTTACTAAAGGTAATAAATTGGCGCTGATAGAGACGGTTACTTCAATACCTTCAGAAGCTTGTTGTTTCTGCTTACTGATATTGGCGCTGAGCTCATCTAAGCTTGCCAACGCTTTCGCATGATCACCAGGTTTGGCAGAAATACTATCACGCAAACGTTGAATCCAACCTTGAGCTTGATCAAAATTACTGCCGCGCGCTTCACCCATTGCCATCAGCATTTGCGCCCCTTCATGCTGCGGGTTCTTGGCTAATACGTCTTGTAATACACGACGACTATTGGCATCTAATTGTCCCTTATTGGCAAAAAAGCTGATTTGCGCATAAGTGGTCGCAATTTCTTCATTATCAGGGGATAAACGATAGGCGCGCGATAACGCCTCTAATGCCGAATCGTTAGCTTCAAGTGATAAAAACAGCTCTGACAAGCGCATCCAGCGGTTCGGGTCATCAGCATGACGATGGACATTGGTCTGCATGGCGGTAATCAGCTGACGACTGTCTTCAATCGCCCATGCGGGTGGCTGGTCGATTTTGCCAGTCAGTAAGTCATCAGCAACTTGCCCAACTTTATCTTCAGCTTGCCACAATTCAAACACTGGTGCGCGATTGCCTATCAATAAATAAGCCATAGCTGCTAATACAGGTACCCACACTGCCACAATGATACGGCTCTTATTGCTAGGTACTACCATTGGCGCTACTTGGCGCTGTGCGTCTAATAACTGACGCTCAAGCTCAAGCTTTTGGTTTTGATAATGGCTATCGTCAATCGTACCATTATCTCTATCGGTTTTAAGCTCTGCTAGGCGCTCACGAAATACAGCGACGTTAATATCTAGTAATTGATTGTCTACCGGATTTGCCTGCGCACGTGGTGCTCGCAGCCACGGTATAATCACGATGACAGCAAGTATAGAAGCGAATAGTAAGCTGAGGGCAATAAATAAGCCAGCAGTAGAGAAAATGGTCATTTTTTGTCCTCTGTACTTGTGATGTCATGATTAGCGTTATCGACACTCGATAACAGACGATCAAGTTCAGCTTGTTCCGCAGGAGTTAAGGGTTCGGCAGCCGTATCTACCGTGATGCCACTTTGACCACGAGCAACGACTTGACGACGCTTACTCTGCCAAAACCAGCCCGCAATCAACACTATTAATAACAAAGGTGGAAAGAACCAAAGTATCCATGTCGATGGGCGCACAGGTGGCTTATAACTAATGAAATCCCCATAGCGCTCTTGCATATAGTCGCGTATTTCAGCATCACTACGTCTGTCTTTTACCAAATCATAGACTTTTTGCTTTAAATCTTGAGCAATGGGTGCATCAGAGGCGGCAAGATTTTGGTTTTGGCATTTTGGGCAACGCAGCTCTTCAATCAGCGCACGATACTGCGCTTCTTGTTGCGGTGAATCAAAATCATAAACATCAATGGCAGCATAGGCTGTGAAACTAAACAGACACGCCAGCATTAAACCCGCCAGCCTTAACACAATATTCTTTTTTATCTGTGTCGCTTTCATTGACACGCCTCCGCAATCTGCTTCGAATCTGGACTGCCAGTTTCTTTATTGGCATCATTAAGCACCATCAGACATGGCGCTATACGACTTTGCCAATTGTCTTCATTCACCTCACCGATAATGTGCTGACGAATAATACCATCACCACCAACGACGAAAGTTTCAGGCGCTCCCGTTAAACCTAAGTCTAGCGCAAACTGACCTGGTAAATCTTGAATCGACATCGAATATGGGTCGCCACGCTGGTTTAAATAACTGAAGGCACTGCCAATCTCATCTTTATAATTCACCCCAACGATATTCACACCACGTTCTTTAAGTTTCATTAAAAAAGGATGTTCAATAATGCAAGTCGGGCACCAAGAACCCCAAATATTGATTAAAAAAGGCTGCTTGGGTAAATTATCATTGGTCATGGTACGAGTCGTATCTGACAACAAAGGCAGCTCAAAAGTAGGAACTGGACGCTCAAGTGCCGTATTGGTCACCACTTCTACCGGTTTACCAAGACGCATATATAGCATAATCATCAGTCCAGCAAAGACGATAAGCGGAATCAAAAACCAGACTTTGAGCTGTTTTTTATTCGTAGTCTTGTTACTACGCTTTGGGGAGTTAGCAGGTGATGTCATATCACGGCTCCCCTATCAGTGTGGCTAATAAATCATTATTACTCGTCACCTGATGCGGGGCTTTGGTATGTTTGATGCGATAACGCTTATCAAACATGCTTAATACGCTACCCAACGCCATGATGATAGCACCAAGCCAAATCCAGCGAATCAATGGCTTAACATAGATACGCACTGCCCACTGATTACTACTTTCAGAGATTGGCTCACCGAGTGCCACATACACATCACGCATGAGACTGGCGTCAATCGCTGCCTCAGTGATTGGCATTCCACTCACAATATAAGTACGCTTTTCAGGATATAGAGTGGTCACAGCTTGACCATCCTTCATCACTGCTACTTGCGCTTGCATACCATCAAAGTTACTGCCTTTGACTTCATGGAAATCTTTAACTTCGAAATCATAACCTTGGACATTAACCGTATCGCCAATCCCAAGCGCCACATCGCGCTCGATACTTAAACTACTGGTAAATGCCACACCGATAACAGCTATTATCACGCCAATATGCGCGGTCTGCTGACCCCAATAGCTCAAACGTAATTGACGCAAGCCACTAAAGACATTAGGTGCATTTTTAGTTTTGTCTTTAAAATCGACAATCATCCATAACAATACCCAAAAACTAACGGCTAAAGTCACGCCAATATTCAGCATTGAAGACGGATGCACAAAGTAGGTAATAATGCCTGCTAACACAAGGCTACTGACCGCAATAACCATGCCTACGCCTAATAATGGGCGCTTGTCTTGCTTCCAGCGAATATTAGAACCCATACCCATGGCTATTAATAATAACCACGTTAAAGGAACAAATAGCGCATTAAAGTAAGGAGGACCTACGGATACCTGACCTAAGCTGAAAGCGTCGGCAATAATAGGATAAAGCGTACCGAGTAGCACCACTAACGTCGCAATCAAAATAATGGCGTTATTAATCACCAAAAATGACTCACGTGAAATCAGTTGATACTGACTTTCAACCGTCAAACGCCAACCGCGTAAGGCAAACATCAATAAGCCGCCACCAACAATAATGCCTAAAATGACTAGAATGACTAAACCACGCGTTGGGTCAGCGGCGAACGAATGCACCGACGTAATTACCCCAGAACGTACCAAGAATGTTCCAAGCAAGCTTAAAGCAAAGGCAAAAATCGCTAGCATAATGGTCCACGCTTTAAACACACCGCGCTTTTCTGTAACCGCTAAAGAATGTAATAACGCAGTACCGGCAAGCCAAGGCAGCAAGGATGCATTTTCTACCGGATCCCAGAACCACCAACCACCCCAACCAAGCTCATAATATGCCCACCATGAACCGAGCGCGATACCAATAGTCAAGAATCCCCAAGCGGCAAGCGTCCAAGGACGTGACCAGCGTGTCCAAGCCGCATCTAAGCGCCCTGCCCACAATGCTGCCATACAAAAAGCAAACGGTACGACCATACCCACGTAGCCCATATACAGCATCGGTGGGTGAATAATAAGACCAAAATCCTGCAAAACAGGGTTTAAATCAGCACCATCAACCGCTAAATTGGGTAACGTACGATCAAAAGGCGACGAGGTAAAAATTAACATCGCCAGCATCATTAACTGCACACCCGCTAGAATAATCAATACCCGCGCACGCATAGACAGCGGCAGACCACGACTGAAGTACGATACCAGCGCACACCACGTCGCCATGATGGTCATCCATAGCAACAGCGACCCTTCATGTCCGCCCCACGTTGCTGATAACTTATAATACCAAGGCAACAAGGTATTAGAATGCTGGGTGACATAAACTAAACTAAAGTCATTATAATAAAAGCCTGCCATCAGCGCAGCAAATGACGTAATCATTGCTACAAACTGCGCCCACGCCAAACTTGGGGCTAAACGCTGCAATGCGACTTGGTCACGCATAACACCAAAGGTCGGTAATACAACTTGCAAAATCGCCAACACAAAGGCGGCGAGCAAGGCAAAATAACCCAATTCTGTGATTAACATACGGTCTAACCTTGTTTACCTTAATACGGTGACAGTTACGGAGAGGGCAGCTTATTTGCGCCCAGTATTTGTGTGGTTACTTTTGTGTGGCTATTGTTGTTATTAATAGTGGTTATTAATAAGTGATACTATATTTTACATTGACGTACATTACCGACATTTTATTGCAGTGATGTATCTAAGCTGTATGTACTTTGCATATCAGTTTTATCTAAAAAAATTGGTGTCATCCCTTACTGCATGGCTGGAAAAAACACCAATATCAGGTGCAACCAACCTGCTAAAAACCCTGTTAAACCACCCAGCACAATCAATGTCATCTCGTCTTCACGAAACGCAGGACGTAATAGGTTTTGAAACTCATCAGGCGATAAGGCGCGAATACGATCCCGAAACAGCCCAAATATCTTACTAGCACGGCTTTCATTCAGCTCAGGATCACGTAATGGCACCATCGTTGCTGTGATTGATTTATCAATAATCGTATTTTTTAGCTGCCCAAACTCACGGCGACCCAGACTCATACGTAAGGTGGTCTTAACGACAGGTGACTCTAACAGTTGATACAAATGTGTCTTCATCAATTCACGCGTTTGTGCTGCTTTTTCGCCATACATCATCTCATTCATGATGTTCTCAAGAGTCACCAAATCCGTCACCACTATCTCAGCAAAAACCTCAGACACTTCTTCCTGACGCTTCATAAAGCCACCTTGCCAGCGAAATCGAGTGATATGTGGCAATTGTAATTTTATAAAAGGGAAACCAGACACACGGGTGAAAAACTGAATATAGCGGATAAAACGCGGCTCAACCGGATTAAACACCATCCAAATGGCTATCCAATTGGTCAAAAAACCCCAAATAGCGGCAAAAAATGGTACGGTCCAATGCTGAGGAACAATCAAAAAAATAAACATCTGGATAACGCCAAAAACCAGACCAATCAAAGCACTAATATGCCAGATAAAATTAATCTCTTTTTGCCCTACTTTTAAGAACATATTGACCATCAAGCGCCGATCGCTTTCCATCTTATTCACAATCATTTGGCGCATATCTACCAAATCTTCAACATGGTAAGTCAAATCAGTCACCAGCGACTGCATAATCTCTGGTAACGCTTCGTGCGCTTGCGTATAGATGCGCCGCTTGAGCGCGTACGGGATATTGCCCCATAACGTCTCTGAACGTTCCAGCATAATTTCATCAATCAGCGCGTCAAGATTCTCATCAACCGCATCCGTGATGAATACTGCCATCTGCTCCGGTTCCATCGCTTGAAAAAACTCATCAAGCGAACCCAGCTTTGACAGTGTTTGATCGACAATGACGCCTGAGATTTTACCCGCTTTACGAGGGACAATACCTTGCCAACCAAGACCGGGTAGCCCAAAAAATGGAAAGCCGGAGATGCGAATACCCCGAAACTTAATAGGATAGAAAAGCATTTTTAATGCCATCCACACATGCACCCACGTAACAAATGCGGTCACTGGCGGAATAGTCAGCATGGCCAAAAACTCTGGATGCTCAACGAGCGTTTGCCATATTGAAGTTACGACCATGCCTCTTTCTGCCCCTGACTTAACGATTATCGTCGTTCTGCTGTCATTACTGTTATGAAGATTATTGCTGACTAGCAGCTATCATACATAGCTACTGGTTAATAGTGGGTTTTAATAAAACCGTACTGTCAATGATGATAAATGCGATAAATAAAAACATCTAATTTTAGCATACTTGCTATTTATTAGCACATATTACCCTTTGTTATAAATAACGGAAAATAGCGATTTTAAATGTCATGCTTAAAGACAATATTTAATAGTATTTAAATGATATCCACCACTGCACTTTTCAATCGTTACTTTTCTTAATAGCTACTATAGCCCACTGAAGATTGAACTTTTAGTTGAAAAACGTTTACCTCATAAAGTCTATTTCATCCTAAATACCAGAATAAATAGTCGCTATAAAACGCTGTATTTCTGTATTGAAGCAACTTCACTTTGACAAACGTAAAGAATAACCACAAAAATCAACACTCTAACCTGTATAATATATCCCTTTAATATTGTAACGTGATAAGAAATTTTGGACGATATTAACTAACATCATCGTTCGTAGTTGCCCGTTATTTAATGAATTTTTTATCTTTTGTTACTTTAAATGGTTGCTTTAAACCCAGCACGCGCCTTGGTACTAATTTTACATGAATAAACCGCTAGCCCCAGATGCCGATCGTATTTTTATGCACCGAATTATTATTTTCGGGCTACTGATTATTGCCGGTCTGAGTGTTCTGTTATTGCGTTATGGTTACTTACAAGTCATCGCCCATGATAAATATAAAACACAAGCAGACAATAACCGCATCAAACGGATCTCTGTACCGCCAAGTCGGGGATATATCTATGATCGTAATGGCATATTACTCGCGGACAATCAGCCCGTATTTACCGCCATGCTTAATCCGGATGAAGTGGACAATCCAGAGCGCACCTTAACGTTGCTTGCACCTATTTTTGACTTAACTGATGAAGACATCGTTAATATCTTGGCAAGATTAAAGCAAAGTAAAAAAAATGATCCGGTCACCATTAAAATTAATATTACGGATGCGCAGTTGGCACAGTTTAGTGAACGTCAGCCGTTTTTTCGCGGTGTTACTATTGAAAGTAAGCTGACCCGCACCTACCCTTATGATGAATTGTTCGCGCACGTTATCGGCTATGTCGGGCGTATCAATGATAAAGAAAGTAAAGAGATTGATAAAGAACGCTATGGCGGCACGGATCTGATTGGTAAAATCGGTATTGAGGATTTTTATGAAGATATTTTACTGGGACAACCGGGGCATAAAGCCGTAGAAACTGATGCTCATGGTAATATTTTACGCCAATTAGATACCAAAGCACCCATTGCGGGTAATGATATTACTTTAAGTTTGGACTACGGTTTACAAATGGTCGCGCAGCAGCAGCTTGCGGGGCGTCGTGGCGCGATTGTAGCGATTGATCCTCAAACTGGTGACGTACTGGCGTTTGTCAGTAATCCAAGCTATGACCCCAATCCTTTTATCTCTGGTATCTCGTTTAAAGACTATGGCGAGCTACGTGACGATCTTGACCAGCCGTTATATAACCGTGCCCTACAAGGTATGTATCCGCCCGGCTCGACCATTAAGCCCTTTGAAGGGATGGGTGGTCTACATTATGGTCTGCGTACGTGGAATAGTACTATTTTTGACCCGGGCTATTTTAGCCTACCGGGTAACTCGCATCGTTTTCGCGACTGGAAAAAAGGCGGGCATGGCACAGTTAATCTTACAAAATCTATCGTCATGTCGGTTGATACTTATTATTATAAACTGGCTCATGAAATGGGTATTCAGCGATTACATGATTGGATGGTGCGCTTTGGTTTTGGTTCGGCAACTGGTATTGACCTGCCTAATGAAAAAGCCGGTGTTATGCCCTCACCACAATGGAAGAAAGACACCTATGATAAAGACTGGCTGCCGGGTGAAACCATTTCCGTCAGTATTGGTCAAGGCTATTTTTTAGCCACGCCATTACAGATTGCCAAAGCTACCGCTATAACTGCTAATAAAGGCTATAATATTACTCCGCATTTATTAAAGAACAGTAGAGGCGCGGCAGAGATTGATATCATCAAAAAACCAGGCAGTAAAATTGATTATAATGGACAAGACTCTGACTGGGAAAAGATGCAAGAGACGATGGAAAATGTCATCAAACAAGGTACAGGACGACGTATCTATACCTCAGATTATCGTATGGCGGGTAAGACAGGTACGGCGCAGGTCAAATCTATTGGTCAAGGTAAAAGCTATAATAAAGCCGCACTTGATAAACGCCACTGGGATCACGCTTGGTTTAACGGCTTTGCGCCTGTCGACAACCCTCAAATTGCCCTATCAGTCTTAGTTGAAAATGGTGGTGGTGGTAGCGTTGTTGCCGCGCCTATCGGTCGCGCGTTATTTGATTACTGGATCATGCAACGTAAAACCGCTCCCATTCTGCCACCAAGTGACGATGAGCTTAAAGCTATTAAACGTCAAAAAGCACAAGATAAAGCCGAACATGATGCTAAACGCGATATAGAAGACGCGCTTAAAGCAAAAAAAGAAGCAACATCAGCCATCCCGAATCCGACAGCATAAAGATATCGCTATCCTATGAAAAAATTAAAAGCACCTTATCGTTCAAATCACTCACCATCTAAAACAACGAATAAAGGTAAAAGTAATGCAGTGAGTCAGATACGTATTATTGGTGGACAATATAAACGTCGCACCGTAAGTTTTATTGATGCCGATGGTTTACGTCCAACCCCAGATAGGCTACGCGAGACCTTATTTAATTGGCTGCTTGCTGATATACATGGCGCCCACGTTCTTGATAGTTGTGCAGGTAGCGGCGTACTCGGATTTGAAGCCTTATCTCGTGGAGCTACGCACTGTACTTTTATAGAATTTAATCTTGCCCAAAGCCGAATGCTTTCTCAAAGTGCTGAGCAACTACGTATTGATAGTGATAATTACCGCATTATTCATGGTGCCGCTGAGCAGGTTTTAAGCCAACACCATGCGATTAAAGCGCCTTTTAGTGTGAATGCGCCTTTTAATATCGTCTTTATTGACCCGCCTTATGCTGCAGATTTATGGCAACCGATTTTAACTGCCTTGATTACTCAATCACTCATCAATACAGACACGCTGATTTACTTAGAAGCCGATAAAAATTTAAGCACCCAATTAGATGCATTGGCGTTATCTCTTGACTCTATTTTTATCGCTCAAGGTTACACTGGATTTGAATGCGTCAAACAAACCAAAGTAGGACAAGTCATTGCTGGACTTTATAAGCTGACATCGTCATAATTGAAGCGTTCGCGTTTTAATAATGCTAAACACATCTCGTCTAGAAAAAGATAGAAAAAGAAAAAATCGCTAAAAAACAGGCTAAACGTTATTATTTAGTAGTCAGTAGGCGAAAATAAACCCCGATGCAGCTTGCAAGCGTAGGCGCTACTGCTTATAATGTGCAGTCTGTTTTTTGAGAGCCCCGTTCCCAGACAAACTCTCAACGAATTTTAAATTTAAGGTTTTATCATGAAAACACTTAGTGCAAAACCAGCTGAAGTGACCCATGACTGGTTCGTCGTCGATGCTGACGGCAAAACCCTTGGTCGCTTAGCCACTCAAATTGCTAGTCGCTTACGTGGCAAGCATAAGACCAACTATACCCCGCACGTTGACACTGGTGACTTCATTGTCGTCATCAATGCTGAAAAAATCGCGGTAACGGGTAAAAAAGCACAAGATAAAAAATACTATCGTCACAGTGGCTACCCAGGCGGTATTAAAGAAACCAACTTCACAAAGCTGATTGCACATAAGCCTGAAGATGTTCTACATAAAGCGGTTAAGGGTATGCTTCCAAAAGGTCCTCTTGGCTACGCGATGATCAAGAAGCTAAAACTTTATGCGGGTACCGATCATCCACATGAAGCTCAGCAACCTAAAGAACTAGACATCTAAGGATACACTTATGGAACGCAATTACGGAACTGGTCGTCGTAAGACTTCTACCGCTCGTGTCTTTTTAGCGAAAGGTACTGGTAGCATCGTCGTTAACGGCAAGCCACTTGATGAATACTTCAGCCGTGAAACCTCACGTATGGTTGTTCGTCAGCCTTTAGAGTTACTTGACTCACCTACCGCTTATGACCTTTACATCACTGTAAAAGGTGGTGGTATTAGTGGTCAAGCTGGCGCTATTCGCCACGGTATCACACGTGCTCTAATTGAGCTTGATGACACCAACAAACCTGCTCTAAAAGCAGCTGGTTTTGTTACTCGTGACTCACGTCAAGTTGAACGTAAGAAATTGGGTCTACGTAAAGCACGTAAACGTCCTCAGTTCTCGAAACGTTAATCAAAGCTACTGTTTATCTGTTTGTGGCTATGGGTTATATTTTATAATTTCAGTTGCAAAATCAGATATAACAGTAGATTTGCGAAACCTTATAAGCGAATTATCGCTTATAAGGTTTTTTTATGGATATTGGTTTCATGGTTAAACGACTCCTGTCTTATAAACAAATCTGTTTTGGCAAAACCAACTTGCAAATAGGCGAATACTGCCCCATCATGATAATAACTTTTCACTATTAGCATTTATAGCGCATAAGGACCTCATGAAAGCGCCTGAACAGTTTGATCCGAGTAAACCATCTTCTCAAACCAGCATGCCGCCACCAAATGCTGCACCGCATGGCAAACCTGTCAAATCACCTGCCATTCCTGTCGGCACACCAACGATTACAGAAACCCATAAACAGACAGCACAAGCCGATAAAAAACCATTTGCATGGCAATTTCTGCTGCCTAAATATTGGGGTATTTGGCTATTACTAGCGCTGGTGTTACCCATGATATATCTGCCATTACGTTGGCAGTTTTGGCTCGGTCGCAAGCTTGGTATTTTAATTTATAAAGTGGTAGGCTCGCGCCGCCGTGATACGTTGATTAACTTGAAATTGGCATTCCCAGAAAAGCCAGAAGCTGAGCGAGAGCTCATGGCAAAGCAAGTTTTCGTTAATCAGGGTATTGGGGTATTTGAAACCTTATGTGCGTGGTTCCGTCCTAACGTCTTTACCCGTACCGTGTCTATTTCTGGATTACAGCATCTTATTCATGCTCAAAATGAAAACCGTCCTGTGATTTTGCTAGGTGCACACTACACGATGCTTGATTTAGGCGGGATGTTTTGCGCCCAGTTTTTTCCGTTAGATTGTATGTATCGAACGCAAAATAATGCGCTATTAGATTGGTTTATTTATAATGGACGTACGCATATCTTTGGCAAGCAAATCTCTAGCCGCGATATGCGTAGCTTACTGAGCGCTATTAAAGCCGGTCACGTGATTTGGTACTCACCCGATCAAGACTACGGTCTAAAACAAGGCGTCATGGCACCATTTTTTGGTGTGCCAGCAGCAACGATTACGGCATCAAGACGACTGGCGAAATTGGGTGATAAAGATCGTCCGCCAGTAGTTATGGCGCTACATACTTATCGGCAAACGCCAGATAGTCTCCCAAAAAGTAAGCGTCCCCACTACCATCTGACCATTACGCCAGCATTGGATAATTACCCCAGTCATGATGAAGTCGCAGATGCCACGCGCGTTAATGAGCTGTTAGAAGGGTTGATACGCATTGATCCTACGCAATGGATGTGGTTTCATCGCCGCTTTAAAAATGGTCCTGATGGTCGTACTGATATCTATAATTGATATAAGCTGTTCCCAAAATTTGCTATACTCTTTTCAAATAAACCAGTGTGATTAATAGTTTTTCTATTTGATTATGAAAATAATAAAAACCACTAGACTGCTAACAGTCATAATGGTTTTTTATAGCTTTTTTAGCGTGATAAGAAATTTATATTGGCTAAAAAGCTCAATAGCAACTGAGAAAATATTGGCTTTTATACTCTTACGATAATTCAATAAAGATAATAACGGAACTTTAATGAGCAATAATAACATTGAAACCTCTTTGGAAAATTCTTCTAAAACGGCAGTAAAGCGCATTCTTACTGGCATTACCACTTCAGGCATTCCACACTTAGGCAACTATGTCGGTGCCATTCGCCCCGCTATTGAGTCCATTCAAAACAGTAACCATGAAGCGTTCTTTTTTTTAGCGGATTATCATGGCATTATCAAATGTCATGATCCTGCACTCATTCATGAATCCACTAAAGCGATTGCAGCCACTTGGATTGCGTGCGGTCTTGATCCTGAGCGCGTAACCTTTTACCGTCAGTCGGATGTACCAGAAATCCCAGAGCTGGCTTGGATTTTGAACTGTTCATGCGCTAAAGGTCTGATGAATCGGGCTCATGCTTATAAAGCGTCAGTTGATATCAATGTAGAAAATGACGTTGATGCCGATCAAGGTGTCACCATGGGGCTATTTGGCTATCCCGTGTTAATGGCAGCGGATATCCTAATGTTTAACGCCACGCATGTCCCGGTTGGTCGTGACCAAATTCAACATATTGAAATGGCACGTGATATTGCAGGTACTTTTAATCATAAATATAAACCACTATTTATGATGCCAAATGCAGTGGTCGATGATGATACGCCATTGTTGACGGGTCTTGATGGGCGAAAAATGAGTAAGAGCTATGGTAATACTATTCCATTGTTTGGTGAGGTGAATCCGCAACTCAGTGCTGAAAAGCAAATGCATAAAGCAATTATGAAAATCGTCACCAATTCGCAACTGCCTGCTGAGCCGAAAGATCCCGATGATTCAGCGATTTTTGAAATTTATAAAGCTTTTGCAACACCTGAAGAAATTGCGGATATGCGTGCACAGTTTGCCGCAGGTATCGGTTGGGGTGATGCCAAGCAAGCCCTATTTGAAAAAATCAATAATGAAATTGCCCCATTCCGTGCACGCTATGAAGAGCTGATGGCGAATCCAAAAGAGCTAGAGGAAATTTTACAAATGGGTGCAGAAAAAGCGCGTCGTCATAGTCGTAAACAATTAGATAAAGCACGTCGTGCGATTGGCATCCGCCCACTTGCTAAACTTAAGTAACCGATTAAGCATGGCAAATAAAACAGATACTAACCATGAGAAATGAGGCAATTATCGGATCTATAGTTGCTGATGCGCATGCTAATGAGATGCCTCTACGAATTTATCAAACGCCAGTGCAGCGGCTACCTGAAGATTTATATGTACCGCCGCAAGCGTTTGCTATCTGGCTTGAGCAGTTTGCCGGACCCTTAGATTTCTTACTCTATTTGGTTAAAAAAAATAATGTCGATCTGACCCAAATGCAAATACTGCCCATCACTGAGCAATATTTGTCTTATATTGGTGAGTTAGACGCAGAACATTTTGAATTGGCAGGTGACTATCTGCTGATGGCTTCAACCTTAATTTCGATTAAGACTGAACTGCTATTACCAAAGCCGCAAACGCCAGCTGATGAACGTGATCCAAAGGCAGAGCTGATTGAACGCCTAGAAGCCTACGCCCAAATTAAAGAAGCAAGCCTGCGCTTGGATAATTTGATGCGGCTCGAGCGCGATGTATTTTTAGCGATGGTAAGTTTGCCCAGTATGGATGTGATGGCTGCAGAGCTTCCTAGTTATTCAATAGAATTGTTGATTAATAGCTTAGTAAATATGCAGTTGCAGACAGATTATCATATGCATACGATTAAGATAGATATTGTGCCTTTGTCAGAGCGTCTTGCCAGTATCAGTCGTCAGCTAAGTGATAGAGGGGCACGTTCGTTTTATCAGCTCCTTGATAAATCACAAGGGAAAGTTGGCGTGGTGGTTAGTTTTGTTGCAGTGCTTGAGTTGCTTAAGCGGCAATTAATAGCTGTGGTCAATACTGATACACCGCATGATGCGCTTGAACAGTTGACCTTAGAATGGTTAGCCTAATCCGTGTTAGAGCTGTAGTCTATTTAGGATAAAAGCATCGTAATTATATAAGAGCAAACTGTAATGGCAAACTTAGGTAATACTGAACAATCCCGACTATCTATTGAAGAGATAAGTAAACACATCGAAGTACTACTGCATGCATCTGAATCACCACTAACAGCAAGCATGCTAAGAAAGCAACTGTCCTTATCCAATCAAGAGTTGGCACGTGCTTTGGCGGCACTTAAGCAACGTCTAGCAGATGGTGTGCTGAGCCTGTGTGAAACGGCAAGTGGCTATCGACTACAAATCGCAGATCATTACAGTCCTTTTATTCAGCGCATTTTTCCGCAGCGTCAAGAGCGATTAAACCAAGCACTATTAGAAACACTAAGTGTGATTGCTTATAAACAGCCAGTGACCCGTAGTGATATTGAATATATCCGTGGGGTAACCCTATCAAGCAATATTTTGCGACAATTATTTGATAAAGGTTGGATTGTAGAAAAAGGCTATAAAGAAACGTTAGGGCGTCCAGCACTTTTACATACCACGGCGCAGTTTTTGGATGCGTTTGGACTTACGCACCTAGATCAATTGCCATCGATGCCAGATCTAACAGCAATTAAGATTACATATTAAGTTTATTATTCTGTAACACACAGTATTTCTTGAATAATAAACAGTGACTTCTGCTGTTAATCACGTAGATATAGACTCAGGAATTTTTAATTACTCAGTCTAAAGATAATGACCAAACTTATCTATGCGAACTCAAGTTTAAACCCTTTTAAAATTAGGGCGTGTTGAACATTCATAACTGCAGCCAGAAATAAGCACACGCTAAAGCCACCGTATTTTCATAACTCTGCCTAAGCTTATCAAATCTGGTTGCAACAGCCCTATAGTTTTTTAACTTAGCGAAAGCATTTTCTACTAAGTGACTTACCTTGTATAACTGCCAGTCCATATGGTTATTCGTGGACTTCGTATTTTGTTTACGAGGGATGTTATTGAGGCAACCTGCTTGTTTGACATGCGCTCGTAACGCCTCAAAATCATAGCCTTTATCAGCACATAGAATGTCTGTATTGCTTAAATCTATTTTATTTATTAAATTGGGTGTCACCTTTACATCATGAGTAGTGCCATCTGACGAGATAAAAGTAATAGGATTACCATGATCATCAACCGTTAGATGGATTTTAATAGCATGACCTGCAACACTCTTACTAATTGCTATTGCTTGGGCAACTTCATTGCCACCACTACTGTGATGATGCGCTTTAATATGAGCGCCATTAATAAATACCCATTCACAGTCGGCATCTTTGATTAACAAGGCAAACAGCGTTACCA
Source organism: Psychrobacter urativorans (assembly GCF_001298525.1). Taxonomy (NCBI): domain Bacteria; kingdom Pseudomonadati; phylum Pseudomonadota; class Gammaproteobacteria; order Moraxellales; family Moraxellaceae; genus Psychrobacter; species Psychrobacter urativorans. The sequence goes on from NZ_CP012678.1 coordinate 725,001, forward strand.
GCTTATTACTGCAAAACCAGCGCTGGTAAGCTTTATAGACGATATTGGACTTACCAACATACTCTGGTAAGTCGTGCCAAGGGCAACCATCGCGCATCCGATACAGCACGCCTTCAACCGTATTTCTAAGATTTCTTTTGTCATAGATATTAAGTTCTAGTAGTATATAGTCAATCTCTTTTAAAAAAGTTATAAAACAAACCAACTAACCTATTATTATAAATACTAATGACTTATTCACTAGATTTTCGCAAACAGGTCCTCAAAAGCTTAGACGAAGGTATGACCTTTGCTCAAGCGGTTGATTTCTATGGTCTTAGTCCAACCAACCATACAAAACTGGAAGCGACGTGTCAATAGCAAAACAACAAGGGAAACTAAGCCTTATAAGATAAGCGATGACATCCTGCTTAATGATGTCAAAAGGCATCCTGACGATTACCAGTATGAGCGATCTCGTCGATTAAACTGTAGCAAAGCAGGCATTTATCACGCCTTAAAGCGCTTAGGTATTAGCAAAAAAAGACCTTAGAACATCCAAAAGCTTGCCCTCTAAAGAGAGCTGACTATCTAAGTAAACTCAACACCTTGATCGCTCAAGGCTTTGCTGTTGTATAAATGGATGAAAACGGCTTTGAGGCTGAAACCGTTCGTCCTTATGGCTATGCACCGATAGGTAAACCCTGTATCGACAACTATAACTAGCAAGGTAAAAAACGAACTAACGTTATTGGTGCTTTATATGAAAAGACGCTGTTTGCACTGGATTGTATCAAGACAAACATTAATGGAGATATCTTCTATCACTGGTGTAAATATACCTTAATTCAAAGCCTTAAACGTAAGTGCGTGATTATGATGGATAACGCAAGCTTTCATAAACGTGTGAATAGGCTGCTCAATCGACACGGACATCGGCTATTATTCTTACCACCTTATAGTCCTGATTTAAACCCTATCGAGAAAAATGGGCTCAGGTATAGGATTTTCAGTTTTCTGCTACCGATAAACGTTTTAAATAAAAGATTTTTCGGAAAAAAATATATTAATATAATTTATGTTATTTATTCCTATAACTGCTAATAGCATTATATTACCAGACTAATGTTTTTCTATATTTTATAGTTCCTCAGTTATATCATTTCTCTTTTATATTTTGTGCTCAAATTTTATCCATCAATTCATTCCTAAAAAAGAAAATTTATTTTTGTATTCTTTATATTAATTTAAGTTATTACAAAATATCATAGCTATGTTCATTAGGTTTAAAAACTTGTAACTCGACATCAAAGTCATTTTATAAAATGAACCTTTTGTGCCATAAGCTATCCAATTATCTTTAAAATTATTATGAATGCTTTACACTACAATCCCACTACTATGTAACAAATTCTTGTACCTAAATTTAGACAAAAAAAGGATTTGCTAAAAATTCAGCAAATCCTTTTTCATAAGTACTAAAAAACTAAATTCGATAAGTATCAACATCTAGACATATTACCACTCATAAGTCGGTCGATTTTATATATGTCTATTGCTCAAAGTCTGATAGTAATAAAATCCCAGTTAATTTGAGTCGACGTGCTGCGACAGCACAACAGGAGTACTAGACTGATTTTATTAGCCAGCATAATCTCTCCCTAAAACCAAAGATCTTTAAATACAGATAGTAGTCGCAGCTACTAGCCATAGATTATACTAAAAAAATAACGCTTTACTTTTAACGACACCTAAGTCGTCAACATTTTGAATTAAGTAGGACTATGTATACTTATCCCTAATTTCGACAACAATATTGAACAGAATTCTTTCTACAACTAGCTTTCTAAATATGACAGTATATGTTCTTCTTTAATTACTAGTCTCACTAATCTTTAAATAGAAAAACTCTATCCTAAAAATATATATGCCGAAACAAAATTCAGGTCAGAAACACTATAATAAGTCATGACATAAAAACAATAATACAATTAAAGTATAAATGAAGAGTTTCTATTACATTAGATATTACGAAGCACACATATGTTAATTTTAATGAGTCTATAAAATCAGTTTGAATTGCTAATAAGATTGAGTCAGAATCATATTTATCACGGCTTATCCCAATATCAGATAGAGGTAGCATCTTACATTATCAAAAACTTTCAAGTAAATCTATCCACTGACTTATTATGTTCTCAGGCTGATATATTTTGGCTTTCTCTTTACTTCTCAAACTAATACTCTTGCGCTGTTCATCATCTTTCATCAATTTAATTAACGAGGAAGCAAGATGCTTAATATCATTCTGAGCGACTAAAATAGAGCCAGTATTTTCCAAAATTTCTGCTGGACCTGCTTCACAATCAAAGCTAACAATAGGTAAACCAAAGGCTAAAGCCTCAACTAATACCATACCAAAACCCTCAAAACGAGAGCTTAAACAAAATATTTCAGCTTGTTTATAATATTCTTCTACGTTATCGGTATTGCCAACCAATTCCACACTATCGGTTAAATTATTTTCTATTAGAAAATTTGTTAACTTAGATCTATCCTCACCTTCCCCAACTATTTTTAACGTCCAATCTGGCATAGCCTTATTTACTTCTAGCCAAGACTGAAGTAGTAAATCGAACCCTTTAATAGGTGTTAGTCGACCAACAGCTAGAACTATTTTTGTGTTTTCTTGTTTTACATATTCTTGAACTGGAAAAGGAGAAGGATTGTTTATCGCTATTATTTGTGATTTATGATTTGTCCCTTGTAACCAACACTCTTTATCTCTTTCAGTCAAAGTGACGACTGAATCGCAGTAACGTGCTGCCAATTGTCGAGCTATACGTCTACCAGAATTTCCTAAATCATTATTGAAGTTAAAATGCTCCCAGCATATATGCTTTACTGGTAAGCCTAGAGTGGCAGGTAAAGTAAATAAAACAGACATTGTTTCTACTACGATTAGCGTGTCAATACGCTCTTCTTTTAATAGACTTCTTATCTTATAAATAATATTAGGGGTCCGATATAAGGTACGACCTGGAGAATTAAATAATGAAATTATTTTAATATTTTCATTTATAGGAAAAAAAGGCTTGTCACCATATGAGATACTAGCTAGCATTATCTCATATCCTGCTTCAGATAGACTATTAGCAAGCATAGACCCTACCCGCTCTGTGCCGCCTGTGTTATTAAAATTACCGCCTAGAATTAAAAGTCTCAAACCATTTTCCTTATTATTAAAATATTAATTAGTTTTTTTAGTGAATTTTAAACTCAAAAATTTATATAGCTTAATAGCGTAGCTCATATGTAATAAATCAAAGGCAATAACTAGCTTATGCTTTAAAGGAATATACTTACCATTTAAAAGATATCTTATCAACTCAGGATATCTACTTCTTTGAGAAATTTTAGAATTTAATAATACCGTTATTTTATTATTATTTTTAATGTGGTCTATAAATTTATCATTATATATATCTTGAAAAATAACACAAACTTCGTCAGTTACTTTTATTGATGATAAAACAGACTTATCACTTATTTTATTTGTATAAGAATTTTCATTAATTAATTAAAAGTATACATTTTAATTAATTAATGAAAATTCTTATATTGTCTTTTCTTAGTATTTTTGCTAAAAACAGCTTATGTTCCATATAATTTATACCTTCATCAAAGATAATGTTTTTACAATGATCCATTTTAGTAAGCTTATTGCATAAACTAGAATGATATTGACCAGTAAGGATGTTACGAGTAAAAGTATACTTATCATCTGCGTAGTGCTTTATAAACTCATCTCCTTTATCACTCTGTTTCGTATATGCACCGACAGCAATATCTGAATTATTATCGACCATCGACTGATACAAATATTCCATAGCCTTTTCCGCTATTAAATCATCAGCGTCAATATGTATTACATATTCACCATGAGCTAATTTTAAACCTTTATCCCGTGCCGCTGCTACTCTAGCATTAGCATGAGTAATCAATTGAAACCTATTATCTTTTTCACAAAATAATTTAGCAATATTATAACTATTATCGTCAGATCCATCATTAATCAAAATGGCTTCAATATTTTTATAAATCTGAGAAGCTATACTAGACAAACAGTCATATAAATAAATCTCAGCATTATAAATTGGAACTATAATCTAAACTAATGGAGTTTCAGAATTCATAAAAATATAAAGAAAACTGATACTTAATCTTATTTTTAAGACATACATATCAACAATGAATTAAATAAATTAATGATTAAAATCGTACAGTGTAGACCTCTTACATAAGTCATCACTAACCCTTGTAACTCCATCAGTGGAAGTCAATGAACTGGCACTTTTGCAAGAGGTCTAGTAAAAATTTTGGTAATTTCATAGCAATTTTTGCCAAAATTTCACATAAAAATAATTATTTATATTTGAATAAACCTGTTATTAACCATAGCATCGCACAGCCTTTATCTAGTATAAATCCGGAAATAATATTTAGACCAATTAGGTTCTGTTGAACATTTAAAGTTTCAACCAAAGATAAGCGCAAGCTAAAGCCACTGTATTTTCATAACTTTGTTTAAGCTTATCAAATCGTGTTGCAACCGCCTTATAGTTTTTGAGCTTAGCAAAAGCATTCTCTACTAAGTGGCGTACCTTATACAAATGCCAGTCCATATAGTGGTTAGAGGACTTGGTGTTTCGTTTCCTAGGGATATTGTCACGCGTCCCTGCTTGCTTAATATTTTCTCTAAACGTCTCAGCATCATAACCTTTGTCAGCACATACAAGCTCTGTTGTACTTAAATCTATCTGATCTATTAAGTCTGGTGCCACACGCGCATCATGAGTGGTGCCGTGCCATCCGATAAGATAAAAGCGAGTGGATTACCGTGAGCATGGGCGGCGAGATAAATCTTAGTAGCAGACAGACCTGCCACACTTTTACTGATACCTTGCAAGCGCTCATTACCGCCACTGCTATGTTGATGGACTTTAATATGGGTACCATCAACAAATATCCACTCAAGGTCTGAGTCTTTGATTAATAAAGTGAACAAGGCAATCAGCTTATTGCTACGAAACCAGCGCTGGGAAGCCTTGTAGACGGTATTAGGCTTGCCCAAGTAAGACGGCAGATCACGCCAAGGACAGCCGACCCGCATACGGTAAAGGACACCTTCAACCATTCGTCTTAGATTCTCTTTGTCATAAATATTAAGTCCTAGTAATATAAGTATTAGGGCGCGTCATCAATTAGGCCAAACAACAGAAGAAACCAGATGAATCGCACTAAGGAAATGACTGACTAACTTATCATAACGAGTGGCAATCGCACGATACTGCTTAATCTTGGCAAAGAAGTTCTCTATTAGATGCTGTGCTTTATAAAGTTCTTTATCGGAGTCTCTTGGCTGTAGTCGATGACACTTGGACGGTATAACTGCGTTGCCTTGCACTGCTTTAATCGATTCAATGACGCGGGTATCAGCATCGTAAGCCTTATCAGCAAGCCAAGTTTGACTAAAATACTGACATTGAGCAATTCATCTGAGCCACACAGGTCATAAGCTGCGCCACCTGTTAGATAAAAGCCAGTAGGGTTGCCTAAGGCATCTGTTCGAGTATGAATAGTGTTCTGGTAGGTTACGCCAAGGTATGCCTGTCTTATAGCGGTACAGGACAGCTTCTACGAACAAGCGGTTATCCTTTGCAGTAACACCAACGTCACGTGTTTGACCTGGCAGGATATCTTTAATTCTCTCCCATTCGTCATCACGTAGGGCATGTCGTCTTGTCATAGTCGTTGAGCTCAAATTCCTAAATAAGATCTAAGTATAGCGTATTTTGAAATATCTCTGCTAATTGATGACACACTCTAGTCTTGTCCAGTGTTCATCTTTGAGTATAGTGTGAGACATAGCAAATGATGTCTTTTGGTGTGAGAACTTAAAGATTATTCATTTGCTATTTTTTGCTATCAATTTATGCTCAATGTTTAACACGCCCTAGTAAGTTTTAAGATTAATACCTATCCCCGCGCCTATATCCGTTGACTCAATTTTAGAATCTACTGCCCAAAGTCTAGTAGTAATAAGCGCTTGTGGTTTCAGCTGATGTTCCCACGCGACATCAATAGCTTTTAGAGTATCGGTATTAGGAAAAGCTTGGTTCGTTTTTCGGTCTGATTGATTAACTTTGGCATACTGCAATTTAGTGCTAACAAAGTTGTTGTTATTCAGCCATAACTTGCTACCAACTGCTACACTTTCGGCATCACCACCCAAAGAATAACCCAGAGGATAGCCTTGTTGATAGTAACCATCTTTATAAGTAGAATGATTATAAGACACCCCTCTTACCTTACCACTAGTACGTGTATCTACATATTCAGCATATAGCTGATAAGGCTTATCGTAGATGTTAGAAGCATAATCCGCACCAAGCAAATACATATTTTTAGATGGCAAACCGCCGGCTTCGTCTTCACCCACATATTGCGCATAGACTCCAGCGGGTACATTGATTAAAGAGGTAAGGTTCATGCGTGCATCAAAGCCACCAAGCTGATTAGCAGGATCTTCTTTACCAGTATCGCCATTATCTCTGATACCAGTTAATGCATCAAAGAACGAACTAAAGCTCTGTGGTCTGCCCTCACCGCCCCACATAAAAGTACGCGACGCGCCTAACTCTAACCATGGCAATGGACTTGCGGTAAAACGCGCCCCAAATAGCTTAGCTTTTGGCACCGCAGTATAATCATCTAGCTGACCACCAAACAATTGATATTGCCATGGTCCTACCCATGAGAGGTACTTCGATGTAGGCGCTGTTTGCTCATCACGTTGCATAGTGACACCTAGCACAGGACGGCTGGCATCGCCTCGAATGAGACTGCCGTCATGCCCAGGTCCCCACCATGCTGGTATCTGTCCAGCTACTAACCACTGATTAGCAGTAGTGGCTGCAATGTATGAGCCTTCAAAAGTAACATTGCTACCATCTTCAATGAGGTCATCATTTTTTAAATTAGCTTGTAAATTAAACTCCCAATCTGCTTCGCTCAGTCCAAATGCGATACTAGCTTGCTGTCCAGCCAGCTGATTATCAGCAAAGGTTTGCGGGAGTTGTTTTCGATCGGTCTGAACATAAACTGCGGTAGTAGCTTTGACAAGAGAGTCAGAACTTTGATTAAGTAAATTTTGCACAGACTGTAATACTTTCTGTTGGGCTGCACTAGATGCCTTAGCAGACGCTAGCGCTCGACTAATTTCATTAGCAGTCAGTGGCCACGTGCTGGTGCTAATCTGAGTGACACCTTGTGTATTCAGCCAATCGAGGTCTGACTTAAGTTTCATATCATTCATATATAGATTCTGGGCTGACGCAGCCAGTGACAAAATACCAAAACCTAATAAAACACTCAATTTTTTATACATAATTGGCGACTTCTATAAATATGTAGGGTGATGACATCGTATTGGACTATTAACAGATCTATTGTGTTTTAGTACCAAATAGTAATGAGGACTGAATATAATCTAACCTTTAATGCAACTATCTATCTTAGTAAATACTATATCTATCGCTTTGATCGTTTCCTTGATTTCTGTTTCAGTAAGCGTTGGATGGACCAAGAACATCAAACTGGTCTCTCCAAGCTGCTTTGCTATCGGTAATCTAGGTTCTGGGCGCAGACCAGTATTATCAAAAGCTTTTTCTAGATATACTTCAGAAGCAGAACCAGAAAAACAAGGGACATCTAGTTGGTTAATTTCATCAATAATACGATCACGTGACCAATCCGCAGGCAGATTTTCCGGCTTCACATAGACATATAGTTTGTAATAAGCATGCTGACAATCGGAAAATTGTGCCGATTTTTCTAGTTGTGGTACAGATAAATAGCCTTTATTCGCCCATTGCGTACAAGCATCTAAGATTGCATATGCGTTAGCAGTTCGCTGTGCGTTCCAATCACTCATTCGCTTTAGCTGTATCCGACCGATAACACCTTGCATCTCCAGCATTCGCCAATTAGTTCCAAAACTCTCATGTAACCAGCGATAACCCGGTGGATGTTGTTTTTCATAAACCGCAGCGTAGCTTTTGCCGTGATCTTTAAATGCCCACATTTTACGCCATAATTGTTCATCATTGGTGGTGACCATACCGCCCTCACCACCAGTAGTCATTATCTTATCTTGGCAAAAGCTCCAAGCACCGACATGTCCGATACTGCCAACACTACGTCCTTTATACTTAGCACCATGTGCTTGGGCACAGTCTTCAATCACGTATAAATCATGCTCATCTGCCAGCGTCATCATCGCATCCATATCACACGGCCAACCGGCTAAATGCACACAGATAATCGCTTTCGTCTTGTCAGTTAATACTGCTTTAATCGTGTCAACAGTAATATTACCAGTCGCTTCATCAATATCTGCAAAGATAGGCGTAGCACCAGCATTGACCACACAAGAAATACTAGCAATAAAGGTACGTGGTGTCACAATAACCTCGTCACCAACGCCAATATCAAGTGCTTGTAGCGCCACATCGAGTGCTAACGTACCATTACCTAGCGCTATAGCATATTTACTATCCGCCCACTCAGCAAACTCTTTCTCAAATTGTCGGCATTCTTGCCCAGTCCAATAATTTACTTTATTAGATAATAATACTTGGCTGACGGCATCCGCCTCTTCTTGTGTAAAACTTGGCCATGGAGAAAACTTGGTATTTAACATAGATGCCTCAATAGTTATTGCTAATGCTTATTAATTTAAAAGAGAAAAAAATACAGCATTGAAAAACTTGGATTTATTAGAAATGAAACGAGTAGCGTCACTCATGATTTAATTAGTAAACGTGCCGGATTACCTACCACTACTGCTCCAGCGGGCACATCTCTAGTGACAATCGCACCCATTCCAACAATTGCACCCTTGCCAATAATTAAGGGTTTATCAGGTGTACCTTGCTTAATAACCGCCCCTGCACCAATATACGCATGGTCATGAATATGAATATTGCCATTGCAACTGACTCTTGGTGCAAAGGTAACATAATCACCAATGACACAATCATGCTCCACGTAGCTATACAAGTTAGCCTGAAAACATCTACCAATAGTCACATTTGCACCAATAGTGACAAACGGACTCAGTGCTGCGCCTTTAGAGATGGTGACCTCATCCATAATAAACGTAGAAGTAGCTTGAACTTGCCATAACGAAATACTATCTTTCTCTAACTTATTAGCAATCTGTTCGCGAATGGTACTATTAGCAATGGCTATTAAAACTGATTTATAAGCATAGTTTAGCGCTTTAAAAGCCTCATAATTCATAGCCACACAGCCGTTTACAAGCGTGTTATCCTGTAATGCATCATCAATAAATACAACTCGGCTCTTATTATTTAGAATTGCTAACTGCTCTCGTGCTACTGGCATTAAACTACGACCACAGCCTGAAGCACCATAAATTGCAAACACTTCATTCATAAATATTCTCTAATTTACTACTATTTTCGATACTCTGTGACCCTCTAAATTTACTCATAGTCGCTTCGCCATCAGCGCTGATACCATCTTTAATAAGAACTTTCTGCACTGTTTTGAACAATATCTTGATATCTAACCAAATTGACTGATTATCCACATACCAAGTATCAAGCTTAAATTTTTCTTCCCAACTGATAGAGTTACGTCCATTTATTTGAGCATAACCCGTAATACCAGGACGAAGCAGATGGCGACGATTTTGCTCATCATTGTATAATGGCAGATATTCCATCAACAAGGGACGCGGCCCTACAAGGCTCATATCGCCTTTTATCACATTCCATAGTTCAGGCAGCTCATCAAGGCTAGTGTTACGTAAGGTCTGACCAAATGCTGTAAGACGCTCACTATCAGGCAAAGGATTACCATCCATATCGATAGCATCTTTCATAGAGCGAAACTTAATCATCTCAAATGGTAAGCCTTTCTGACCAGGACGCGTCTGCCGAAACAATACCGGAGAGCCAAGATTTTTTTTGACTTTATAAGCCGTAAATATATATACCGGCGATAAAACCACAAGAGCCGTCGTTGCAGCGGTAATATCAAAGAGTCGTTTTATCATGAAATTCCCATTGATTTTAACATGGTCTGATTAACTGTATTCACATCGAATTTTTTTTCTACTAATGCACGAGATGCTTTGCCCATACTAATAGTTAGCTCCGGATTAAGTATGAACTTTTCCATTGCTAAGGCAAGCTCATCTATGGCCTTAACAGGCACAAGATAACCATTATAGCCATCAATAACAGTTTCACGGCATCCCGGCGCGTCAGTAGTGATGATAGGCCGACCCATTGCCATCGCTTCTAATACTGTACGCGGTGTACCTTCGCGATATGATGGCAAAACATATACAGAGCAAGCTGCAATAGCAGGCTTTACATCACTAAGTTTACCCCAAAAGCTAAATAGCCCTTCGTTAATCCAATCGTCCAGCTCATGTTGCTGTATGGTGTTAGGATTGTCATCAATCCAACCAACTAAGTCAAATTGAACTTGCGGATATTTTGCTTTAATAATTTTAGCCGACTGAGCATACTCGCGAATGCCTTTGTCACCTAGTAAGCGTGCTATTAATAAAAATCGAGTACTTAGTATATTGTCTATTTCAGGAAATGGTACTACTATATATTCGGATACATCTACACCAGAACCATTAACTACTTTGCTTGGAATAACAGACTTTAGAATACCTATATTTCTAAACAGCGCTTCATCATCTGGATTCTGAAAAAACACTTTTTCGACTGATGATAAAGCTATTGAATAAAGCTGATGCATTAATATCTGTAGATTAGACTTTTTATAATCTTCTGCATCAACCCCTTGAAAAGCGTATCCCAGCCCTGTAATCAAGGCAAACCGGTGGGGTACACGAGCAAGCTTAGCTGCTAATGAACCATAAATTACTGGCTTAATAGTATAGCCCATCACATAGTGTGGCTTAATCCTTTCCATTAAACGGTATAACGTAATTAAAGTTTTGCCATCTTTTATAGGATTAGTTCCTGTACGCTGCATAGGAATATCATGCAAAAAACAACCTAAATCCTCTAAAGCTTTAAGCTCTACAGGATTTTTTTTTAAATCAGGAGCAGCGATATGAATTTGAAAGCCAGCCTGTTGCAATGCTTCAATTAATGCACCACGAAACTTTAAGATAGAGGTTGGATAACTAGCAATAAGTAGAAATTTCATTTATATATCCTAGTATTATTTATCTTATATTTGTAGAATGCATAAATTAATAGATAGATTAAAACAGGCATAAACATCCACTTCTGACGTGTTGCGATACCTAAGTTTGCCGTAGTTAGCGCAAGTATCGTACAGGTTAGAAATACATATGTAAATAGCCATAAATTCTCGTTGTATATAAAAGATCTAAAATTAAATTTGGATTTATAAACGATATAAATAAATAAGAACAGAATTATTGTATTTTCTATACTAGAAAATAAGGCTACTGCACTGTGAGCTTCAAAAGGTAGGGGACGGAATACATAAGTAAACATCTGCATAGGATAGCTCATTGATGCTATATCTACAGAAGAACCCCCGCCCTGATTTACATTTTGACGCCCGTCAACATAATCACCAACATCACCTAAAGAAGCATCTTCCAAACCAACATATTGCTGTACAAAGCTTAGTGATACAACTAATCCTATAGCAATAACAGGTAAAGTTAGGAGCTTAAACACTAAATTTATTTTTGCTTTAATAATAAAATATACTATATAAGATATCAGCATCATAAATGCGATATGAGGTCGTACCATAAACATAAAGAAAAAGGAAATAGAAATTAATAAAAAGTTTCTTTTTTTAATAGCTATAGCATACAAGAATAAACATGTAGAGAAAAATGAAATGGCATCTTTTCCCAAACCCGCACTCCAAAAACTCATAGACGGAATAAAGAAAATCATTACCCAATATCTACTCATTTCCTTTAAATAACCTTTAATAGTTAAGTAAAAAATTGCCAATCCTAAAAGTCCAAATATATTAAAAATTAATGTTACATTTAAATAGGATGCCTCTATTGTTTTTGTAAACATAGAAGATATATTAACAATAAAAGGTGTACCAGGATAAAAAACAAAATCTGAGTAAAATGACCGTCTATAATAACCTATAGCATCTGCCGGATTACTTAGAGTAAAACTATAATACACAAAGGAAAAAAAACTATGCCATAAAAAAAGCAAAGTTATTACTTTTATATCTCTTTTTTGTCTACAGCAAAAACTAAAAACTAAAAAATAAGTAAATATTAATATAATAAAAGTTAGCATGTTTTGATAAGAATCATACATTATTATTTACCTATCATATTTTTGACAAGTCTAAACTTGCCGCTTTTCTCTTTCGGTATTTCATCTACAATTTTTAAATTAATCTTTAACTCTGGGCCAAAACGTTCTGCTAGTGCTAATTTAAAATTTTTCTGTTCTTTATCGGTGAAGTCGTTACTTGCAACAACTAGCACTTCTACGCAATCAGACTTGTGTTGAATTGCTTGGAACTGGATAACTCCTGCAACATTCTTAGTGCTGTTACTGATGTTACCTAAGTTAACTTTTCCATGTGTTGGGGAAAGAATATAATCGGTCGCTCTACCTTCAATTCTTTCAACTAATGGAAAATGAGACCCACAAACACACTGTTTGTCTTCTGGCGCAAGCTTTATACGATCACCAATCCTATAACGTATGAGAGGAGTACCTTTTGTAGTAAATGAAGTCACAAGAATTTCGCCTTCTTGTGCTGGTTTCATATCTTCATCAACCACTTCAAATATACCTGTTAATGGATGAATATGCATTCCTCCTTGCTCACATTCAAGAATAAAGGGCGCACCTTCTGACGAAGCATACTGGTCAGCAATTTTACAGCCTAAAACAGAACTAATAACTTCACGATGAATGGGTAGTAATGTTTCAGCAGTAGGGAAAAAAGCTTCAACTGTATTCTCCAGCTTTAATCCACGAACTGCAGCCATAGAGCATAACTCATATACACTAGATGGGAAACCAACAATATATGCTGGAGCAAAATTACGAAAAGCGAGCCAGTAAATATGAAAATTACTGTCAGTTATATGAAATGTAGAAAAAAAACGAATCTTATTAACATAGTCATCTCTATAACAAATCCCCTTCTTAATATTTTTTTCACTAACTATATTTTTACCACTGAACCATACACATTTCTTACCAAGCGTATACCCATACTGAGCTCTGAAACTATCTAAAAATGCATGACGCTCTTGCATATTTTCTTTAGTATACAAAACTTTCATTGATGCACCCGTAGTACCACCTGTTAGACTCACGATCGCATTTTTTTCGCTTAATGTAGCTATATCCTTCATGTTATTAATAATATCTTCTTTATTAAGTATACCAAAATCATTTAGAGACTCGTATTTTCTATAATGACTATACCAATTAGATTTATTCACACTAAAATTTAAAAAATTGGCTAAACGTTCTTTTTGCTCAACCTCTACATCATGTTTAGAAGCAATTGAAAACTTAGTATAATAATCTTTATATTTCTGATAATCTCCAGCATGCCGGATTTTATATTGATACGAATTGAAAACCGTGATAGCACAATTCGTCAAAAAGTTCGGACTATAATGTATAAATATTTCTTTTAATAGCATTGTAATATCTACCTCATTAATATAAAACTATATTTAGTTTAAAACTTATGGTTATTTTTGAAGTATACGAAACTATATACTAAATACTAACATCTTAAAAATCAAATATAGTATTATGAAATACATTATCTTCTACACTCTTGAAGTGTATCTAACTGTCTATTTAAGAATCGAATTATATAATTCGATATGTAACTGTGCGGCTTTGTTTATTGAATATTTGTGGGCGTTGTTAATAGCATTAGTTGAAAACCTCTCTATCAGAGTATTATCTAAAACAAATTTAGCAATTTCATTTGCAATCTCTTGGGGATTATGGTGAGGCACAGTAACGCCATTTTTACTACTCTCAATTATTTCGGCGCAACCACCAACATCAGTAACTATACAAGGTAATCCAGATATAGATGCTTCAAGAAGTGCAATGGGCAGACCTTCCGATGAGGAGCTGAGAAGAAACATATCAGCTTCATAAAGAAATTTTGGAATATTTGTTTTCAATCCAACGAAATCAACTATATGATTTAGATTATTTTCCTTAATATAATCTAATAACTCACCTTTATACTTAGCATCACCTTCACCAGCAATTAATACTTTTATTTTTTCCTGAACATCTATATCTAATAACGTTAAGGCCTGCAACATCGTTATATAATCTTTCGGAATAGTTAACTGTCCAACCATAGCTATTTTAACAGTATCCTCTAACTTTCTCGTTCGAACATATCCTACAAACTTTTCCTCAGAAACTGCATTTAGTATCGTATTAACTTTTCGACCAGTGTATAAACTTAAAGCTTCCGCACAGTTTTTTGATATACCTACATATTCATCTACTAGACTATTAAAAATAGTATAAGTTAACTTATCCCAACGAGGTTTAATAGTATGATGTGTATAGACTACAGGAACTCTTGATAAAGCGGAAAACACTATGCCATAAGCAAGATGGCTATGGCAAATGTCTATATTGTTTTTTATAATATATTTTCTTAGTCTTGCTACACCTAGCCAAGGTTTTTTTCTAGTCTCATTACCGATTATGTAGGTCATGATACCAGACGACTTCAAGTCACTTATAAATTTTTCTGCATACTTCACATCTCTACCAGCGTCAGCTGCTGTACTTAGAAATACTATATGTACATTATGACCTTCTGCAGCCAAAATTTTTGCCATGTCTTTAACATAAACTTCAGCACCACCTGATGCGGGTGCAGATATTATATGCATAATATTCATATAAAAGTTCCAGAATTTAAATACTAGGTATAATATGATTAATGAAATTAGAACGTCTTGTTCAATTATTTTAAACATTACGAAAATATTCAAGGCTAAGTTTACAAATTTTTATAAATTAAAAATAAGCATATAAATAATAAAGAAATTTTATTTTTAATGATTAGGATGCTTTTCAATATATTTTAAGCAAAAAATCATCAATTTTCTTAATCAATATTTTATTTCTGTTTGTCTTACGTTTTATTACTTGTTTCCAGCTTAATATGATTCTGAGCCGATAAAAAACAGTAAATTAATTTATAGTCATTTCGTTATCAAAAATAGACAGCAATTATTTATGAAAACCTACTCAATGGATCATAGATTAAAATAAATAATTAGTTATTGTCTTGTTTTTATTTAAGTCCCGCTGCATATTCATATATTACTCTCTACCCGTGAATATTCTGTCAAAAACTTTCAATGCTTCTGATTTAGTAAAATACCCTTTTATCACTCCAGGCCAAAATGTAACTTCAGAACGTCGTACAATTAGACCTTTCTGGATTTGTAGAATAATATGTTCATGATCTAAATTAGATAATGCCGCAACTCTATGTTGACCATAATTTATAAAATAACTATAGGTACCATTACTTTCTAAAACTATTGCTGCAATATTATTCTTACCTTTTATATCCACATTAAAGCCATTGTCTTTAATAGAATTATAGACATTGATTAACCTATTATATTCTAGCTCTCCTTTTTCTAAGCTAACTGGACCATAAAAAGAGTCTCCTCCATCTATTCTTATTTTCGATTTATGCTCTATATTATCAATTTCAATCTCTAGAGTTCTTTGTCTAATTCTATCTAGAGGTTCCAGATTAGACCAAGGATAAGCCATACCAGATGCAGGCAAACTATTAAGTATATTATTTTCTGTTTTTTCTAAAAATAAGTATTCTGAAACTGATTTAGGCTGAAAACTGGAGTAAAAGTGAGATAAAGTTGACTCACTGTAGTCTTTAATCCCATCATTAGCATACTTTCTAATTGTGGTAATAAAGGGTGCATTACTCTCTTTACCAGCCTTAAATCCGTGAGCAGCCATAAAGCGAATATCTGCTATCGGCACCTTTACCAACACCATTGGCTTGTTAGTTTTGTATAACAGCTCTATTGGCGAATGCCATTCTTCATTAATATAGTTCTCTGATAATCTAATAAGATCAAAACCAAACTTATTTGTTGCCAAAAGTATTTCTCTTTTAATTTTAAAAATAACTTTCTTCATATTATTACTCAATTAAAAATTTTAAATACTTACAAGACAGAGAAAATGTTTGCTAACTAATTAATCTATGAGCTTTAATTTTTATATTACTAGGAATAATATCAATAAATACTCGTGGAACTGCCAACCGTATTAAACTTTTTAATTTTTTAGATTTTTTACCTCCAAGTTCTTTTGGTAGGTACTTCAGAGCTGAATAATTGACATAGACCTCTGGGTCTTTAGGATTAGTATATAAGTAATTCTTAAAAACAAAAAAACCTTCAATAATAGAAGCAATATAACGCTTGTCGTTCAATTTACTGACATCAAAAAAATCAAGCTGTAACTCGTTTGATATACTTGCAAAGCGCTGCACATAAATAGGCTTTATTTCTGGTTTCTGTAATACTGCGTGGTAAAGCAAAGAGAAAAAATAGTCATCTAACCTTGGCTTATATACATTGTTAATAGTTTTAATACGTTGCTCAAGCATATCTCTTTCCCAGCTCGAGTGATAATAATCATCTCCAATAAATCTTATATCAAATGGAACTTCTTTATTTTCTATTTTAACAATTAATTTGGCACCCCCATTCGTCAAAGATAACACCTTTGAATTAGAGGCAGATATAAAATCCATCACATTTTCACACAAAACATCAACATCTTTATCATTATTAAAGAAATCAAACGGCAAAAATTCAAAATTCCTTAAAACAAGATATTTGGAAGCGTATTTTAAAGTAGTAAATAACTCTGGGAATCCGCTCCAACCATCCGCACCCTTCAAATCTTGATGGAAGACTAAAACGTCATGTCGACAGTCTAATATCTCTTTTAACAACTCCTCTCCAAACAATAAAATTGCCTGCTCGTAAAATTCTTCTGGAGATGCAGTAGAATGAACATAATATCCGCCACAGATTTCTCTGACTTCACGTTTTATCTTTACTGTTTTGCTATTAACTAATTCTATAGCTCCAGAAACGGTTTTTCGATAATGATATTCAGGAGCATTATCTTTGACAACTAAACATAAAAACTCCCCTTCGCCCATTGTCTCTGCTTTATCGCTAATCTGGGGATTATCAATAGCTTTATAAAATCGATTGAAATTTTGAACAGCATTTTTTTTAGACCATTGCATACTTATACTTGATACAATATTAAAATTTAGTTTAATAGCTTGTATTATCTCATCTTCACATGAGCGACCATTTTGCCAAATAATAAATAGCTGATAATCATCATCTAAATCATGTGTGAAATATTTTTTCGATTCAGAATAAGTGTAGTTAACCAAACCTTTATAGTAATCTTCTACATTCATCTTAATTTCTCCTTCATTGATATTATTACGCATTAATTTTTTGAAGATTATTCATTTTATTTTCGTTATGAAAGACTCCAAATACTGATGTGTCTATACCAAGTCGATGATAGACCATAACCCATA
The DNA here is from genome assembly GCF_001298525.1 of Psychrobacter urativorans. Taxonomy (NCBI): domain Bacteria; kingdom Pseudomonadati; phylum Pseudomonadota; class Gammaproteobacteria; order Moraxellales; family Moraxellaceae; genus Psychrobacter; species Psychrobacter urativorans. The sequence goes on from NZ_CP012678.1 coordinate 742,710, forward strand.
ACATTATATTTCTTATAAGGATAGAGATACCAGTTGCCCAAGCTGCGCCTACAGCACCATAAGACGGAATAAAAATAAAATTTAATACTATATTACAAAACGTGGCAACCAACATTCCTTTAAGTGTATCCTGCTCATGACCCGTCATATTCAAAATCCGACCCGATGTCCCAAACATTGCATTAAGTAGCTGTATAATAGTAAGGACCATTAAAACCGAATAACCATTAGCAAATTCATTACCGAACGCTATAGTTAAAATACTATCACCATAAAACATAAATAATAGCGAAAAAGGGATAGCTAAAAGCATACTCGCTCTAGCAGTCATCACTGCGACTTTGCTAAGCTTTAATATATCGCTCTGAGCATAAAAGCGAGCAAAGTAGGGCATTGCAGCCATTGCTACAACTGTAAGACCAACTGTAGTTATCGATGCACCTTGCGAAGCAATCCGATACAAACCCACATCTGTTGCAGACCCAAATATACCTAGCATAACTATATCAGTCTGAGTGTTTATTACGCCTACACCCTCAAGTAAAGTAAATGGAATAACACTCTTCAACCATAGCTTTGTTTTATATTGTGGCTTTGGCTTTTTTAATACTTCAATCGGAGTTTCGCGATGTAACAGCCATGCTCCAAATATAAAAGATATTATGATTGATAAAACACTTAGCATGACAGCAGTTTCACTGGTCATATCATTAGAAATGAAGAACCAATAAAATAAAATTAATGCAATTAATATTAATGGACGAATAATCCCTTCTGGAATTTGACTTTGAACTATTTTTCGCAACCCTTGTAGAGAGGCACTTCTTAAACCACTTAACGCTAAAAATGGAATCGCTGCTATGGCATATATAAAAGCATTATCATCTGATACTTTATGATTACTACCTGCAAAAAAAGTGAAGTATATAATACAACATATGATTAAAGCGACGCTAATAATACTAGCCGTAATATTAGCCCATCGCCAAATACCTCTTAATAAACTCCAATTACCTTCCGTCTCAGCTCTGACAGTTTCACGGACAATAAGTGTTGTCATTCCAAATTGAGCGGGAACCGAAAATAGTGCTACAAGAGCAAATACATAGACATATATACCAAATGACTCCGCCCCTAAAGCTCTAGTTAGAACAATGGACGTACCTAACGATAAGCCAATATTTAAAATTTTTAAAACTAAAGCACCTATTCCTCCTCGGAGTAATTGAGCGCGATTTCCAGAACCACCTAAAGTGGATTTAATTTTTGAAATCATTATTATGTATTCTAAGTTGGGAGTTAGGTATTAAATAGAAAAACTATCGTATTAACTTTGATTATATTTTTTTAACTCTACCGACAAAATTTCTACACTTAAATCAATAGTAGCTGAAGAACCAATTCAGGTTACAATCAGCATTTGTTATTAGGAATATAGTGATAGAGATATTAACCAAAGAAAAGAACCATGTTTTTTGTATATCTATTTATCAGTTACTCAATTACCTAATTGTAATATTTTCAGTCATAAGCACCAGTCATTTTACTTTAAAAAATTTATATACCAAGGCATTGCTATTGCAATACCTTCTTTAATTACAAATTCAGGATTATAGCCAAGTAAGGTTTTCGCCTTTGTCACGTCTGCTTGTGAATGACGAACATCTCCTACTCTAAAATCACGATATATTGGTGCTTTATGATGTTTAATACCATTTTTCTGCAGTGATAACTGAATATCCTCATATAACTGATTCAGCGTCGTGCGACCACCCACTGCTACGTTGTATACCTGATTTTTAGCATCATCTTTTGCTGTTGCAGCCAAAATGTTAGCCTGTACTGCATTATCAATAAAATTAAAATCACGGCTAGTTTCACCATCACCATTGATAAATACATCATCGCCATTAATCATTGCTGCAGTCCACTTAGGGATAACTGCAGCATAAGCACCATCAGGCGTCTGTCGTTTACCAAAAATATTAAAGTAGCGTAAACCAATACTATTAAAGCCGTAAGTGCGAGCAAATACATTGGCATATAACTCATTGACGTACTTAGTTACTGCATATGGCGATAGCGGATTACCTATGGTATCTTCGACTTTAGGTAGTGCCGGATGATCACCGTAAGTTGAACTACTCGCTGCATAGGTAAAACTTGAAACTTTAGCATCACGGGCTGCAACTAACATATTTAAATAGCCACTGATATTCGTTTCATTAGTGTTAATAGGATCTGCAATAGAACGTGGTACCGATCCTAATGCAGCTTGATGCAGCACATAATCCACCTCTTGACAAGCTGCCTTGCAGTCTTCGAGATTGCGAATATCGCCTTTAATAAAGCTAAAACCTGACCATTGTTTAGGAGTCACCAGACTTCGCACTTCATCTAAATTATGCTGAAAGCCAGTAGCAAAATTATCTAAACCAACTACTTTTTGATTAAGTAATAATAAAGTTTCGAGTAAGTTAGAACCTATAAAACCAGCTACACCAGTAATTAGCCATGTTTTTGGTTCATTTTCCAGCGTTAGCCTTATTCTCTCATAGGTATTTTGTGTTTGGAGCGACATTATAGTCATTTTTCTTATTCTCTAAAAAGGCTATTAAAGGCGAATATCAGTATCATTTCTTGCAAAGAGATACTTTAGATCGTAGAGGACATGATTATCTTTACCTAGAGCTCTAATATTATCTACTCCCATTTTGCTAAATTCTTGATGCGCGACTGCTAAGATAATACTGTCATATTGATTAGTTAATGGCTCGCTAATAGGAGTGACATTATATTCACGCTGTGCTTCAGCTTTATTTACCCAAGGATCATAAATATCGACCTCAATATTATACTCTTGTAGCTCATGCGCAATATCGATAATTTTGGTATTGCGCACATCAGGACAATTTTCTTTAAAGCTAAGTCCCAGTATTAATACCCTCGCCCCTTCAACTTGAATACGTTTTTTTATCATTGTTTTAATAAGTTGGGTAGTTACGTATGCACCCATACCATCATTAAGACGTCTGCCAGCAAGAATAATTTCTGGATTATAACCAATAGCTTGTGCTTTGTGAGTCAGGTAATACGGATCAACACCGATACAGTGCCCACCTACTAGACCTGGTCGAAATGGTAAGAAGTTCCACTTCGTTCCAGCCGCTTTTAAAACAGCTTCGGTATCTATATTCATTTTATTAAAGATAACAGCCAACTCGTTGATTAGAGCGATATTGACATCTCTTTGTGTATTTTCTATAACTTTTGCCGCTTCTGCTACCTTAATAGAAGGTGCTTTGTGTGTACCTGCAGTAATGATTAGGTTGTATACCTTATCAACAAAGTCGGCGATTTCAGGAGTAGAGCCTGCAGTTACCTTTAAAATATTAGTAACACGATGTTCCTTATCTCCTGGATTGATACGCTCAGGACTATATCCTGCATAAAAATCTTGATTAAAAACTAATCCAGAAAAATTTTCCAGTACCGGAATACAGACTTCTTCAGTCGCACCTGGATATACTGTAGACTCGTAGACTACAATATCATCTTTTTTAAGCAGACTACCGATAGCAGCGGAAGCTTTTACTAGAGGAGTCAGGTCTGGTTGCTTATATTCATCGATAGGTGTCGGCACTGTTACGATAAAAAAGTTACAGTCTTTCAGCGCCTGAATATCTGAACTATAGCTCAAGTGCAGTGCTTGAGAAAGTTCTTCATTATCCACTTCTAAAGTATGATCTATACCTAATTTTAATTCATTAATGCGGTTAGTATTAATATCAAAACCGATCACTGAATGTTGCTTTCCAAATTCAACTGCCAACGGCAGTCCTACATAGCCTAGGCCTATCACAGCTATTTTAATATTATCGATATCTATCATAAAAACCCTTTGAATAATGTTACCAGTAATGATTGATGATGTGTATGAGCAGTAAAATCATATCGCTATGTAGGCGTAGACCCTTCTTTATAACCAGCAACGAAATGTTTAAACTGCTGTTTTAGCCATATAACATCATGCTGGCGAGCTTTATCAGTCAACTCAGATAGTGTCTGCTCTATATCGCTTAATGGGAAACCATGCTCCATCGCCTGCATTATTAGTGGATGAGTGGTATCCTCAACATTATCTTCACCAATAATTAACTCTTCATAGAGTTTTTCACCAGCCCGAAGGCCAGTAAAGACAATTTCTATATCACCATCAGGATGATTCTCGTCTTTAGTCTCGCAGCCACTTAAGTGAATCATGCGACGGGCCAAATCAACAATTTTGACTGGTTCACCCATATTCAGAACAAATACTTCACCACCAGATGCCATAGCTCCAGCCTGAATCACTAGATTTGCTGCCTCTGGAATAGTCATAAAATAGCGTGTAACATCTGGATGTGTGACTGTTATAGGGCGCCCTTGCTCGATTTGTTTAGTAAATACTGGAACCACAGAGCCAGATGAACCGAGAACATTTCCAAACCGCACCATACTAATGCAAGTTTGACTACTAGTTTGGCTTAGTCCTTGACATACCAGCTCTGCTAAACGCTTAGTTGCGCCCATCACGTTGGTTGGGCGCACTGCCTTATCAGTCGAAATAAGTACAAATGTAGCCACTTTTGCTTGAATAGCAGCACGAGCACAGTGATAAGTACCTTTAGTATTGTTAATAGCACCCTCAAAAGGATTATGTTCGACAAGAGGTACATGCTTGTATGCAGCCGCATGATATACGGTCTGTATATGATAAGTCTTAAATATTCTAACGAGATTATCCTCATTAGTGACATTACCAATAATAGCAACTATATCAATATCTTGATACTGAGGATTATTAGCTTGCTTGCCAACAAGCTCTTGATGAATACTATATAAAGCATATTCAGACAACTCATAGAGCACTAGGCATTTTGGTTTATTTTTGATAATCTGCCGACATAACTCACTACCGATAGAGCCACCTGCACCAGTAACTAGCACATATTTATTGGTGATGTTTTTTTGTAATAATTTTTCATCAGGCTCAACTGTCTGCCTATCTAAAACATCTAATATATCTATATTACGCATATTGCTGACAGTGACTTTTTCATCAGCAATCTCTTGCAGACTAGGTAATTCTTTAATTTTGATAGAAATATTTGCCAGTTTATCGATAATATACCTTTTATGCGTGCGGCTTATAGAAGGCACAGCTAAAAATACTTGGGCAATATCTAGCGTATCCACCATATCAACAAGATCACTAGCAGCGTAAATCCTTTTCCCCAAGATATAAGCACCTGTTAGCTGCGGATTATCATCAACAAAAGCAACTACATTATACTTATGGGAATCTCTAAGCCCATCAAATAATTCTCTACCCGCAAGACCAGCACCATAAATAACCACATTATCATAATCACTAATGTCTTTACTACGCGGTGTTCGTTTACCTTGCCAGCGTGTTAATAGCTCTTTAATCGTTAGGCGACTATTCCATAACCAAATAAAGAATAAGAACAGATAAAAAATAGGAATAGAACGCGGTATGATAGGCATCCAGTCTAAATAAAGAATAGCCTCATAAATAATAATCAGTACAGCAAACAACTGCAACACACTTCGCATTACCGTGTCAAAAAATACTCTAGCGACGTTTTTATAGAAACCTATTAGATACAATCCGATAATAGGCATGACTGCATAAAGACCTAAAGCAACAGGACTAATATGATTGTCTATATAACCAAACCTAAGTGCTAATGCAAAATACAGACACACGCCTGCCATAAAAAAATCAGCAGTAATCAAAATAGTCTGTTTGACACTACGTGGTAGTGCTAATAAATACTGAGCACTACGGTATAGCCAATTATTAGTATCGCTAGCATTACTAACGGATGTCTTATAAGTATGATTAAGCTCTGAACTCATAAACATAGCGCTCAACTGTTTGTGTAATATCTATTTGTTACTACCATATGCATAACTGTAATTATAGCTGTATTTGCTCATCAGACCTTGTTTCACATCATTGAGGATAATACCATCTACTCGTACGTTAGCTTTATTAAGCTGTTTTATCGCATAAACTAGCTGACCCTCTATCGATTTTTCGTATCGAGTCACCATCAGTACTTTATCCGCATATTGTGACAATATTATAGCATCGGACGCTGCTAATATCGGCGGCGAATCAATGACAATATAATCGTAATAAGCGTTTAATTGTGTCATCAAACCTCTAAAGCTATCGCCAGCAAGTAACGATACAGGGTTATGCGGATGTTTGCCTCGAGGCATAAAATCAATATGATCCATAGATGTAGAATGGATAAAATCAGCTAGATTATCATCTACTTGGAGTTCATCATTTTTCTGAGATAAGTAATCTGCTAGACCATTATCTTGATCCATATTAAATATCTTATGTAGCTCACCCAAACGCATATCTGCATCTATAACTAAAACCTTAGTGTTAAGCTGACCAAATACCTCAGCAAGATTTGCCGATATAAACGACTTACCAACGCCTGGACTCTCACCTGAAATTAGTATTACTTTAGCACGTTGGCCTGCTTTACCTTCTTTTGGCATACCGAACATCAGATGTGTTCTTAGGCTTTTTATGGCTTCGTAGCTTAAGCTGTTACTATCAACATAAGCTAATAAGCGATTTGGTGCTTTTTTATTCTTTGATAACCTTGATAGTAATGGTGAGCTTGGAATCGTTGCAATAACTGGTACACCAGTTTTTGTTTCCAAGCGTTCAGAGTCTTTGACCGTACTTTTAAGCAAGTTTTTAAGCAAAACCAAAGTTGCTCCTAGGAATGTCCCTAGTATAGTAGCTAACAGTATAATTAGCTTTTTATTCGGTGCAATAGCTCTATAGGTACTGATAGGCGAATCAATGATACGTGCATAACCAATTTGCCCTGCTTTGACAATTTTTAACTGCTCATAGTTTTTGAGCATGGTCAGATATATTTCTCTATTAATACCTGTGTCTTCTGATAGCTTTAAAAACTCTCTTTGTATATTTGGTAACCTTGTAACTCTATCGTCTATTTCTTGTTTTTTATTATTCAAGACTTTTAATTGTTCATTTATTTGAATAACTAGTGGATGATCTTCTGTATAATAAGTGATTAAATCTGCTTTTTTAAGCTTTAAATCATTAATCTGAGAATCAATTTTAGAGTTTTCGGAGAGTAATAGTCCAGCTTCTTGACCAATGTCGATTGTGCCATATTTCTCACGGAACTCATTAAATACTTTCTCGGAAGCTTCAAGCTTTTGTTTTAACGCTGGAATTTGCGTTTCCATAAAGGTAAGTGTTTTAGTAGTTTCTTCAGATCCGCGCGATTGGTTCTGACCTACATAAGATAAAATAATTTGATTTAATATTAAGCTCACTTGCTGCTGATTTGAACCTGTTAGAGATAGCTGAATAATACCGGTCTTATTACCAAGTTCTTTCACAATTAAAGCACCGTTTATGGCATCGGTTGTGTTCTGTAATGACTGTTTAGTAATAGTAATAGGGTGATTATCATTAGGCAGGTCAGTGACAGTAATTTGGATGATACCATCTGAACCTATAAAGCGATTCAGTTGATTCAGTTGTCCCTTAAAATCATCAAAACCGTTACTAAGTATAAATCCTGTTTTAGATTTCACTAAGGTAAAAGACTGATTTAAATACGCTTGCGACACATTAAATTGTCTTATTTGCACTGGTCCATCTTCGGTATCAAGTATCACGCTTTCAGGACTATTCACTTGCGTATCGGTACGATTATTTTTTATTCTATCTAATTTATTAATGGTAGGATCATTTAATCTTATATCTAAGTGTAGTAAGTCAACTACGGGTTTTAATATCATACGTGATTTTATTAGTTCTGCTTCTGTCTGAGCAGGACTCACATCTGGCGACACTAAATCTGAAATATTTGAGCCTAATGCCGACACTCCTTGAAACTTATTATCAATCTGTATTAGAGCATCTGACTTAAAAACAGGATTCAGATAACGGCTATATAACACACCTATAACCAGCCCTAAAAACGCAAAAAGTAATAGCGTCTTCCAGCCGCGTAATAAACCTAGCAGTAAAGCTAATAAGTCAATCTCATCGTTATCATTTTCGGCAATAGGCTTTGAAAATTTATTTGATTCTGTATTCATAAATAGTCACTACTTAAATTTTATTAAACCACTGATCTAAGCCATCAATAATATCTTGTTTGGCCGTCTCAAACGCTGACTCACTATGCCCATAAGGATCGGCAATATCTATGTCAATCCAGTGTCCGATTCTAAAGGTTTTACCTCGACAATGTGGCCATTGATCTTCAATCCATTTAGTTTGGTTGATTGACATGGTAAAAATCAAATCTGCTGTCACTACCAGCTCTTCGCTGATTTGTTTAGCAATATGATCACTCATATATATATTGCTTGCTGCCATAACTGCCATTGCCTTGGCATCAGCATGATGACCAACCACTGCAGAAAGACCAGCGGAATCAATATGCTTTTGTGGGTATTGACGCTCTAAAAGGGCCGCAGCTATTGGGCTACGACATATATTGCCCACACATACTACTAAGATATTAGTAAAGCTCATAATATATATTGCTACCTATAGACTTGATAAACTTCTAACTGCAGATGTAGATGGTAGTAATGAACTAATAACGCGATTCCAACGGGTTAAGCCAGTGGGATCAACATAAACAATATCGTTTGCCTGCATCTCAAAACGATTAGCGAGTGCAAAGCTGGTGATTGCTTGCATATCAACGTAATAAATATTGGTATATTGAGAGTTAGGATTATCACGAACCACATATATCTTAGCGGCATTCGCAGTTCTGGAGTCAAGACCTCGCGACTCACCTAAGACCTGCGCCAAACTAATTCCTTGCTCAAGAATAGGTACAGGTTCCACTTTGCCAAACTCACCTAATACATAAACTTTATTACGACTTTGGCTATTAACATGAATGGAATCACCATCTTGCAAATAAATTTGGTTAGCTGATGATCCCATTTGTCTTAATGACTGCAACCCTATATTATAATTAACGCCTTTACGGTTTAGTACAATATTATTTGAATCGCCAGTTGGGCTTGCTCCGCCTGCCATAGAGATTGCGCTATATAACGAGACTGGTGCATCAGCAATGCTAAATTCTCCAGGCTTATTGACTTCACCATCAATAAAAAACTTATTGCCACGATAATCAGTAATCTTTACTTGTGGGTCTGAGTATTTAAGATAGCGTTGTAACTGTCCACGTAGGTTAGCGGTAAACTGCGGCACACTGACCCCACTTGCTTTAATACGTCCTATCAGCGGAAACTGAATAAAACCCTGCTGATCTACGGGGTATCCTGATGTACCAGCAGATGTGATATCCGGATAACCAACTAAGATAATGCTTAGAACATCACCTTGAGCAATACGGTAATCTGTTCGAGCAGACATCTTAATTAATCGCGACAAGTCGTTAATAGGGCGAACTATTTGCTTAGGCGGTAGCGTTGCCAAAGTTAATGGTTGTACATTGAACTGAATGCCATTATCAGCTGTGAAAGAGCCACTAGGCGGCAATGCACCAGAATGAAGACCAGAATTAAGAGTAGCTGTACAACCAGAAAGCAGGCTGATGAGTATTAAACATGCTGCACTTAAGAGCTTGTTTGAGAGTCGCATAGCAAAGAGCCCCATGAACAATAAAGTTGTAAATAAATAGTAAATTCATTTACAACTTTATAATTACATTAATAGCAAAAATAATCGATATTATAACATAAGTTGCCTAAAATTAATCATTTTTTACGTTTCATCTGCATAAAAAGCGCTTTTCTAACTTATTGTTTATATTTAAATCAACTTTAATCTATAAATTACATCTTAGTATGATTTTTTCAGAAGAAAAATACTTTATAGACAAAAATATAGCTTATAAATTTTGTTTAACTCTTTATAAACAGTATTATTACTTATATCGTAAGATTTAAATGAATTTCCTCTATAGCTTAAGGAAGCTCACAACACGCAGCCAGTTTCTTTTTCTTAGGAAACAGGATAATTAAATTATAATTTGTACTAAATAGCGTATAATATTCCTTTTTTATATCTATACATTGAGAAATGTATCCCTAACCGATTCAAGGAAATCATTATGAAAGATGAAAAACTGCAAAAAGCCCTCGCTCGTATGGGTCTTGGTTCACGCCGTCAGATGGAAGAAGTCATCAAATCAGGTCGCGTAACCGTCAATAATGCGCCTGCTACTATTGGTGATCGTGTCGAGCAAGGCGATGAGATTCGCGTTGATGGTCGTCAAATTAAATATACGGCTGAAAATGAAAAACGTCGCCGCGTGTTGGCTTATTATAAACCTGAAGGTGAAGTTTGTTCTGCTAATGATCCAGAAGGTCGTCCAACGGTATTTGAGCGCCTGCCAAAACTTACCCATGATCGCTGGGTGATGGTTGGACGCTTGGATATCAATTCTACTGGTCTATTATTATTTACTAATGATGGCGAGATGGCGCACCGTTTGATGCATCCATCAAGTGAAGTAACACGCGAGTATGCCGTACGGGTATTGGGTGAAGTAACCCCAGCTATGGCACGGGCGATGACTACAGGCGTGATGTTAGAAGATGGCTTAGCCAAGTTTGATGACATCAAAGAAGGCGGCGGTGAAGGCGTTAATAAGTGGCATCATGTCAAACTTAAAGAAGGGCGTAACCGTGAAGTACGCCGTTTATTTGAGTCACAAGGTCTTAAAGTCAGCCGTTTATTACGCACCAGCTATGGAGATATCGCGCTACCAAAAGAGTTGCGCACCGGTCGTTTCTTAGAGTTAGATAGAAAAGACATCAATATTCTGACTGATTTGGTAAGTTTACGTCCACGTTATGGCACAGGTCTACATGGCGCTGCGAAACGTAAGCAAGAACGTATTAAAGAGAAGCCTTTAAAAGCGCGCCGTAGTGAAAATACGCGTAGCAGTACAGCGAAACCTAAGAGTAGCGCTAGCCCTGCCAGCCGCGGCTCACGCAACACTCGTGATCGTAACACGCAGCGTTAGTACTTGATTGCATAGTCTTTCATTGCATAGTACTTGATTGCTAAGTCTTAAAATGATTCGTTAAAAAAGCTACCAATGGTAAATTATCATTGGTAGCTTTTTATTGTACACACTAGACTTTCATTTCATAAAGTTAGTATTTAATTATGACTATTTAAATAGTTCTTCATCACCCGTAATTCTTCTAAACTCTGTGTTTCAAGCTTTTCTAATAGACGATCTAAGCGTCCTTCGATAGTATCCAGAGCTTCTTGTAACAATTGGCTGGCTTCAGTGTGTTTAACATTCTCAGTCGTAAAACCAGAATTTGTATTGTTTTTAACATTTAATAAACGGTTATTAAAACCGAGCAAACGATTGTGACTGGCTAACATCTCAGGCAACCGTGTATATAATAGCTTCTGCAGTAAAAATTGCTCTTCGCTCAGTACTGGTGTTATTTTTTGCAATTCTAAACTTTGCTGGTCGTTATGATAGGTAGCCAGTTTTTTATCAATGCGCTGCAACTGACGTAACTGTCGCTCTGGTAGGACGCTTAAATGCTGCGTGTTTAACGTTAATTGTTGCCAGGTTATAGTCGCTAACGATAATGGCTGATTAGGATTTTGATAAATAAGCACACCAGGAGTAATACCGACTATTTTATGCAGCGCATGCCAGCCTTTTCTACCCAAGTATAGAACCGTAACTGTGGTTATTACTATCATACCAAGCAGTGTAATCATGCTTACTGATCGCTCCTTACGCTATGTAATTTATACATGACTGTCTTCAGAGATTGGATTATCAAAGCGCTGCTGTAAATAACGATTGGTGACCAATAGCTTCTGTCCATCTTGATGATAAGAAGCATCGAGCAGATCATCGAACTGCGCATTAATCGTCCCCAGTACTTCTAAAAGCGCTTCTTTGCCCGTGACATCAGAGTTTTTAATCTTCGTATTGTCAGCGCGTGCGCCTTCTAAATCATAGAGACGGCGATAGTCAGCGACTGCTTGCGGAATATGTTTATCCATTAAATTTTGAATCATGATATAAGTTTCGGTGACCGCATCTTTGTCATTAATTTGACCATCATTATTGGTATCACCATAAATCACGCGTAGCTTCTCACCTTTTTGATTGATTTGGGCAAGTGCATTTTTTACGGCTTCTGGTAAGCCTTTTTCGGGAATATATCCCAATTGTGGCATGGCTTTATATTCTAGCATTTTCGGTGCGGTAACTTTTTTGATGCCACGATAACCCAGATAGATGCCCGCAGCGGGCAGCACACCATATAAGACAAACATCACGAGCATGGCGGTTATTTGGGTCATTCGGGTTTCCTTATTATTGAGGCGTCATTACTGAGTTCTCTTTATTATAGTTATTGAGTGCTATTAATCACGCACTATGCGCTTATTAAACAAAGAAATCGAGGTAAGTTAAACCCTTATATTGTTATACATTGCAGTGCTTATGTTAAACCATCACCATCAAATCACATTTATCCTATGCCCTAGTGCTTATCCATTACTAATAATTACCCATTAGATGAAAATTTATGCTTGCTACTGATTATTTTTCCGGCTTCTTGCTTGGATTGTCGCTGATTTTTGCTATTGGCTCACAAAACGCTTTTGTCCTAAAGCAAGGGTTAAGGCGCGAGCACGTCTTTTTAATTTGCTTATTTTGTGCGGTAAGTGATGCCTTATTAATATCAGCAGGTGTAGCAGGATTTGGCGCGGTAACGGCACGCTATCCACACGTGGTTGATATGGCAAAAATTGCTGGAAGCTTATTTTTATTTGGCTACGGCCTGCTAAGCTTATACACCAGTATTACCTTCTCCCACGCGCTAAGCGCTGATGGACAAGCTGTCACCAGTTTAAAAAAAGCACTGTTATTATGTTTTGGCTTTACATGGCTAAATCCGCACGTTTATTTAGATACCTTGGTGCTGGTTGGCATGGTTTCAACGGGAGCAGGTAGCAAATTACTGTTTGCCAGCGGTGCCGTCAGCGCCTCATTTTTCTTCTTTTTTGCATTGGGATATGGCGCAAGGCTATTAACACCGCTGTTCGCAAAGCCAAAAGCGTGGAATATACTGGATGCACTGGTCGGCGTACTGATGCTGTACTTGGCATGGCATTTATATCAAAGCTGATATTATTTTTGTAAATTATCAATTAAATACTTCGTCACAGCAGACCTGATACGCTCACCATGTAGTCGTGGAATAATAGAAAAAATTACACTAAATTAGGGAATAGCGTGCGTAAACCACTAACAATAATTTCAATGGCAACCGCAGCTAGCAGCATACCCATAATCCGGCTCATGATATTCAGCCCCGTATCACCAAGCACGCGGCTGATACGCCCTGCTGCCATCAAGGCTAAATAACAAAAGATACTAATCAGTAAACCAGCAATAATCACCGCGGAAACGCGCAGGACACCGGATATCTGCGAAGAATAAATAATCACCGTTGAGATGCCGCCCGGGCCAATCATCATCGGGATCGCAAGTGGTACGACTGCTGCTGCAGTACTTGGCGGCTGGTCATGAATATTACCCACATCAAAATTTTCTTGATCAGGTTTGACTGGATTGCCCTCGCCATTCATCATATTAATGGCGATTAGAAATACCAGAATACCACCTGCCATTTGAAACGAGCCAATCGATATACCCAATACTTTGAGCAATGACTCGCCAGCTAAGGTAAAAAAGCTGATGGTAATAAAAATAGTTAAACAGGCAATACGCGCAACTTTACGTCGATTGGTCATCGAGTAACCGCGTGTCAAATCTAAAAACAGCGTCAACGCGCCAAACGGATTAATCAGTACCATAAAGGCTAGAATAATTTTGATAATCTCAGTATCCATCTGACGCTCACTTTTTCATCGGCAAAAAGATAAGGTCATCGTGCGTGTGCAGCGATGACCCAGTAGTCTGTTAGCAGTGGCATTGTAACATAGGCAGATAACCTAATTAAATCATTAACTTCACATGATTTTTGCCCACTTTTCCGATAGAAGTAATTTTAAAGTTACGCACTAAAATCAAGCCCAATATCAAGCGCAGTCGTGCTATGAGTCAGATAACCCATCGCGATAAAATCAACGCCTGTTTCGGCTACGGCTCGAACGCTATCTGGCGTAATCCCACCTGACGCCTCTGTCTTCGCTCGACCTTGACACATAATGACCGCTTGGCGCAATAATTTAGGCGGCATGTTATCCAATAATACCAAACTAACACCTGTATCGAGTGCCAATTCTAATTGCGCTAAAGTATCTACCTCGACCTCAATTGGTATCAAGTGTCCCGCAAATTTTTGCGCCTGCTTAATAGCGGTACTGATGTCGCCAGCAATAGCGATATGGTTGTCTTTAATTAAAATGGCATCATCTAAACCTAAACGATGATTGCGTCCGCCTCCGCAACGTACCGCATATTTTTGGACGGTGCGCAGTCCCGGAATGGTCTTACGGGTGCAGGTAATTTGTGCCGGATAATCTGCCACACTATCCACAATTTGCCGTGTAGCCGTTGCGATACCGCTCAGATGCGTCATAAAATTCAATGCAGTACGCTCGGCGGTCAATAGATGACGCGCATTACCACGGACAGTTGCTAATACTGTGTCTGCCGCGACTGTTTCTCCATCGCTAACCGCAGCCACAAACTCAATATGGGCATCAACTAAGGCAAATGACAAACGTGCTAAGTCCATACCGCAAATCACACCTGCTTGCCGCGCTTTAATCTCTAATTTTGCTTGCATCTCTACTGGAATCGTCGCCTGCGAGGTCACATCACCACGCCGACCCAAGTCTTCAAGTAATGCCACCTCCACTAACGGCTTGAGTAATACCTCATCCAATGCGGGCTGTACTTTATCTGTCATATTTGACCCTTTTTCGGCTCTTTATTAATATTAATTACTTAAACTCAAAATGAGCATAAATATAACGTAAAGTGCAGTAGCTCGCAAGATAAGAGAATCATTTATTTATATCTTCTCACTATCTGAACATCAGTATAAAAAATAATATTCTATTCAAAACTAATTACGTGAAGCTATTTACGTTTGGGCAATTTGCTATCCATCAGTAAGCTTTGTAATTCAATATCATGGCGAAAACGATATAACTTCGCTGGGCGACCACGTTGAGCGTTACTACTGCCACCTGTTGGTATGACTAAATTTTGGGAATCCAGCAGACGGCGAAAGTTTTGCTTATGCAAAGGTACGCCGGATAATGCTTCAACACTTTGCTGTAACTGCGACAAGGTAAAGATATCAGGCATCAAGCCAAAAATAAGCGGTTGGTACTCTATTTTTGCCCGCAACCTCGAGATGGCGGTAGCAATCACACGGCGATGATCGTAATACATCGGCACCCCTATCATCTGTGACCAATCCATAGGTAATTTATTAGGCTGATACGTTGGCGCTTCTGGAATCAAGCCTGCTTCATAAAGCATCTCATAACGCAGAAGCACATGCTCTGCAACCCACTCAGTAGCTTCACCCTTATAACACTTATCATGCACTACCTGATAATTACTCTTGTCAGCGTCATCTTCTTGTCGTGTGTCTATCGGCTCCGAACTCATTCCCCAACATAAGCGAATACGTTGCCTGCGACGGTACTGCGCTGCCTCATCATTAGCACTCTCTGCCCACGCCAATAACGCCGGTAAAATCAAACGTGTAATGATATCAGGCGTGCCAGTTAAATGATTTTCCCACGGAAAATAGTCATACCAATCGCGCCATAATGCTTGGCTTTGTAGCTTAGTCGTTTGTGTTTCTTGCACGAGACCTAAATAGCTGACATACACCAACGCATGACCATCAATATTGCGCCGACTGGTATCGACAAAGGTATATAACTGCTCTAAATAACCCAAAGGCTGCTGCGTCTGTTCTTCCACCCACTGGCGTACACCCGCCTGTAACGAGCGATGCAATGGCATCAAAGGTCCATTAGGTAAAAGCTTACCTTGATCAACTGTTAAAACACGCGCCGTATGGTCGGTAATAGCAATAAGCACCGCGACCACTTCTGTCGTGCCACTGCCCTGCTGATGCGCATGCGAATAAGACAAAGTCATAGTATTCCGTAATTACCCTTTATATCTACTAATTGATTCATGCTGTTATAAAACAGCATGCTCGTAATAAAAATCAGTATAGCGTGAAAGCGGTTTTGGATGCGGTTCTATCATCGTCATCACCCGTTATTAGTATGACAAAAACTGATATTAAGTCATAAATAATATAAAAAATCACTTGTAGTTATGCTCAAAATGAGCATAATGAAATTATCTTACCTTTATTTACTCTTTCACTCTGCTTTAGCTGACTTATTTTTTAGTGGCTCATTGATTATCGCTAACGCACCAGAGGCTTACACCTATGAAAACTTATCCCTATGACGCGCCCATTTTAAGCACTGACAATCGTATTGCTATTAAGATGAACATTGAATATGCCAAAGCTAAGATGCCGGCAGATTTGCCACGCTCTGAGCGACTTAAAGTTGAAGCGAACATTAAGCAGCTATTAAAAGATAATAATGCGGTGCTAGTGGCACATTATTATGTTGACCCGTTTATTCAAGATTTAGCACTGGCAACGGGTGGCTGCGTGGGTGATTCACTAGAAATGGCACGTTTTGGACAAGCGCATAGTGCGCAAACCTTAGTGGTTGCAGGCGTACGCTTTATGGGTGAATCGGCAAAAATACTCAGTATGGAAAAAACGATATTGATGCCGGATTTGGAAGCTGAGTGTTCGCTGGATTTGGGCTGTCCTATCGAAGAGTTTTCTGCTTTTTGTGACGCGCATCCTGAGCGGACGGTGGTTGTTTATGCCAATACCAGTGCGGCAGTCAAGGCGCGCGCGGATTGGGTAGTGACCTCTTCAGTGGGTATTGATATCGTGCGCCATTTACATGAGCAAGGCGAGACCATTATTTGGGGACCAGATAGACATTTGGGAAAATATATTGCGCGCGAAACGGGTGCAGATATGCTGTTATGGCAAGGTTCATGCATGGTGCATAATGAATTTAAAGCCACGGAACTGCTGCAATTAAAATCAGAATATCCAACCGCTAAAGTCTTGGTACATCCTGAATCGCCTGATAGTGTGGTGGCGCTTGCCGATGTGGTCGGCTCAACCAGTAAGTTGCTCCAGTCAACCTACGAGATGGACGCGGACACCTTTATTGTAGCAACGGATTTGGGTATCTTGCACGAAATGCAAAAACGCTCACCGAATAAACGCTTTTTAGCCGCACCGACCGCAGGCGAAAGTGCCAGCTGTAAAAGCTGCGCCTTTTGTCCATGGATGGCGATGAATGGATTGCAAGGTATTGAGCAGTGTTTGATTAACAATAGTGGTGAGGTCACTCTGACACCTGAAACGGCAGATGCGGCTAGAAAACCATTACAGCGTATGCTTGATTTTGCTAAAGACAACCAACAACGAGTCGCTACAAGTGGTGATTTGGTCACTGACCGTCCTTTATTTACCAATGTCGGAGCTGCGTAATATGAAGGCGCTATTGGCAGATAATAGCAGTACATCTATTGATACTGACGTTTTGATTATCGGTGCAGGATTGGCAGGATTAAGTACCGCATTATGTTTGCCAAAGTCATTAAATATTACGATATTAAGCAAAGCTGCGTTGGAGAGTTGTTCCAGTCACTATGCCCAAGGCGGTATCGCAGCAAGCTTGGATGAAAATGATACCAGTGCTGCCCATGTGGCCGATACCTTAACTGCCGGTGCAGGATTATGTACTATTGATAATACCACGCAAATTTTAAGTGCTGGGCAACAGGCAGTACAATGGTTATGCGATCAAGGCGTACCTTTTACCAAAATTCCGCTAAGTGATACTCATCAAAGTCTCAATGCAGTAAATTCTAGCGCTGATTTAAAAACGGCTGATTTACATTTAACTCAAGAAGGCGGTCATGGCTGCCGACGCGTTGCACATGCAGACGATGCAACAGGTCGTCATATTATGCAAACGCTTTCGGCACGAGTGCAAACGTCTACTAATATCACCATATTGCCTTATCTTGAGGCGCTAAGTTTGCTGACCGAACCAAATGCTAATACTAAAACGCAAATAACAAGTGACTTAAAAGATAAGCATTGCCAAGGTGCGATTGTCTTTGACCATCACAATCAACGTCAATTAAATTTTCGTAGTCGCGCAGTCATATTGGCAAGTGGCGGCTTAGGACAATTGTTTCAACGTGCCAGCGCCCCCAATGTTTGTGTGGGCGATGGCGTCATGATGGCATGGCAAGCAGGCTGCCGCCTAGCCAATTTAGAGTTTGTGCAGTTTCATCCGACAGGCTTGGCATTAGGCGATAGCAGCTTTCTAATCTCAGAAGCGTTGCGCGGTGAAGGCGGTCACCTATATTGCCCGAAATCAGGCGTGCGCTTTATGCTAGATATTGACAGTCGAGCAGAACTTGCCCCACGAGATATTGTGGCGCGTGCCATTGCTGAGCAAATTCATAATAACGGCTTAGGCTATGTGCATCTTGATGTCAGCCACTTGCCAGCAGAATTTTTGCGTGAGCATTTCCCGCAGATTTATCAGACATTATTAGCGCTTGGCATTGATATCACTATTGATCCTATTCCTGTTGCACCTACAGCGCACTATAGTTGCGGTGGCGTAGTGACTTGTACCAATGGCTTAACCGATGTGCAAGGATTATACGCAGCGGGCGAAGTCGCTTATACCGGTCTACATGGCGCAAATCGCTTGGCAAGTAACTCTTTATTAGAGTGCGTGGTTATCGGTCGTAATATCGCCGCGCACTTGCCAACATATCTGCGCTCTGCTGATTGGGACTCTGTAGAACTTACCAATACTAAGTCGATTCACTTACCCTCGTCTAGCCTAATGACTGAGCATAACTATAATAGTAATGGTAAAGCTCAATCTACTATCAGTACTATTGAGGATATTAATGACATTACTGCCAAGCTAAAAGCCTTAATGAGTCAGAATATGGGTATCACTCGCAGCGCTGAGTTATTAGTACAAGCTCTCGAACAAATACAAGGTTGGCAAGAAAGCATTCGACTTTCAGGTTTAGATGATTTAACGGGTTTAAGCAATATAGACAGCGTAGATAATACAACCACGCCTAACCATCTGATTCAGTTTCGGTTAGAGCGCCAACTACAATTAGCCACGCTCATTGTTCAATCAGCGTATCAGCGCTATGAAAGTCGTGGCGGGCATTACCGAAAGGATTATCCTGATTTAGCCAATAAACCGATGATTAGTGTCATTGAACCTGTCACGGATAAAGCAACCCACCTAAATGCTACCTCAGCGTGGTTATCCACACCCTTTCCAGTAACGAGTTGTGCTTAGCAATTCCAGTTTTTAACCTTTGTTATGTTACAATCGCAGGCTTAGTACCATGTTAGTACCACTGTTACGAGCCTGCCACCATGCAAAACCTAGTCACCTTAGTTCTTGTCTTAATGCCTTTATTTATCGGCTTTGTTATCCCTTCACATCCGTATCTTAGTAAGGTTGCTGATAAAGGTTTAACGTATCTGGTATTTGTTATCTTGACCCTTATCGGTATTGAGCTGTCGCAAGTGCAGGGGCTTGGCAGTCAGTTGGGCGAGATTATACTGTATGTGGCGGTGCTGTCGGTGCTCACTATCGGTACAGGTCTGTTAGCGCTAATGCTATTTGACCGACTGCGCCCTTGGCATGCCAAGAAAACCGCTGTTAAAGGTCAACATCATCCGGTCAGCATCCGCGGCAGTTTGATACAACTCAGCTGCGTCATTGTTGGCTTTATCATTGGGCATTTTTTGCCGACTGCTTATTTGCCTCATGATTCCACCATGACGGTAATGCTAATGCTGCTCATATTACTCGTTGGTATTGGGCTTAAAGGTTCAGGCATTACCTTAAAAGAGGTGATGCTGAATAAACGCGGCGTAGAGATGAGTGTCGTCTTTACGGTTGCGGTATTGGTGGGCGGTTTGATGTTTGCGATGCTATTTACCAATGTGTCATGGACAAAAGGACTAGCACTCGCGTCAGGCTTTGGCTGGTATTCGCTATCGGCGATTGTAATGACGGACGCTTATGGCGCGATTTGGGGCAGTGTGGCGCTGTTCAATGACTTAATCCGTGAGTTTTTCGCGCTGATATTTATACCGCTTGTTATGCGTCAATATCCAACCTCAGCGGTGGGGCTTGGCGGGGCAACCAGTCTTGATTTTACCTTGCCTGTTATACAGCAATCCGGTGGATTGATTGTCGTACCGCTTGCGATTAGCTTTGGTTTTATTATCAATATTGTCTCGCCAGTGCTGATGGTAGTGTTTTCGGCGTTGGGATGAGGATTTAATCTACTGTAAGAAACTATCTAAAATTTAAAGTAGCTTTCATTGATTCTGCTACTCATTCCACAAACTTTTAGTAATTCTACCTGTTTGAATATAAATACCAACTTGATCGATAAAAGATTCAAAATCCTTGTTTTCTTCAGTGATTCGATTAATAGATAACCAGTCAATATTAGTACGCTCACGAGCTGGAATCAATATCTGACTATCGAATAACGATTGCGTATTCAATATCAATACGCCAATTCCGTGCAAACCTGCGAGCATTTGTAGTTCACTCTCTACTGAGGAATCCAATCCTGTAGCAACTAAATAAGCATAGTTAGCCCAACTAGAATTCGAAACTGCTTGAAAGAAGCTTCTGCGTACATTACTTTTGTTTAAATCTTTTTTAACCTCAAACGACCAAAGCCTTACAAAAGCATCATTACTATTACGTACACAATCTCGCACAACACTAGACCAATTTTTATCTAACGTTTCTAGCGCTACAATATCAGGATGTAGCCAGTGGTTTCCACCTGCACCTTGGGTATTTCGCGATTTTCTTTCGTCAATTCGTCTACAGAACAAACCTGTTTCTTCTGCCAAGAATTTAATTAATAATGGATATAGGTCATGCTCATTTAAATCAGGGACGAGATTACTAGCAATTTTACATTCAGACTTCGTCTGAATGTTTAGCACATCAAGTGTGGTTTGTTGTATTGAATCATTAATAATAACTGGGTTTTCTGACCAATAATATAATCTCGGTCTTGGTCTATCTTGAGTAGCTATATTCGAACACTGTTGCTTAGCTGTTTGTGTTCGACTTCCACCAACTTCAGCAGCCAATTGAGTTACAAGATCATTGTAAGTTTTATACCGTGGATTTTTTTGTTTTTCTTTCATTTCAGCCGGATAACGACTTATAAAAAACTCAGCAAGCTCACGAGCAGTAAAAGTACGATCAGGATTTTCTTTAAGCGTTTCAATAATCATTTCTACTCTAGTTTTCATACAATCTCTTTCTTAATCTTACTCATATTATTTGTAAATAGTCCACGAACTAAGCCGACAGTTATTATTCATTTAGTTATTAGATCATTCATTTTTAAACCCCACTAGCCTTTTTAGTAAATAGCCGCATTAATGGTTTAATTTTGCTTACTCGATACATACCTTCATTACGTATCTGCTGAATAGGACGCAGTTGCGCCAGCTCGCCAGCAAACAGCCAGTTAAGGGCCGAAAAGCTATGCATCATCAAACTGTTGTGCGGTCGACGTAGACGCTCATACAGTCGTAAGGTTTGATTGGCACCCCAAAGCGTACCGCCACTACGGGCAAAATCATGTAACAGCTGCTCGCTTAATACTGCTACGTCAAGCATACCCAAGTTCAATCCTTGCCCCGCTAATGGATGTACGCCATGAGCGGCATCACCAATCAAAACCAAATTATCCGAGATATAGCTGTTCGCTTGCTGCGCGGTTAATGGAAAGCTGTCAATCGATTCTATCTGGCTGATAGCGCCCAATTCATAACTGCTGGCAGCCGCCAATTTATCAGCAATCGTGCGCGGTGATTCGGTTAAATAATCCAACGCTTGATTGCGTGGCAGTGTCCAAACGATAGATTGCCAATGTTGTGGCTGGGCTTTATCCGCATCGGTGATATCGGCAAGCGGCAATAATGCAAGCGTGCCTGTTGGCAACATAGCTTGACGGGCAGTTGCCTTGTGCGGCTTTTCAGTTTGAATGGCGCAGCAAATTGCCGTTTGCTTATAATCTAAGGTATCCAGCTCAATGCCTGCTTGCCTACGTACAAATGAGCCACGCCCATCCGCACCGACGAGTAATTTTGCGGTAATAACTGTATTGTCACTCAAAGTGACACGGTAACCGTGCTGACTTCCTTGCCAATCCATTTGCACTACTTTCTGCCCAGCAATGACGGTTAGGTATTCACTGATAGCTGGGTCGTGCAAGCATTGCCACAATGCGTACTCAATAACGGCTGGCTCAACCATGCTACCCAATAATTCAGACGTAACATTGGCTTTATCATCGCCATCATTATTATCATTACGTTCACCAAGCTCATTTTCACCAAACAGTAGCTCACCAATACCATCACGCTGCCATACTTGCATTTGCGTATAGTCAGCTTTGCGCCCTGATGTCGCAATTTTTTGCCATGCACCGATATTTTCGAGGAGCCTAATACTGGCTAAGCTTAGGGCATAGACCCGTGCATCGCGCTGCTGCAATTTATCTACCCAATCCTTTTCGCTGCGTTTTGGATGGGCATCAATTAAGGTTACGGGCAGCTTGGCTTGCGCCAGTTTTAATGCCAAACTTGCGCCAACAATACCGCCACCAATAATTAGCGTATGGTTATTTTGCATAACATATCCTTTATTAATTAGACTTTATAGAGAGCATCGTAAGCAGCTATTAAACCGACCTTTTTTAAGCAGTCATCATTTTTTACAACGTTCATTATTATCAAAGCTCTAAGATTTTAAACCCATCGCATAATTAGCAACTAGCGGCTTAATATTGGGTAATTTATCAAAGGCCAGTAATGCAACGTTACGTGCCAGCTTAATTGCCGGATTGGGATGGGTAAAACCATGGACGACGGCATCACAAAAGCGAATGACGCGTTTTTGGTCTGATTGCCGTGATTTCTCGTAGCGTTTTAGTAGTGTTGGGTCGCCAATGTCAGCGCCTTTTAGAACTTGGGCGCTGATCATTTGCGCCAGTACGTGCGCATCACGCATACAAAGATTAAAGCCTTGACCCGCGACCGGATGCAAAGTGTGCGCTGCATTGCCCATAATGACGCAGCGTCCTTGTACTTGTTTGTCTGCCAATACACGCGTTAATGGATACGCACCGCGACGACCAGCAGCAACAAACGTGCCTGCGCGTTGCCCGAATGCCTGCTGCAAAGTCTGTAAGAAATGTTCATCATTTTCTAAATACTGCGTTTCTTCGCCTGTCGGACATACCCAAACTACTGAGCGTCTGTAACCTTGTTGATAGTCATCATTACCATCGCCTTCTGGATCGGTCAATGGTAATACCGCTAAAGGACCTGCGGGGCTAAAGCGCTCAATCGCACTATGTTCATGTGGTTTATCGGTTTGAACCACACCGACAATCGCCGTTTGCTGATAATCATAAGTTGTTGTACCGATATCAAGAAGCTGACGCACCGTAGAATCACGACCGTCACAAGCAACCAAGAGACTTGCCTGCAATTCTTGCTCATGCTCTTCTTCATTATAATAATTAAAGCGCAGTTTGACCCCAGTCGCTTGTTGCTCAACCGCAGTGACATTGGCATGATCGATAATCGTAATCAGCGCATCATTTTGCGCGGCTAATAATAGTTTGCGCCCAAGCCACGCATTTTCCATCACTTGCCCAAAGGATTCAACTTGCTCATCTACTTTATTCAACTGCGCACGCCCAAAACTACCTTGCTCGCTAATTTGTACGGCATCAATGCGGCAAGCATGGCTTTGCAATGCTGACCACAAACCAATCTCTTGATAAATCTGCACCGTGCGCCGTGATAGCGCAGTATTACGACTGTCTAAATAGTGGCTGCGTGTTTCATCGTCATTGGGGCTAATCGTCGGATAGCTGTTCTTTTCCAGCAAAGTGCTAGCAATACCATGATGTGCCAACAGTAGCGCAAAGGACAAACCCACATGTCCACCACCAACAATAAGCACATGCTGATCCGTGAGTGCTGCTGCATGAGTAGAGTTTGATTGATTAGAAGACTGCTGATCACTTGCTGCATTTGATGCGATATTTATCATCTTATGTTTCCTATGATGCGTGGCTTAATGCGTTTTCATAACGCCATTTATGACCGCGTACAACGGTTTATTAGCTTATATTTTTTATGTGTATGGATTTGATATTGAAGAAATGACGGCTTAAATTGCCAATAATAACTCAACAGATTACCACAAATTATTGTCCACTCCCTATACTGACGAGTATAACCGGCAACGATTAGAAACTAAGGAAAAATCAGGTTGCCAAGTGGTTGCAATCGACATACAAAAACCGTCCTGTCCAGCGCGGCAATGGCTTGAAATTTAAAAACTATCAACCATAATAAAGTAAATGCTTATCTGTCTGTCATTATTAATTCCAATCCACTATTAATGTCGCTATAAATTTTGTCCTCTTTTAAAAAACATAGTAATACAGCGTTAACTTTCAATTTATTAGCCTTTTAAACCCATTAGCCTTTTTAAATGTAATAACTTTTTGAAATTAATAATAGCGTATCAAACACTCTCTCTATTCAGCCCATTAATTATGTCATTTATCAAACAATACTTACTATCGATGACATAGGGCATTTAATAAAAGGATAATCACTTGACTGCTTCCATGAGCCGCCACGTAAAAATCGAATTTTTAACTCCAGCCCAGCTAAAAACGGTACTTGGGGAATACAACAACAACTTAAAATATCTGCAAGAGCGTCTCGATATTAAAATCAGCCAACGCCAAGGAGATTTCACTATAAGCGGTGATTTATCAGACGTTGAGCGTGGCGAACTTATCTTATATAAACTGGTCGATGAAGCGCAAAACTCAAAGAATATTAGCCCAGAAGAGCTGCACCTGATTATCCAATCAAGCCTTGCACGTGATAAAGATGTCGATGATGATTTACCGACTCCTGACATGAGCGATGAAGAGAATTTAGATGCGCCCACTGACTTTACCCCAATCGGTCTTCGTACTCGTAAAGGTAAAATCATCCCACGCGGCGGTAATCAACAACGTTATGTAAAAGATATTCTGTCCTCTGATGTGTCCTTTGGTATTGGTCCTGCCGGTACGGGCAAAACCTATCTCGCGGTTGCCTGCGCGGTTGATATGATTGAACGTAATGAGATTGAGCGTATTTTGCTAGTACGACCAGCGGTTGAAGCAGGCGAAAAACTGGGCTTTTTACCCGGTGATTTAACCCAAAAAATTGACCCTTACTTACGTCCATTATATGATGCACTATATGAGATGATAGGCTTTGATAAAGTTGGCAAAATGATTGAGCGCCAAGAGATTGAGATTGCGCCGCTCGCTTATATGCGTGGGCGTACGCTGAATAACTCCTTCGTAATTTTGGATGAGGCGCAAAATACCACCCCTGAACAAATGAAAATGTTCTTAACGCGTCTAGGCTTTGGCTCACGTGCCGTGATTACAGGGGATATCACACAGGTCGACTTGCCACGCGGCACCAAGTCAGGATTAGCGCAAGCGATGGAAATTTTGAGTGATATTGAAGAAATTCGTATTACTAAGTTTGACTCAAAAGACGTGGTACGCCATCAATTGGTACAAAAAATTGTCGAAGCATACGATGCGTTTGATGAAAAAGAAGAAACTCTCAACGAAAAACGTAAACAAGAACGCTTTATTGCTGAGCAAGCGCGCAAGAAAGCAATAGCAGATGCCGCTGCTAAGTTATAGCGCATACTGTTAAAGCCACTATGTTAAACATCTCACTGTAAAAACAAAAAACCGGATATCATATTCGGTTTTTTATGGTTTTATTTTAATAAAATAAACGACATTACCAAAGGGTATAATAATGAGCCAATCTAATAATGAAAATTATAATATGAATAATACCGATACGAACAATTTAGACTTATATGAGATTACGATTAGTGCCGCCGATAGTATCGATGCTGAGCTGATTAATAGCTTCTATTCAGAAGAAACTCTCTACTCTGTATTAGGCGCAACGTTAGACTATATAGCTGAGCGTATGAATACAGGTCTTGTCCTGCCCTACTTTGCGGATATTGATAACGCAATATGGGCAGAAAAAGTAAAAGGCTTAGATATTTATATCACTGATGCTGTGGAAGGGCGTGAGCTCAATGTAGAGGCACGTGGCAAAGACTATCCAACCAATATTTTATCGTATCCAAGCGAGATGCCGGCAAGCATTATTGAGTTGATGTCCACATTACCGTTAGGTGAGTTTATTATCTGTCACGAGGTCGTTGTACGCGAAGCGGCTGAACAGGACAAAACTATTGAGCAGCATATTAGCCATTTATTGGTGCATGGTATTTTGCATTTACTGGGCTTTGATCATGAGCTTGGACAAGCTGAGCAGGATGAAATGGAAAGTTTTGAAATTGATATTTTAGCGCAATTAAACTTGCCTAATCCTTACCTTTAATCCTGCTCATTTTTCTGACTTATGCTTGTGACTTACATTAATTGCTTATAACAGTCACTTTTCTTTATGCAAATTATCCAGCGGTGGCTTGGGCGTTTGCTCTTTATTCACCAGCTGCTCTAACCCTTTAACATGAACACTGCGCTGCGGAAAGGGCATATCGATTTTATTATCATCCAATGCATATTTAAACTGCTCAAGCAAATCACACTGCATACTCCACCAGTCATCATTGCTCGTCCAAACATTGAGGGTCAAATCAACGGAGTTATCGCCCAAATTGGTTACCCGAACAATGGGCGCAGGTTCACTAAGTGACATGGCATTGCTATTCGCCAATTCCAGTAGGATATTTTTTGCGGTTTTTATATCGGCATCATAGCCAATACCAATGGTAATATCGACGCGGCGATTGGGCAGCGTCGTATAGTTGATAACGGCTGAGGTAGTGATACTGCTGTTCGGAATGATGATGTCATGATTATTAACCGTCGTCATATGGGTATTGACTAAGGTAATCTCTTTAATCGTGCCCGTAAATTCCTTAATCTGCACGTAGTCGCCACGTACAAAGGGGCGAAAGGTTACAATCATAATACCCGCTGCAAAATTTGACAGTTGATCCTTTAATGACAGTCCTATCGCAACCGCAGCACCGCCCAAAATCGCAACCACTGAAGTGGTATGTACGCCAACTTTATTCAGCGCGGCAAGGACAATGATGACCAATAATATGCCGTATAACAATCGACTTAAAAAGTTCGCGGCTGTATGTTCTATACGGCTACGCACCATCAATCGATTGGCAAAATTGACCACTTTGTGAGCCAGCCAGCGCCCAAATACAAAAATAAGCAACGCAATAATGACTTTAAATAATAAGCTCAAGCCATTTTCGGTGAGTGTTGCCACATCAAGGGTAAATCCTAAAAATTCCATAATAGCTCGTTGTTCTATCTTTTGTATAAATGGGTTTTAAACGTGGTATATCTTATAAAATATGTTTATAAGTAAGTTATTTAGGTTATTTGCTACAATACGCGCCTATCCGTTTTGCACCAAACTATTTTGCTATATACTCTTTTTCTTAGCTACTTTGTAAGCTATGGATTTAATGACTTTTTTTGACATGTCATCTTTTATCAGGGACGATAACCTAACATTTTGTAATCATATATAAGGATCATAAGTTTGAGTGATTTTGAAGACTTTTTTGATAATCTCGACTACCGTTTTAGCGAGTCTTTTAGTGAAGGCTGGGATAGCCTAACCCAGACCATAAAAAAACTATATAACAAAACCACTGATAAACTTGATGATGAAATTCGGCTGCCAGTCGCGCAGAAATATGTCAATGACGCGTTGCAAAAATTTGTCACTGACAATGTAAAAGCTATTTTAGAGCTACGTGTTGAGCTGCATGAACAATGGTTTCGGCTGTATTGCACTATTAACGTTGCAGGCATTTATGTTGAGGTTGCGAGTAACTTTAGGCTCGTTCATGCCCAGCTTGATCGTAATGTGCAACGCTTTGTCTTTGGGCAATTAACTTATACTGATGTGCTCAACTTGCGCTGTGAATCTTTTTTCAAGCGCCAAGGTATCAAATTGGCGATTTGGTTTTATCATAGTGTCCTTAAAAAGGATCCACTAGGCGTTATTTTAACTTACATCAATATCGCTCGTGCTAAAGAAGACATCATTTATCTAGACATTCATCGCTGGCTAAAAAAGAACCAAAAGATTATGAGCACGTTACATAAAGTGCAAGTGAACTATGGCGAGGTTGAAGAAGAACAACTTATCCTTAAAACCCAAGTAAACTATCGAGACCTCTTAGGTACAAGCAGCGGTGAAAATATCATCAACGATGATGATGAGCCAGAATTGATGAAAGGTCCAATCAACCCTCTAGGTGATGCTACAGAACCCAGTCAAGCTTAAACCAAGCATAAATAGTGTCTATCAAAAATAGTGCTTATAAAGATGGCTTCTCTCCATTCATACGCCGTAACCGTAAGATTCATTCGATAGCGGCGTTTTATTTTCTTGACTTTACCAATAATTCTCTACGGCAATATTGCCCTCACCGCGGCGATTCATCACCAAGCCAAGCGTTTTTAACGCCTCTTTAGTGTCATCAACCATTTCGGGATTGCCGCACACCATCACATGAGCGCTATCAATCTCCAGCGCAATGCCAGCCTGTTGTTGCAGTGTTCCTTCTAATAATAGCTTGGGCAAACGTGCGCCTAACGCACCGTCAACGGGTTCTCGTGTGACAATGGGCACAAAAATCAAGCGTGCAGGATTGTCCACCAGTAAGCCAAAATCATCTTGTAGCTGCTTAATTTTATCCACATAGGCCAATTCATCAGCCGTTCGCGCACTGTATGCCAACACAATATGCCCATAATCTTGCCAGGTTTGCAAATCTTGCAACATCGATAAAAAGGGCGCTAAGCCAGTACCGGTAGCCAATAGCCATAAATCTTTGGGCAGCGGCTGCTGATAACGCGCTAAAGTCAAAAATCCAAATGGCATGGTATTGAGCAATAACTCATCGCCCACTTGTAAGTGCTGCAACTGTGAAGTAAATGCGCCATCAGGAATCACAATAGAGAAAAACTCCAGCACCTCATCAAAAGGCGATGACACAATAGAATAAGCCCGAAAAACATCTTCATCCGGTGCGTGTTCTGATTCTTGTGTGTCTTGGTGCTGATGATACTTTAAGCGACTTGGGTTCACGCCCAAGCGTACAAATTGTCCAGCCGTAAATTTAAAGCTATCGGGGCGCGTGACGGTAAAACTAAAAAGATTGGGCGTCCATGTGGTTTTACTGAGCACGGTTACCGTTTGAATAGTATCACTCATAATAATTAGTCACTTATAGGTATGAATCTGTATTTTTGTTAGAAAAACAATCAAAGGTTTATAAGAAAATTACATAAAAAAAGATGCGCCAAGTTTATCATAAACGTGGCGCATCTTGGTTTTCTATCCGTAATCGCTCAATAAGAGCGCTTATTCACAGTAAATTATCTATCAGTTATCACGTCAACCTTACCAAATGCGAGCCATATTTGACCACACGATTAAGCTATTAGGTAGGATACCAAATAAGATAACCACGACTGTCACCGCAATCACCATGATACCGCCCATACGCATACCCCATTGCCCAGTAACGTCAAACTCAATAAACTCTTTTGGACGTTTAAACAGGGTTAACATCACACGCAGATAATAGAACAAACCAATAGCACTACCTAAGATAATCATGGCTACTAAGAACCAGTTGGTGCCTTGAACTGCTGCAAGTATGGCAAATAGCTTAGTAATAAAGCCTGCCGTTAGTGGGATACCGGCTAATGACAGCAGCATAATGGTCAGCACCGCTGTTAATACCGGACGGCGCCAAAATAACCCTTGATAATGTACCAATTCGTCCGCTTCACCTGACTGGCGATAAGGGCTCGACATCAAGGTCACGACACCAAATGCCCCGATAGAGGTAAAGGCATAAACCGCCATATACATACTAGAGATACTATCAGCGGCACTGCCAATACTGACGATAACCACCATCACATAACCCATATGGGCAATAGAAGAGTAACCGAGTAAGCGCTTAAGATTGGTCTGACGTACGGCTAATACGTTACCGATGAGAATAGATAAGGTCGCCATGACCATAATGAGCATCTGTACCGATGGTAACGCTAGCAGCGCGCTATCAATTAAGAAGCGAATAGCCAGTGCCATCATCGCCACTTTAGTCACGGATGCCAAATAAGTCGCAACAGGAGCAGGTGCACCTTCATAAACGTCAGGCGTCCACGTATGAAACGGCGCTGCCGATAACTTAAAGGCAATACCAAACATCATCATTGCCGCACCCACTATTAATAGCGGTGACTCATACATAGTCGCTAGCTGTACACTAATCTGCTTAAAGCTTAATGAGCCCACTTGCGCATATATAAATGCCATACCCATTAATAATGTCGCCGATGCCGTCGCTGATAATACTAAATACTTAAGCCCCGACTCAAGCGAACGGTCGCGTAAAAAGGTGTAAGCCAATAGACCATATAACGGTACCGACAGCAGCTCTAAACTCATAAAGAATGCTGCCATATGCTGCGAGCATACCATTAACAACGCACCAGTGGTCGATAACAGCATGAGCAAATACAGCTCATCTTTATTGTCTTTTAGGTTCATCAAATAAGCGTACGACAGCGTACAACACGCCAGCGCACAGATAAAAATAACTACCATATTAAACTGAGCAAAGTTATCAATCACAAATAACTGCTCAGCTTGTGGTACGGCTGAACCGCTACTGATAACCCCACCTATTTGCGCCAGTAGCGTAAACAGACCGATATTCAGCCCTACCACTGTAATGGTGCCAGTGACCACATGGGAGCGTTTAATCGTGATAGCAATCATGACTAACAGCACGGTAATGACTACCGCAATGATTGGCGCATAAGGCATCAGCCTCATCAAATCATTCATCGTAAATTCATTCATGACTTAACGTGCCTCCATTGCATCAAGTAACTGCGACGCATCTACTTGTGTCACCTGACTATTAACATACGCATTATTAATCCACTGCATCGCATGACTTGACGTATCAAGGAACGGCTGCGGATAAAGCCCAAGCCATACTAATCCCATCGCTAACAAGAGCAGTAATGACAACTCGCGCTTGCCCAAATCTTTTAGGCGACGCTCAGGTAAACCGTGTGACTTAGTCTCATGTAACGCCACTTCTTTAATATTGTTCGCCCCAAAGAGCGCACGATGAATCAAAATAAGCGAATACAGACCAGCTAAAATCAAACTGAACGTTGCCAATACCACAAATACTGGATAGTCAGCGAACGAGCCGAACAGAATCATAAACTCGCCGATAAAGTTCCCGGTACCCGGTATACCTAATAACGCGGCACAGAAGAACATGAGTATCGGCGCATAATAACGGAACTGCCCCCACATACCACCCATCAAGGTCAGATCGCGAGTATGCAGACGCTCATAAAGCTGACCGGCCATAATAAATAGCGCCGCTGAGCTTAAACCATGTGCCAACATCTGAATCATCAGACCCTGTAAGCTTAGTAAAGTTCCGGCATAAATCGCCAACACCACAAACCCCATGTGCGAAATACTGGTATAAGCCAGCAAACGTTTCATATCGGTTTGCATAAAGGCTAGCCATGCGCCATAAAAGATACCAATCGTACCTAAGGTCATAGCAATCGGAGCAAACTCATGCGATGCCGCTGGAAACAACGGTAACACAAAGCGAATCAAACCATAAGCCGCGGTCTTAATCAGTACCCCTGCCAAATCCACCGAACCCGCTGTTGGTGCTTGCGCATGCGCATCAGGCAACCAACCATGGAAGGGAATAATCGGCAACTTAACCGCAAAGCCAATAAAGAAGCACAGCATAATCGGATATTCCCAGCCGCCAAGAGGCGTACCGAGCAAATCATTATAATTAAAGCTAACTGCACCGCGATAGGTGTAATTAATAATCACCAAGATTAAAATGCCGATAAGCATAATAAGCCCAGACGCTTGGGTATATAAGAAGAACTTGGTCGCCGCGTATTCTTTGGTTTTGCCCGGTACATCATGACCCCAAATGGCAATCAAGAAGTAGATAGGCACCAACATCATCTCCCAAAAGAAGAAGAATAAGAACATATCAATGGCTAAGAAAACACCGATAACACCGCCCAAACTCCACAATAA
Source organism: Psychrobacter urativorans (assembly GCF_001298525.1). Lineage (NCBI taxonomy): Bacteria > Pseudomonadati > Pseudomonadota > Gammaproteobacteria > Moraxellales > Moraxellaceae > Psychrobacter > Psychrobacter urativorans. Next base: position 775,239 of record NZ_CP012678.1, read on the forward strand.
GTTCAGGTGGAAAAACCCTACACGACGTTGAATCTCATTCCACGAACAAGCAACCGCAGCAACCCCTAATAGTCCTGTCAATCCAACCATCAATAGCGATAAACCATCCATCGCTAAATGGAAGCTAATACCAAGGCTTGGTATCCACGGCACACTAAATTGAGCAACCCATGGCACCGCAGCATCAGGTGCTATCACCTGTTTACTCATGCCTGAGAAATCACCAAGCTGCCATAACGCTATCGATAGCGCAAAGGTCAGTATCATACCGATCAAAGCAATCCAGCGCGGCAGACGTTTATTAACCCGCTCAACTAACCAACATAGCAGACCCGCTATAAACGGCACTGCGATTAATGCTGGTAGCATCCACGTTTGTTGTAACTCTATCATCTTATACCACCGTCATAATTACCAGCACCAACAGCACAGCGACACCCAAGCCAAAGCTTGTAGCATAGCCTCGAAGTGACCCCGTTTGCGTCGCAGACAACGCTTTATTACCCGCTGATACCAGCATTGGCAATATATTCCACATTTTATCAATAGGGTCAGCTTTGAATAAGCGACCAATGAGTAAAAAGGGTTTTACAAAAACGATATCGTATAGCGCATCGAAGCCCAAACCGTTATAACACCAATGATATAGCGCAGAACCAATACGTGTCTGCTTAAAGCTTGTCAGCATCCGACCCTTATCCACCACATATAATAATGCCGCTATAATAAGACCCGCAAGCATGGCACCCATCGCAATAAATTCAGCCGTATGCTTATCATGTGCTTGATTGGCAACTTCTAATAAATGTCCAACGCTCTCTGGCAATACGCCCTGTAATGGTGGTGTAATGAATGCCCCAACTGCCGTTGATAACACTAACAATACGCTAAGTGGCAACCAATACGACACGCCAGACAATTTATGTGCATGTGTCTTTTCTTCGCCAAAGAAGATAATCCAAATCATACGGAACGTATAGATAGCGGTTAAGAACGCGCCAAACACACCCATATAAAACAGGAATTGATGACCGGTTGCATAGGCTTCCCAAAGAATCGCTTCTTTTGAGTAGAAACCAACCGTCACCCAAGGTATCGCCGCTAATGCACCGCCACCGACGATATAACACCAAAACACCAATGGTATCTTCTTACGCAAACCACCCATCTTAAAGATATTTTGCTCATGGTGTACCGCAAGGATAACCGCACCTGACGATAAGAATAACAACGCTTTAAAGAAAGCGTGTGTCATCAAGTGAAAAATAGCGCCTTGCCATGCACCAACGCCTAACGCTAAGAACATATAGCCGATTTGACTCATGGTTGAATACGCTAAGATACGCTTAATGTCAGTCTGCACCAATGCACAAAGTCCAGCGACCACTAATGTCAACGCCCCAACAGCACCAACCCAGTACAATAAAACACCTGGGGTTAATAAGAATAACGGATGCATACGCGCGATTAAATAAACGCCTGCTGTCACCATCGTTGCCGCGTGAATCAGCGCTGAAACTGGCGTAGGACCTGCCATTGCATCAGCCAACCACGAATGTAGCGGTAGCTGCGCCGATTTACCCATTGCCCCACCAACCAACATCATGGTCGTCAAAATCATGGTCGGATTATTCATATCGAATATTTGAGGCGCACGAGTAATAATCTCTTGAATATTAAGCGTCCCAAATTCACGGAATAATAAAAACAATCCAAATGCTAAAAATACATCACCAATGCGAGTGATCGTAAACGCTTTGATCGCCGCGCGACCATTGGCACGGTCTTGGAAGTAAAAACCAATCAGCAAGTAAGAACAAATACCAACGCCTTCCCAGCCAAGATATAATAATAATAAGTTATCGCCTAACACCAATAACAACATGCTGGCGACAAACAGATTCATATAGCTAAAAAAGCGCCCAAAGCCGTCTTCGCCTCTCATATACCAAGCGGCAAAAAGATGAATTAAAAAGCCGACTCCGGTAACAACCCCGATCATCGTTAAGGCTAAGCCATCAAAACTTAACCCAAAGCTTGGCGCAAAATCACCAACTTGCATCCACGTCCACATAGGAACTTCAACCACCGTACCCGCAGGCTGAGTGGTTAAAAAAGTATAACTGACGAATAATGTACATAGTGATGATAGCAACATGCTACCCACACCCACTATTGCCGCTACCTGCTCACTGAGTTTGTCACGCATAAAGGCTAAAATCAAAAAGCCAATGAGCGGAAATATAAAGGTTAATGGTAATAAATTCATGACATCATCCTTTCATCTCACTGGCGCTATCGACATCAAGATGCCCACGCTTATGATAAAACTGCAATAATATAGCCAAACCAATTGAGGCTTCAGCGGCTGCTAAGGTCAAAATAAAGATAAACATAATTTGTCCATCTGGATCCATCCAGCGACTGCCTGCCACCACAAATGCTAACGCAGCGGCATTCATCATGATCTCTAAACTCATCAGCATAAATAGAAAGTTACGCCGAACCATCACACCGCCCAGACCAATCGCAAATAAAATACCCGCCAATATCAACCCATGGCTCATCGGTATCATACCCAGTATATTTTGTGCGTCAGTCACAGGCTGTACTAAGCCTGCTACCTCGTGGGCAAACGGCGCAGTTGACACCTGTTGTGCCACGCTCACTGCTTGTACCATCAGTCAGACTCCTTGCGCGTGACTTTCTGCATACCCACATAATCATGGGGATCAACAGCCTTATATTCATAAGGTTCATTTATCTCATTAACAGCTTCGTTATTCTCATTAGTATCATGGAGATATCTTTTAACGCCATCATCTCGTCTATCAACATTATGCTGATAATCAATCTCATCATTTAGTGATTCTTTACCTAAATGATAAGCGGCTACCAATGCTGCCAGTAATAATAATGCCGCCACTTCAACCAACATCATATACTTACTAAATAATGCCGTACCGACTGCTTTCGCGGGAATAGTAGCACCACCAATAACAGCAGCCTCATCATGATTGAGACCAATCAGGGCATACAGTATCACAGCAATAATAATCGTCAGTCCAGTTGGCACTGCCCACGTTTTAGCATCAAGCCATCCTTCTTCTTGGCGCTCATTTCTAATGCCTAAATTGAGCATCATAATTACAAAGACGAATAGAATTAGAATCGCACCAGCATAAACAATAATCTCAAGTGCCCCTGCAAACGGTGCACCCAGCACAAACATGATGCCAGCCACTGCCAGTAGCGACACAATCATCGATAAGATGGCGTGCACGGGATTGGCATGAATAACGACGCGCAGACTGGCAAAAATAGCCACTGCTGCGAGTGCGTAAAACCCTACTAAATCAGGATTGTTTAAAATAGTCATCACGGCAGCAAGCTCCTTAGATCAATAGGTGCAGCTTCGTTTTGTGCTGCGCCTTTCGGTTTATCTGCCACCGCCATACCGGATACGCGATAATAGTTATAATCAGGATATTTACCCGGTCCTGAGATAAGCAAATGTTCTTTTTCATAGACCAAGTCTTGACGCACATATTCGCCCATCTCAAAATCAGGGGTCATCTGAATAGCAGTCGTGGGACACGCTTCTTCGCACAACCCGCAAAAAATACAGCGCGAGAAGTTAATACGGAAAAACTCTGGATACCAACGCCCATCTTCACGTTCCGCTTTTTGCAACGAGATACAGCCCACTGGACATGCCACCGCGCATAAGTTACAAGCGACGCAGCGCTCATCGCCATCAGGGTCGCGAGATAATATGATGCGTCCCCGAAACCGTGGTGGTACCGGTACCGGTACTTCAGGATACAATATGGTATCGCGTGGTCGTATCGCGTGGCTATTGACCATCCACATGCTGCGAACAATGGTAAATACACCAATGACAGTCTTTTTTATCGTAGTAAACATGGGATTATTATCCTTATCAGCATTACTCTAGATCATCCGCGAGCTTACAGCGTTGGAGAGAAAATCAAAATGACTGCCGCAGTAACCAATAAATTAATCAAGGTCACCGGTAGACAAACTTTCCAACCAAAATTCATCACCTGATCATAGCGTGGACGCATGAGCGAACCACGAGCCAAAATAAACATGGTCATAAAGAACAGAGTCTTAATCATGAACCAAAAAGCAGGTGGTACAAATGGAATATTTAAATTAAAAGGGGCAAGCCAGCCACCAAAGAACAGACAAGTCATTAACGCTGAAATCAGAACCACGTTGACGTACTCACCGATAAAGAACATACCAAATTTCATGCCAGAATATTCAACATGATAGCCTTCAGCAAGCTCTTGTTCTGCTTCTGGTTGGTCAAACGGATGTCTATGGGTAACCGCAACACCCGCCACGACAAAGGTTAAGAACCCTAAAAACTGCGGAATAATATACCAGCCATCGGCTTGAGCTTCGACAATTTCACGTAGATTAAATGAGCCTGTCAACGCCACTACACCCATCAATGACAAGCCTAAAAAGACCTCATAACTGATGGTTTGCGCGGCAGAACGTAGTCCACCCAGTAGCGAGAACTTATTTGCGGACGCCCAACCACCAAACATCACCGCGTAAATAGCGATACCTGCCATGGCAAAGAAGAATAATATGCCGATGTCCCAATCTGCCACACCAAGTGTTGGCGATACCGGAATAATAGCAAAAGAAGCCAATGCCGTGAACATGGCAACTGCAGGCGCCAATGTAAAGATAAATTTATCAGTGAAATTTGGGGTCCAATCCTCTTTAAAGAAGATTTTGAGCATATCAGCGACTAATTGTAATGAGCCAAAAGGACCAACACGGTTAGGACCATAACGGTCTTGCCACAGTGCTAACATACGACGCTCATAAATAATCATCATAGCAGCCACAATCACAACCACCAAAAAAATGACAATGGATTGTACAACCATAAATAGGATTGACCACGTCTCAAAGGTCATCATATTAGCCAAAAAGCTTGGCACATCAGGAATAATACGAGTAAATGACATATTACACCTCCTGTGTGGTGGTCGGAGCAGCAGTGACGCTGTCAATATTAAAATCAGCGTTAGCGCTCGCCATTGAAGCCATATCAACTTCCATTGCATCAGACATCGTAATCGGTGCAGCCACTTTACATATGGATGCTGGCATCGATGGATGGATAATACTCACCTGTCCGACCGGATAGCCAATACAACCTTCTGCTAGATAATGTACCAGTTGCACAGGTAATACTATTTGCTGTTTATCAATATTAATCGCTAAATAGTCACCAGTGGAGACACCCCACTCTTTAGCGTCGTCCATTCCAATATGCCAACTGGCCACAGGCAATTGCTCAGCGACAACCGGACTACGCGATGCCATCATTGAACTGGCATAAATATTATAGATAGGCACCAGTTTCGCCTGACCTTGTTGTATATCAGTCGTCGTCAATGACGTTACTTGTGGCGCTATATATTGACGCATTGCTAAACGTGCGACTTGATCAAACAGACGTACACCGGGATCGCCGTTCTTTAGGCTACCACCGACCTTGGTTTGATATTTATTCCATGCTTGAGGCGAGTTCCAACCAGCCGATTGCGCAAATGGAATCATTGAGCTTGGCGTCTGCGTACCGCTATAACCTTCCATTGAAAAGGTCAAACCGGTATCTAAATCTTTGGGTTGCATGGGCTCATGTACAGAAATTGGTGCACGCATTGCCGTACGACCTGAATAACGACGCGGCTCACGAGCAATCTTTAGACCGGTAATACGATAATCAGCATCAGGCGCAGCATTTTTAATACCGGCAAGCTTCGGATGCGTCGCTATTAAAGCGTCAATCACATCATCAAGCTGTGTCCAGTCAACATCTTTACCCAGCAAGCTGCTATGCACGGCATGCAACCAACGCCAACCTTCTTTAATACTGCTAAGCGGATGGTAATAGCTATTATCATAAACTTGGAAAAAGCGCTGAGCACGACCTTCGGCAGAGACCAAAGTACCATCAGCTTCCGCAAAACTTGCTGCTGGTAATACGATATCTACATTTTTATGCCAATCAAACAATTGATGGTCAAGCACAATCACGGTTTTATCTGCCAGTAATTGTGTCAGCTTGTGTCCATCAATAGCATCTGTTAGCTGGTTTTCCGCCACAATCACGACATCAAAATCAGTAGCTAACAGCTCTTCTACCGACTTGCCACCGAGCAGACAAACACCGACACTATTTGCATCTGTTACCGCAAGATAAATACCTGCTTGGACATGATAATTGTTATTTTCATGTTTTAGCTCTAGTGGCGTTGCAGGTTTACGCTCAACATTATCTTGCGTATCGGCATTAACGCTCACTTCAGGTTTTGCAGCAAGCTCTTGATCATCAACTGGTTGCGCTTCAGCTTGCTGTTGTGCAGCACGAACTTTTGCATTATGCGCTTCAACTTGATGCTGCTCAGTCGCTTTAATAGCGCTACGTTTTTGCGTCAATGCTTGGGTAATTTGCGCAGCGGCTTCTATTAAAGCAATAGAAGATAAGCTGCTACCTGATACCACCAATGGCTTATCGGCTGTAATCAAGTCATAAGCAATTTGCTGTGCAAGCGCTTGCATCGGGTCAGTATCGGCACTTTGTTCTGTATTAGGCGCGACAATTTGTGCCATATCATCAGCTAAACTGGCAATTTCATCAGCGACTTTAAATCCCAGTGTGGTGATATCTTCGGGAGTCGCGACCACGCTGACTTTACTGATATTATCAAGCTTGGTTTGAGTAACATCAATAATATAAACAGGGCTGAGCGCACCTTGGGCAATACGTTGTACCGGTTCAGCTAACCACGCTTGGGTTTGAACTGCCGCCGCCATTTTAAGCGCTTCGTTTTTCGCTGCTTGGCGTACTGACAATGCCACTCGTGATGACGTTTGAGTAATATCTTCACCCAAAATCAACACCGCATCATGACTTTCAATGTCAGTCATACCGGGATTATAAATACCCTCAGTGCTTAATACTTCGATACATTTATTGACCAAAGCTTGCTGTTGATGATTTAAACCAGTGGAGAAGTTATCAAAGCCAACCAGATTTTTTAGGGCAAAGTTAGTCTCAAGACTGGCACGTGGTGAACCAATACCAATAACCTTTTTATCTTTAAGGCGTCTCGTCGTCTCATCCAGTGCGTAGTCAATATTAATTTCGACGTGTTTATCATTGATACGCTCAAGGGCTTGAGTTGGACGGTCTTCACGGTTGACGTAGCCATAACCAAAACGACCACGGTCACATAAGAAATAACGGTTTACTTCGCCATTGTAGCGATTTTCGATACGGCGCAATTCGCCATAACGCTCACCCGCTGAGATATTACAGCCCGCTGAGCAACCATGGCAGATGCTTGGCGCATACTGCATATCCCATTTACGGTTATAACGCTCAGAATGGGTTTTATCCGTAAACACACCTGTTGGGCATACTTCGGTTAAGTTACCTGAAAACTCACTTTCAAACTGACCATCTTTATCACGACCAAAATAAACACGATTATTAGAGGCATAAACACCTAAATCCTCGCCACCGGCGTAATCTTTATAAAAACGCACACAGCGATAGCAAGCGATACAGCGGTTCATTTCATGGGCAATAAAAGGACCAAGCTCTTGATTATGATGGGTACGCTTGGTGAAGCGGTAACGGCGAGTATTATGACCAGACATATAAGTCATATCCTGCAAATGACAATGCCCACCTTCTTCACAGGTTGGGCAGTCATGCGGATGGTTGGTCATCAATAGCTCAACCATAGATTTGCGGAATGCTTTTGCTTCGTCATCGGTGACCGAGATATACATATCATTGCTAGGTGCGACCATACATGACATGACTAAGCGACCGCGACCCGCTTCCATATCTTCTTTGGTCATGTATTGCTTAACCGCGCACTGACGGCACGAGCCTACCGAGCCGAGAGCAGGATGATAACAAAAATACGGCACATCAATGCCGAGTGACAAACACGCTTGTAGCAAGTTGTCCGCGCTATCTACTTCGACAGTGGTTCCATCAATATGTATGACTGCCATGCCACTCTCCTTATTTCACGTCTAGCTGTTGGTTGGCTGCAGCATCAATGACCTCTACACCAACCGCCTGCGCAATTTTTTGATCAAATTCAGGACGGAAATATTTAATTGCACTCATAAGTGGTTCCATAGCACCGGGTGCATGGGCACAAAAAGTTTTACCAATCCATAAGTCACGAGTCAAGCCTTCAAGCTTTTCTACATCGCCTACTTGCCCTTCGCCATCATTAATAGCGGTGAGTAATTTCACACCCCACGGCAAACCATCACGGCATGGTGTACAAAAGCCGCACGATTCACGTTGGAAGAAGATTTCAAGATTGCGTACCAGTGGCACCATATCTTGCTCTTCATCAACGACCATTATCAGCCCCGTACCCATACGGCTACCCGCTTTTTGAATGGTATCAAAATCAACTACCGTATCTAAATGCTCGGCAGTTAAAAAGTCAGTAGAGGCACCGCCTGGTAACCAAGCTTTAAGTGTGCGACCTTCTTGCATACCACCAGCAAAATCTTCGATAATCTCGCGCGCGGTGTAACCAAATGGTAACTCCCATAAACCCGGATCATTCACTAAACCTGAACAACCGAATAACTTAGTACCTGGAGTTTCAACCACACCTTTGGCTTTTGGCAAATCTTGATACCATTTGCTACCATGCAAAATAATAGCTGACACGTTATGGAGGGTTTCAACGTTATTAACAACCGTTGGTCGACCCCATGCGCCTGCCACTTGTGGAAAAGGTGGTTTGGTACGAGGATTCGCACGGCGACCTTCAAGACAGTTAATTAACGCCGTTTCTTCACCACAAATATAACGACCTGCGCCAGTATGCACATGCAAATCGAAGCTAAAATCTGTGCCTAAAATATTATCACCCACCAAATTATTGGCGCGTAACTCTTCAATTGCGGCATTCAAGCGTTCTGCTGCTAATATATACTCACCACGAATAAAGATATAACCTGCATTTGCTCCAATGGCATAGGCAGATATGAGCATTCCTTCGATAAGCTGAAACGGCAGACGTTCCATAAGCAAGCGGTCTTTGAATGTACCTGGCTCCATTTCATCTGCGTTACATACTAAGTAGCGCGGTCCACCATCGGGTGGTGCCATCAATGACCATTTAATACCCGCTGGGAAACCTGCACCACCACGACCTTTAACCACGGCTTCTTTAATGGTGGTTAACGTGGCTTCTGGTGGTTGCTTCAAAGCCATCTTGAGCGCTTCAAAACCACGTAGGGATTCATAAGTGGCTAAATCTAGCACCGCATCATGATGTGCCAAGCGCCACGTTAAGGGTTTAGTCTCACTGGTAGCGGTCGCCTTATCACCGTAAATGGCAATACGCTGATTGTTTAATTGGCTTGGTGCTTTGCCTTGGCTGCGAAGAGCAATCTGCTCTGAAACGGTTAATCTCATGCGTATAGCTCCAACAATTGAGTAACTTCATCAGGCTGCACAGGACCATAGGTATCTTCATCAATCAATACCGCAGGTCCTTTATCGCAGTTACCCAAACAGCAAATCGGTAATAGCGTGAAACGACCATCGGCAGTCGTTTGACCATACTCAATACCCAGCTCAGTGCGCAAAGCGGTCGACAGCGCCTCATAACCAGTTAGGTAGCACGCCACGGAATCACAAATTAAAATCACATGGCGACCAACGGGCTGACGATAAATACGATTGAAGAAAGTTGCCACCCCATCAAGATCCGTAACAGGGATATCTAACATATTTGCAATCGCATTTACCTGTGCGTCATCCACCCAACCATTGCGCTTTTGCACAATTTTTAGTGAATCTAATGAAGCAGCTCGCGCATGTGGGTAATGGTGCATAAACTCATGAATTGCCGCAATTTCTTCGGCAGTTAGGATACTGGCCACATCTACTTTTGGCGCTTTATCGGTAACAATTTTCATAATCTTTTTCTTTCCTCACTCATCACGCCGCTTATCGTGTGATTGTCACACATTTGCTGCGATTTAGGGTGCTAGTTGGCGCTCATACTTTGATTAATTTGACGTTATATAAAATTAAACATTAACGATCACAGTCAGCCATTACAATATCAATGGATGCCAGATACATAATAGCGTCGGATACCAGTGAGCCGTTAATCACCGATGGCATTTGCTGAATATGTGCAAACGTCGGTGTGCGAATACGCGTACGATAGCTCATAGTGGCGCGATCTGAGGTGATGTAATAGCTATTGAGACCTTTAGTCGCCTCTACTATCGTAGCGCACTCACCTGCTGGCATGACCGGACCCCAAGAAACCGAGAGGAAATGGTTAATCAAAGTTTCAATATCATTAAGAGTACGGTCTTTTGGTGGCGGTACGGCTAATGGATGGTCAGCTTTATAAGGGCCTGAAGGCATATTGTCCATACATTGACGAATAATACGCAGCGATTGACGCATCTCTTCAACTTTGACCATACAGCGATCATAGGCATCACCGTTATGACCAATAGGCACTTCAAAATCGAAGTTTTCATAGCCCATATACGGACGTGCTTTACGTAAATCAAAATCTACACCAGTGGCACGTAAACCCGCACCGGTCACACCCCAAGCCAATGCTTGCTTAGCATCATATTGAGCAACACCTTGAGTACGACCTTTAAGCACGCTGTTCTGCAATGCAGCTTTAACATATTCATCTAAACGCTTCGGCATCCAATCCAAAAACTCACGCACCAGACGCTGCCATCCGCGCGGTAAATCCATCGCTGTGCCACCGATACGGAACCATGCTGGATGCATACGGTAGCCTGTTACCGCTTCAATCACGTCATAGGCTTTTTGACGATCGGTAAACATATAGAATACCGGTGTCATACCACCCGCATCCTGAATAAAAGTACCGACAAATAGCAAGTTATTGGTAATACGGAAAAACTCACTCATCATCACGCGTATGGTCTCAGCGCGAGGAGGAATCGTAATACCCGCAAGCTTTTCAACTGACATGATATAGGGCAGCTCATTCATTACCCCACCGAGATAATCAATACGGTCGGTATAAGGAATATACGAGTGCCACGTTTGGCGTTCTGCCATTTTTTCAGCACCGCGGTGGTGATAGCCGATATCTGGAATACAGTCAACGACCTCTTCACCATCCAGCTGTAGTACCAAGCGGAATGCACCGTGAGCGGAGGGATGGTTAGGACCAATGTTCAAGAACATAAAGTCTTCATCGCGCCCTGAGCGTTTCATACCCCATTCTTCAGGCACGAAACGCAAATTTTCTTGCTCATATTGCTGCTTGGCAGTATTCAAAAAATAAGGGGTGAATTCAGTCGCGCGCGCATGATACTCTTTACGCAGTGGATGCCCTTCCCAATATTTAGGTAGCAGGATACGGGTTAAATGCGGATGACCGGTAAAGACAATACCGAACATATCCCACACTTCGCGCTCATACCAATTGGCGTTTGGCCAAATTTTGGTTGCACTAGGGAGATTTAAGTCCTCTTCACTGAGTGCCACTTTAATACGCACATCACTATTACGCTCAAGAGACATCAAATGATAAAAGACCGTGAAGTCACTAGCAGGTAGCCCTTCACGATGTTGACGCAAACGCTCATCCATTGCCGATAAGTCAAATAACATGACATAAGGCTGAGGTAGCGTCCGCAGATACATGAGTACATCTAACACATCAGCACGCGCCACCCAAACTGTCGGAATCTCATCGACAGTCTGCTGCACGACAAATTTGCCAGCATACTTATATTCCAGCTCTTGAATGACTGCTGGTACGGGCTTGATCTTAGGATCTGTATTTTCGACTACCGTGACCATGAATGACGTCTTCCTTCATTAATCATAACTGATTCATCATAACTAGACTGTGATGAGCGCATAAAACGTTAAGGCTATTACTGCTACTGCGAATCTAAATGTATAAGCTTAAATACTGTCTGGACTGCGCAAATTTTTCACCGCGATACGATCCGCTTGCTTACGGTCACGTTCAGGAGTCATCTGTGGTTGATAGATACCCTGATCATTCACATGAATACCTAATGGACGGCGTTCTTTAGTAATCGACTCTTGTAGTAACATTAAAGCTTGAATCAACGCTTCAGGGCGCGGTGGACAGCCGGGTACATAAACATCCACAGGAATAATTTTATCCACCCCTTGTACGACTGAGTAAATATCATACATGCCACCTGAATTGGCACAGGCGCCCATCGAGATAACCCATTTTGGCTCAAGCATTTGCTCATAAAGACGCTGGATAACTGGTGCCATTTTAATAAAGCATGTACCGGCAACAATCATCACATCCGCCTGACGTGGCGAGGCGCGAATCACCTCGGCACCAAAGCGTGATAAATCATGCACAGCCGTCAAGGTCGTCGCATATTCTACGTAGCAGCAAGAAGTACCAAAGTTAAACGGCCACAATGAGTGCTTACGACCCCAGTTAGCAGTTGAGTGAACCAGGTCTTCTAGACGACCCATAAAGACATTTTTATTGACTTCATCTTCAAGAGGATCGCTGACCGTTTGGCGAGTCTGAGCAGGATATACCTCTGCATCAGGGTTGGCTTTTGTTAAGGTATATTTCATAACATTCAACCTTTAAATTGTACCTAGCATGATAGCGACACTACTTATCATAGTTTTGCTATCCTACTAATAATATAGTTGCTACGAATTTTGCAAATATGATATCTAGTGATAAACCATGCATTAATGCCCGATGTACTTACTATTCATAGACTAATGACTGCGCTCAGCATTCGTATGTTGAGCAGAGACAGCAAAATCCACAGACGTAATATTACCTGTGGTATTGATATGATCAATGTTTTGTAGATGACGACGATTGGCCTCAATATTATTTGAGACATTAATCTGCCCAGAAGATTGCGCCGGTATCTTACCCGTAGGGTCTACCATCAACTCATCAACACCATCAAACTTTGTAATATCGGCTAAATTAAAGCCAGCAGGTGCGGCATAAAGACGGATTTTTTTACGCATTTTATCTGCAGGTGCCCAGTTTAAAGCACCTAAACTTAACGCATAGACCAGACCAATCAGCAAATCAATAACGAATGTGGTGGCGGCAATAAAGCCCGCCCAACCAGTTTCGCGTACCGAAACAGCATAAGTGTATAAGTACAGCGCTTCTAAATCAAAAATGACAAAGAAAATAGCTACTAGATAGAATTTAGCAGACAAGCGAATACGGGCGTTACCGGCACCGACAACACCTGCCTCAAATATCTCTTCTTTTTGTAAGCCATGAGAGCGTCCGCCAAGTAAGCGCGGAACGGTCAACATAAACACAACCAGACCGATTGCAGCTAGAATAAAGGCAACTGCTGACCAATTAAAGGCAGACATGATAATACGTGCTCCTCACCCAATCGAGTGTCATAAGCATCGCTTGACTATCAATCATTATCGTGTGATAGCATAGCGGCGTAACTGACGCAGACGAAAACACAAAAATTTGTGTTGGTAATGACCAATTATCAAGATTATTGAAGAAAGATAGTGTAATACGACACTAACCATCACTTTATCTAAACGCGCGAGGTTACTAATATAGTATGAGCGCTCTAAAGGTAAATTTAGAACCTACAGACCGAGTAGCTCATGATACGTCATCAGTATAAAATAAAGGTGGCTTAGCTAGTGGCTGGTCATTAATCTTATCTTTTTGCAACGAAAAATAAACTTATTAAATCAATATTATACTCAATCATTTAATTGATTTAATAACTCATTATACGTGGTCAATAATATCATAATAACTGGCATAAACAGGTTATTTACTATACGCTTATCAAGGGTTAAAAGCCAGTTCTCAACGATATTGAGAGATTTATATATATTAAAAAACATATATATGAAGCTAACAACTGCGCTATAGCACGAGCCCTAAGTTATCGCTGACTTTACAACCTATAAGCATATCGCTAACCATTGAAAATACCCAAATAGTCTATGAGCCATTCAAAATAAGGGTTAACGACGCTTACTTATAATACACGCGGTAAATTAGCGCATATTGTAAACCAAATATGGCTAATTGCAACCTATCACTGTGACTACTTGCAACAAATAATAATAGTCTGCCCTCACTCCATAATAGTGAGCAATAAAAAAGGCAAGCCGAGATCTCGGCTTGCCTTTTTTATTGCTCATTTAGACTTAACATCGTGCTAGCACTTATAAATCCACTTGCTCATTAATAATTACTGATTAATAACGTCCACACCCTTTGGCGGCGTAAACTTAAACTGGCTGCTATTAATGCTTGGATTCAACTTAATATTATCGTACTTAATCGTAGTGGTCTGACCTAAAGTATCGTTCAGCACCATCATCACTGGCTTGCCGCCATTAAAGCTCATTGATAAGCTTTTGAAACTGGCACTACTGGATTTAGGATAGAGTACATAGTAGTTCTTAGTGCTGTAAGGCTGAGTAATCTTGAAATTCTTATCGATTTTACTCGGATCACCAGATAATAATAGCGCTGGCGTATTACCCACTTGGTTATCAACATTCTGCTTCGTGGCTTGCTCTAAATCTTTATCAAAAATCCATAGCGAGCTACCATTCGCCACAATCAGCTGTTCTGATGGTGACTTGGTCTCCCAACGGAAATTATTTGGACGCTGTACACTCATCACACCTTTAAACGTGCCACTACTGGCACCCGTGGTTGTTTGAGTGAAATTAGCGGTCATACTTTTGGTATTGGCTAACAGTTTATTTAAACGTTGGGCGGCGACTATATTTGTTGCAGGTGCAGCTTGAGCAGTTTGCGTCAATGCTACCATCGGTGCAGCGACGCCAAGCGTGGTCATTAAGATACCAGTTAACGCGCTACTCATCATCTTTTGTTTTACAGTAGGGGTTGGTTTTACTCGTATTGATAAAGTCATTATATTTCCTCTCAGTATAAAAATTTTAGTATAAAAATAGAATAACAATTAATAAGTCTATTTTCTAATGGATATGTTTTTCAAATAAGCCATATCTTCATTAAGGCTAAATATTATTCTTATTTATTTTACGTCTACTTATTTTACGTCTATTGCCTAAATCAGTAATATAAAGGCGGCGTATTTATTTATTACAGTGCTGCTTTATTACAGTGCTATTGACTGATGAGCACAGTGTGCCAGTTTTTTTATTACGCGCCTAGTCATGAATTGCAATCAATACTACGGCTGCCATACACGCTTGTAACCATTACATTTACCCTTCTTTATTTCTATAATTCAAAAACCTGATAGCTAATGTTAATTTTTTTCTTTAATTACAGTCATATAGCTAATAAAAGACAAGCACAAAAAAACCCCCATTACCAATGAGTAATGGGGGTTTCGATACTGGCTAGACTGTCTTAATGAGTATTAAATAAATTTATATACTTTAAGTCAGTAGCAACGCAGTATTTATGCTTCTTCAACCATCACGTAGCGACGGTTAAATTTACCTTTGGTCGCAAACTTCACTACACCGTCATTTAGTGCAAATAAAGTATGGTCACGACCCATGCCAACACCTGCGCCAGCGTGGAATTCTGTACCACGTTGACGAACGATGATGTTACCAGCAACGATGGCTTGACCGCCAAAGATTTTTACGCCGAGCATTTTTGGGTTTGAATCACGACCATTACGGCTTGAACCGGCAGCTTTTTTATGTGCCATGAGAAAATCTCCTTGTTAATGTGACTTATCGCTAATGCGATAACTCTTAAGCATTTAGTGCGTTATTAATTATCAATAAACTGATAATCGTTAATTATGCATTAATGGCTTTGATTTTTAACAAGGTGTACCATTGGCGGTGACCTTGCTCTTTGTGATAATGCTTACGACGGTTGTGCTTGACGATACGGATTTTTTCGCCGCGACCATGTTCAATCACTTCGACTTCTACGCTTGCGCCATCAACAACAGGCTGACCGATTTTAACGGTTTCGCCGTCAACAACCATCAATACGTCGTTAAATGTGATGGTTTCGCCTTGTTCTGCTTTTAGTAGTTCAACTTTAAGCAATTCATCGACGACTACACGGTGCTGTTTACCACCAGTTTTGATTACTGCGTACATTGTCTAACTCCGCTTAACCCGTGTGCCGTGGCTGGCATCATACCAACGCTTCGTCAACGAACACGACAGGGAAAAATTAAAGGCAAGATTTTACGGCTTTTTGCCTATAAAAGCAAGCCGCTCATCCAGTTTATAAAAGATAGTAATACTAATAAGTCTGTATTTAAGCCACGTTATTATAGCTTATGCAATCAGCAACTTACAATGTTTTATCAATGCGTTTCCATCCTTACCAATTTCATGAGTAATTTTTGCATGATGTTTTTGAGGCAAAATTTTAAATCTAAAATAGCACCGCCTGTCTGCTGTCACGCTTTAATCGCCGATTTGCATGATAAGCTATGCTATTATAAGGGTATTAACGACCTTATCACGGTTAACTATAAAGCCCTTTCTCCTACTCTCATCTAAAATACGACTATTTACTATGACCAGTACTCCTTTGTCTAACGCTGCGAACTCATTATCCTCTACGCTAAACTACGCCGATATCCAAAGTATTGTCGCTACTGATTTTGACATTATGGATAAGCAAGTATTTGGCAGTCTGGATTCAAAAGTGCAGTTAGTAATGAGCGTTTCACAGCATGTTATCAATGCTGGTGGCAAACGTATGCGCCCACTCATTACTTTGTTATGTGCGCGGATGTTAAATGATGCCCCATCAGAGCAAGCGATGCATTTAGCAGCGATTACTGAAATGCTGCATACCGCAACCTTGGTGCATGATGATGTGATTGATGAGTCCAATCAGCGCCGTGGCAAACCAACGGCGAATGCCACATGGGACAATGCGACTGCGGTATTAGTCGGGGATTATCTGATTGCTCGCGCTTTTAACTTGTTGGTTGGCTTTCAAAGTTTGCCTTTATTACAACTGTTCTCAGACGGTACGTGCGATATTGCTGAAGGTGAAGTGTTGCAACTGCAACATCAGCACAATCCAGCAGCGACAGAAAATGATTATTTAAATATTATTGATGGTAAAACTTCACGACTGTTTATGAT
Source organism: Psychrobacter urativorans (assembly GCF_001298525.1). Classification (NCBI taxonomy): domain Bacteria; kingdom Pseudomonadati; phylum Pseudomonadota; class Gammaproteobacteria; order Moraxellales; family Moraxellaceae; genus Psychrobacter; species Psychrobacter urativorans. Next base: position 792,466 of record NZ_CP012678.1, read on the forward strand.
GGCAACCCAAGGCGCGGCTATCTTGCAGGAACAAACGCAATATTTACAGGCGTTAGCAGATTTCGGGCAGCATTTTGGTAATGCCTTTCAGATTATTGATGACGTGCTCGATTATAGTGGTGATAGCGAAATTATGGGCAAAAACTTGGGCGATGATCTTGCCGAAGGTAAGCCTACGCTACCTACCATTAAAGCGCTTGAACTGCTAAAAGATACCGATAAAGAAGGTTATGACAAGCTACGTATTGCCATACAAACGGGCAAAACGCCAAATGCGGAACAACTGATTGAGCTAGTGCGCGATTCTGGTTCACTTGAATATTGCAAGCGTCGTGCTTTAGAAGAAACCAAGCTTGCCCAGCAGGCGCTAAGCACCCTACCCGACAACCGCTATCGTCAAGGATTATACCAATTGACTGAGCTTGCCAGCGCCCGCTTAATATAATGTGAGCGAACCCATTTGACGTTGTAAATGCTTACGACTTCAGGTTCTCAACAGAATAGTTAATGTTCTATGTAAACAGGAAAATACAAAAACGAAGTTTGGGACGCAAGCAAAGAAGATAGGTCGGTACAAAGCCACCTCCCTTTTTGCTTGCTTTATTCACTTGTTATTGACGACTGTGATTGACGACTGTGATTGACGACTGTGATTGACGACTGTGATTAAAAGTTAAAGGCTATTAAAACAGTCACTTTTAAAACAAGCACTTTAGAAGACATCATTTTTTAAACCACTCTTCATGACCTACAACCTATAAGCGTTGCAAAATCAATGTTTCTACTTAATTATTGCCAAAGCCCTAATTTTCTGCATCACTCACCTTTTTATCGTATTTATACGTCATTTCTTATTTAGTTTTCTTCAAACTCATCTATACAACAAAATTTAACAATCTTCTCACTCATAAGTTATTGTATAGTTTCTTATACGTTTCTTCATGTAACGCTTGTGTTGTCGGTGTTTTTTACACATCATAAACATCAAAAGTAGGTTCAGTAGCACTACATAGGCTTTTTGGCGCTTGACTGTGGGGTAGACCCTATAGTTTATAATATGTGATTAAATTAATTTATTTATTCTATTGATGCACATCCAGCTGCTGTCAGCTGTTTGCCATCATGAATGAATACTATTTTTTATATCTATCACGCTCAAATTTATCACCATACTTTTTATATTGTATCACTATTATATTATTACCGAGGACATTGATGAAGCACTCTTATCTTGCGATTGTAATAGCATCTGTACTATCTGGAGCTGTACTGGTTGGCTGTGACAAAAAAGAGGACGCCGCTGGTGAGCAAGCCGCACAGCAGCAGATGCCGCCTGCCGTCGTCAACGTCCAAACGGTAACTCTTGAGACTGTACCTCAAGAGCAGACGTTCTCTGGACGTACAACGGCTTATGAAACTGCAGACGTGCGCCCACAGGTCAATGGCATTATTGACGAAGTGCTATTCCGTGAAGGCAGCAGCGTGAAAAAGGGTCAGCCTTTATATCGTATCAATACTGATAACTACGCCAGCTCTATCACCAGTGGTCAAGCAGCTATCCAACAGGCGGAAGCCAACTATCAGACAGCGGTTGCTAATAATGCCAATGCTAAAGCTGAGCTGGTCAGTCGCCAAGCATCACTAGCTCAAGCACAAAATGACTTACAACGTCTGCAAGGTCTGGTGGCTATTAATGCTATCTCTAAGCAGCAATATGACCAAGCCCAAACAGCTGTTCGTACAGCACAAGCAGCAGTCGAAAGTGCCAATGCAGCTATCGGTCAATCACAAGCCGGTATTGAAAGTGCAAAAGCCGGTATTCAAACCGCAAAAGCAGGGTTACAAGCCAGCACCTTAGATTTCAATCGTACGATTGTGCGCGCACCAATCTCAGGTCGTAGTGATCGATCAAGCGTCACCGCCGGTACGTTGGTCAGTTCCGGTCAACCAACGCCTCTAGTGACCATTTCACGCTTAGACCCTATTTATGTCGATATCAGTCAATCATCATCTGAGCTACTTAAGCTGCGTCAACAAATTACTGAAGGTAAAGCCCAAGCTGGCATGAATAGTGTTGAGCTCGTATTAGAAGATGGTTCTGTGTATCCAGTACGCGGACAACTCGCCTTGGCAGAAGCTAAAGTGGACGAATCTACAGGCGCGGTTACCCTGCGCGCGGTATTCCCAAATAACAGTGATATATTACTACCGGGTATGTATGTCAGCGCACGCTTGACTCAAAGCGTCATTACTAATGCCGCTTTAGTCCCACAAAGTGCAGTGATGCGCTCGACCAAAAGCGAAACACAAGTTTATATCGTTGATGAAAAGAATAAGATTCAGGTACGCCCTGTCACTATTAATGGTACTTATAAAGGCCAGTGGGTGGTCACTGACGGTCTAAAGAGTGGTGATAAAGTGGTGGTTATCGGTGGTGCAAAAGTGAAACCTGAACAAGAAGTGGTCGCTAAGCCTTTGGAAAATCCAAATGCAGCACCTTCTGACCAAGGTACTCCTGCTAAACCTACTGCTAATGCTGCTGCCAAAACACCGCAGCAAGCTGCACAATCAGCCGCCAAATAATTCCATTCAAAGCTAGGAAGACTTAGGGATTTACTATGTCACGTTTTTTTATTGATCGCCCTATTTTTGCATGGGTGATGGCTATCTTAGTCATGCTCATCGGGATAATATCTGTTATCAACTTACCGATTGAGCAGTATCCAGCGATTGCGCCGCCAACCATTTCGGTCAGCGCCAGCTACCCTGGTGCTAACGCTGAAACCGTTGAAAACTCAGTGGTACAGATTATTGAACAGCGTATGAAAGGGCTTGATGGCTTGATGTATATGAAGTCATCGAGTGCTTCAAACGGTAGCGCTTCAGTACAGCTTTACTTTGAGAACGGTACAAATGCCGATACAGCGCAAGTTCAAGTTCAGAACAAATTACAGGCGGCAATGAGCTCATTACCTGAGCAAGTGCAGCGTCAAGGTGTCAACGTTAATAAAGCCTCTGATGGCTTTTTGGTTGTTATAGGTTTTGTCTCCGAAGATGGCAGTATGGATCGTGCCGATATCGGTGATTATATCAACTCTAATGTCGTCGATCAGCTCAGCCGTGTTGAAGGCGTTGGTCAAGTACAAGCATTCGGTGCCGCGTACGCCATGCGTATTTGGCTCGATCCTGAACGTTTACGTGGTTATAACTTGGTGCCCTCTGATGTTGCCAATGCCATACGCGCGCAAAACGCACAAGTATCCGCAGGTCAACTCGGCGAAGCACCCGCTAATGTCGATGAACAAGTTATTAATGCGACCGTTACCGTACAAAGCTATCTAAAAACCCCTGACGAATTCAGAAATATTCTATTAAAAACCGATGTTTCAGGCGCGCAAGTCCGTCTAGGCGATGTTGCCAAGGTTGAAATTGGTAGTGAAAACTATAGTACTATTTCATTATTTAATGGTAAAGAAGCCGCTGGTCTTGCTGTTTCACTAGCAGGTGGTGCGAACGCGCTTGAAACCCGCGAATTGGTCGGTGCTCGAGTCGCCGAGCTAGAAGCCAACTTCCCTGTCGGTCTAAAATCAGTCATTCCTTACGACACTACTCCATTTGTACGCTTGTCTATTGAACAAGTCGTTAAGACTTTAATTGAAGCGATTATATTAGTATTTATCGTCATGTTCGTCTTTCTACAGAACTGGCGCGCGACGATTATTCCAACACTTGCCGTACCCGTTGTATTGCTTGGTACTTTTGCAGTTCTATATGCGGCAGGGTTTAGTATTAACGTACTGACCATGTTTGCGATGGTATTATCCATTGGTCTACTGGTGGATGATGCCATTGTGGTAGTAGAGAACGTTGAGCGGATTTTGGAAGAAGACCCTCATATCTCTATTAAAGATGCCACGATCCAATCAATGGGTGAGATTAGTAAAATCGTTGTGGGTATCGCGCTTATCTTATCAGCGGTATTCGTACCGATGGCATTCTTCGGTGGCTCAACTGGGGTGATTTATCGTCAGTTTGCAATCACGCTTATCACTAGCATGGTGCTGTCGGCTCTAGTTGCCCTTATTTTTACCCCTGCCCTTTGTGTGACCTTGCTCAAACGTAGCAAGAGCCATGAAAAAGGCAATAGCGAGCATCAAAAAGGTTTCTTTGGTTGGTTTAATCGCTCTTTTGCCAAAACCAGTCGTTCGTATGAAAACTTCGTTGGTAAAAGCTTCCGTCTTAAATGGGTATACTTCATCGTTTATGTCGCCATTATCGGTATTATGGCAATAGTTTTCTTACGTATTCCCGGCTCATTTTTACCAGAAGAAGATCAGGGTATTATGTTTACCGCAGTACAGCTGCCGGCTGGTTCGACCCTGAATGAGACGCAAGCAGTACTTGATAAAGTGAGCGCTTATTATAGTAGCCAAGAACCAGATAATGTGGCGTCAGCGTTTACCATCGCAGGCTTTAGTTTTGTGGGACAAGGACAAAACGTCGGTATCGCCTTCGTAAAATTAAATGACTGGGCGGATCGTAAAGGTAAAGAAAACACAGCGCGAGCAGTATCTGATCGGGCACAAGGTTACTTCTTTACCCAAATTAACGAAGCAACTGTTTTTAATATTATCCCACCAGCCATTAGTGGACTTGGTAACTCGAGTGGCTTTGACTTGATGCTCCAAGATACTGGTAACGTTGGTCATGAAGGCCTACTAGAAGCACGTAATATGCTGCTCGGTATGGCGGCTCAAAATGATCAAGTAGCCGGTGTGCGTCCAAACGGACAAGAAGATGCACCGCAGCTGAAAGTGGATATCAACCAAGAACAAGCCGCTGCTTATGGTTTATCGTTGGCAAATATTAATAGCGTCATCTCAACCGCATGGGGCTCAAGTTATGTCAATGACTTCGTAGATCGTGGTCGTATCAAGCGTGTGTTCTTACAAGGTGAGCCAAGTAGCCGTACTAACCCTAGTGATATCGGTAAATGGTATGTCCGTAATGACAGCAACGAGATGATCTCATTTGATGCTTTCTCTAGTAGTAAATGGGAAACCGGTTCACCGGGTCTCACGCGCTATAACAGTTTAGCGTCAATGAATATTCAAGGTAGCGCCGCACCTGGTCTAAGTACGGGTGAAGCAATGAGTGCCATGGAAGCGATGGTCAAAAAACTACCGGAAGGCATCGGTTATGAATGGACAGGTCTGTCATTAGAGGAGCAAAAATCAGGTGCTCAAGCGCCAATGCTCTATGCCATCTCTATTTTAGTAGTATTCTTATGTCTTGCTGCTTTGTATGAAAGTTGGTCGATTCCATTCTCAGTATTATTGGTTATTCCACTGGGTGTTTTGGGAGCGGCGCTATTCACTTGGTTCCGAGACTTCTCCAATGATATATACTTACAAGTGGGTCTACTCACGGTAGTGGGACTTTCTGCCAAAAATGCCATCTTAATTATCGAATTTGCGAGGGATCACCAAGAGGAAGGTTATACCTTAAAAGAGGCAGTCATGCTCGCAGCGCGGCAACGTTTGCGTCCTATTGTCATGACCTCACTTGCCTTTGGTCTTGGTGTTGTGCCATTATTCATAGCAACCGGTGCCGGATCTGGTAGCCAAAACGCAATCGGTACCAGTGTTCTTGGTGGCGTTGTCAGTGCCACTTTATTAGGGATTTTCTTTATTCCCATGTTTTATATTTGGGTGCGTAGTATGTTCCCTTATAAAGGTAACGATGGTAAGAATCCGCCTAATAAAGATGACGGCAATGAACCGACTGATCCTAATGACACACCAAATATGCCAACCAATGAGCGACAGAACACAACTCCCTCTGAGAGTTATCAGCCTGTAAGCTTTGGAGATAATATACAATGAGTTTTCGTTCCTTTTTTACCCCTAACTCAGCCATCAAAGCAGTAGACTGCTCTACTGCTAGCATACGCCCAAATACAAGCACAATGCTGACAACGGCACTATTTACCGCAACTTCAAGAGCTGGTAAATCAGGGCGCTTGCTAGGCTTAACGGCATTAGCCATGAGCATGGCAGCATGTAATACCATCCCTAAAGCGGATATGCGTCCGGTACTTGCTGAACCTAATTTACCGATTGAGCAAGCTTACGGTGCTTTTGACAAAGAGACTGTGAGTAGCGCCCAACAACAAAGCCTTGCCAGTCAACGCTGGCAGAATTTCTATAGCGACGAGCGTTTAAAAGGTCTTATTGCCCTCGGTCTTGAAAATAACAAAGACTTTGAAAATGCGCGCTTAGCCATTGAAAAAGCGCGTGCGCAATATCAAATTACCGATATTCGTGACTTACCAAGTATTAATGGTACAGCGGGCTATGCTCGTCAACGTCGGGCGAATCAAACGGGCGATAACTATAATGTAAACTTAGGTCTAGCCAATTATGAGCTCGACTTTTGGGGCAAAATTTCCAGTCTAAAAGACCAAGCATTGCAGAATTTTTTATCAACGACTGCGGCAAAAGATGCCACCCAAATCAGCTTAATCAGTAATATTGCGCAAAGCTATGCCAATTTAAGCTATAGCTTGGCGCAGCTGAAACTGGCGGAAGCAACCGTTGAAAGTCGTAATAAATCGCTGTTTATTGCCAATAAGCGCTTTGAGGCAGGTATTGATCCAAAACTACCTTCCCTACAAGCCAGTGCCTCATTAGAAAGTGCCAAACTTGCGGTATTACGTGCCCAAAGCAGTATCTTAAAGTCACGTAATGCGCTGCAATTTTTGGTCGGTGCACCTATTCCAAGTGGTCTAGAGCCAACGCCTGCCGTCAGTAATATTACTACCCATCAAATCTTTAGTGCCGGTCTACCAAGCGAATTATTACGTTACCGTCCTGATATTTTACAAGCAGAATATAACCTAAAGGCAGCAGGCGCGAATATTGAAGTAGCACGGGCGTCTTACTTTCCTTCTATCAGTCTTGCCAGTAGTATCGGTCTTGGCAGTAGCAGCTTGAACGACTTGTTTAAAGGTGGCGCAGTGGGTTGGTCCTTTGGACCTAGTGTGAGTGTACCCATCTTTGATGGTGGACTTTTAGATGCTAATTATGATGTGGCGAAGATTGCACGTCAGCAAACGCTAGCAGGTTATGAGAAATCTATCCAAACCGCGTTCCGTGAAGTCTCAGATGTGTTAGCAACGCGTGCCACGCTTGGTGATCAGCTCCTGTCACAATATCGTCTGCAAGATAACTTTGAGCAAACCTATCAAATTGCCGATGCGCGTTTCAAAGCGGGTATCTCCAATTATTTAGACGTTCTAGATGCGCAGCGCTCGTTGTTCTCAACTCAGCAAGGTATTCTTGACTTAGAGCTACAAAAAATCATTAGCCAAATTGAGCTCTATCAAGCGCTTGGTGGCGGTGCAAATCTTGACGTGCCAGCCATTATTCCTGTACCGCAATATACGAATGTGGCGCAACTTGGTAATAAAGCCAGTAATAGTAGCGCCGAAGGAAAAGCAGCTTATGCTATCGATGCTGCCAGCTCTGCACGAGTAGCTACTGTGCAAGAAGCGGTCACGATTAAACAATCAAAAACACCAGCAACGGCTAAATTCAACCCAACGGCAGTCGTTGATGTGAATAAAGATGGCAAAATAGACGCGACCGTCGGTATTGTTACTGAAGAAACACCGGTTGAACAAGTGCCAGTTACGCCAATTATTAAACGTTAAGCTTTAGTTTAGCGTTTAAATAATCAATGACTAGCCTACAATCAGCCCTGCCAAATTGGTGGGGCTTTTTGCTTTTAGAGACTAACTTTGGTTATAGTAGTCATACGGTATAGCGCACTAATTTTTAAAAAGCGATTTTTATAACCCACACTGATATCACTATCTATCTCGTAAACCATAAGGAATAATAATGACTTACACCTTCAATCGCCAATTCCCTGCTACGCGCCTGCGCCGCTTGCGCTATAACGATAATGTACGCGCGATGATTCGTGAAGTTGAGCTGCATCCTAAGCATTTTATTGCGCCGGTATTCGTATTAGAAGGTCAGAACCAACGCGAAGCTATCCACAGTATGCCAGGGGTTGAGCGTTTATCGATTGACCTGCTGATCAAGCATGCCAAAGCGTTATTAGCAGAAGGCGTAACCACCATCGATATCTTTCCGGTGATTGATAACGCTTTAAAAACTGCGAACGGTAGCGCTGCTTATGACGAAAACGGATTAAGTGCCCGTGCCGTTAAAGCCGTTAAAGACGCGGTGCCAGAAATGGTCGTGATGACGGATGTTGCCTTAGACCCTTACACCTCTCATGGACAAGATGGTCTGCTCGATGACAATGGTTATGTCGTTAATGATGAGACTGTTGAGGTCTTGGTCAAGCAAGTATTGGTACATGCTAGAGCAGGTGCGGATATTATCTCACCGAGCGATATGATGGACGGTCGCATTAAAGCGATGCGCGACGCTTTGGAGTCCGAAGGTTTTGTCAATACCGCTATCATGGCATATTCGGCAAAATATGCCTCTGCTTATTATGGTCCCTTCCGTGATGCCGTTGGTAGTGCGGGCAACTTAAAAGGCGGTCATAAAAAACAATATCAGATGGACTTTGGTAATCGCGCAGAAGCATTGCATGAAGTGGCGATGGATATTGCCGAGGGCGCGGATATGGTGATGATTAAGCCCGGTCAACCGTATTTAGATTTGATTCGTGAAGTTAAAAATACCTTTGGGGTGCCAACGTTTGCGTATCAAGTCTCTGGTGAATATGCCATGCATATGGCAGCTATTCAAAATGGCTGGTTAACGGATGCGGTAATTTTAGAGTCCCTAATTGGCTTCCGCCGTGCTGGTGCCGATGGCATTTTGACCTATTTTGCGTTAGAAGCTGCGCGTCAGTTAAACAATGCTTAAAATTAATGCTTAAAATTATTGATTAAATTTATGGTAATTAAAACTTAGCTGACTGAATTTTAATTACCTTAAACGGCTGTATTACTAATATCTTGCTAGCAGTTAAAACAGCCGTTTTCTCACAGTTACTCGTGTCTCTCTATATCTCTTTCACGACAGCTCAATGCATAATAGTTGCCTGTCGGTGCTTGCGGTTTTTTGATACCAAGTTCTCTGAGATGAGCATTAAAATTGATTGGCTCAATTGAACATCTATTTTTTCTTGCAAAATCCTTTACGTTATTTAGACTGCCTTTTTGCTTAATGATAACACCTACGCCCGGACTCACACAGCAACCAATATATGCTGACATATACTCTTCTTCAATTACTTTCAAATCATGCCCTAAGAAAGTTGCAGGTTTAAGTAGTAAATAATTATCAATATAATCATAGCGAAAATCAGGTGCTGCTTTTATATAATTATTTCTCTTGTAGTTTCTAATGGCTACTCCTGAACTTTCATCTCGCTCGATATCACCTTCATTATCAAGCTTAATGGTCATTGATTTTAATAATCCAGCTTCAAGGTTAGAGGGCTGAGCCCTTGCTATGACTGGAACTACCATTGTTATGATTAAACTAAAGACTAAGTGAACTCTCATAGATTTATATTCCTGATATATTGATGATTTTTTGGTTTCTGTCTCATTAGAATGATAGCAAGGAAATAATCATTTAAGTTTTATAGATTAATCTGTATTTGAACCTACCGCTATCTCCTCCCCAATAATGCGCATTTTGCTTTATAATAGTGCACCTAATTTCCTACGCCTAATCACCCTATCTGATACGTTTTTCTGCATTTATGATGATGCCTTGTTCTTTATAATGGCATCACAGCGTCACCCCTCTTTTTTGCTTTTGCCTGACAGGTCATATTATGAGTCAACTTAATCCCAAACAACAAGAAGCCATGCTCTATGTATCAGGTCCGCTACTGGTATTGGCGGGCGCAGGCTCAGGCAAGACGTCGGTTATCACGCGTAAGATTGCCTATCTTATTGAAGAATGTAACATGCCAGCCGAACGTATCACAGCGGTAACATTCACCAATAAAGCGGCGCGTGAAATGAAAGCGCGGGTGAGTAAATTACTACCCAGTGAAAAAACACGTGGACTGACCGTTTCGACCTTTCACCAATTTGGCTTACAATTTTTACGCTATGAGCTGATACATACGCCACTCAAAGGCAACTTTTCTATTATGGATGGCGAGGACAGCAAGCGCCTATTGATGGAATTGATGATGCGCGATAACTTAAGTGGCGCTGAGAGTCGTGAACTGGTCGGTAAAGCAATGAAATTTATCTCCGATTGGAAAAATGATCTGATTGATCCCGATAAGGCAATGGATACCTTAGACGATCCCGAAGATATGATTTTTGCGACGCTTTATGCCCTGTATGAGCGTAATTTACGCGCTTATAATGCCGTTGATTTTGATGATTTAATTGTCCTGCCAACCAAAATATTACGTGATAATACGGAGCTGCGGGATAAATGGCAAAATCGTATTCGTTACTTGCTCGTCGATGAATATCAAGACACCAATACCGCGCAGTATGAGATGATTAAATATCTGGTAGGTCCACAAGGGCGCTTTACGGTGGTTGGTGATGATGACCAATCCATCTATGCATGGCGTGGGGCGAAACCTGAGAATATGGGATTATTAAAAGAGGATTTCCCTAAATTAAAAATTGTGATGCTGGAACAAAATTACCGCTCAACCAGTCGTATTTTGACCTCGGCAAATGCGGTGATTACCAATAATGAGCATTTATTTGAAAAGAAACTGTGGTCAGATAAAGGTCAAGGCGAAAAAATTCGTATTATTAATTGTCGTAATGACGATGATGAAGCGGAGCGCGTTGCTAAAGAAATTGTTACCCATAAACTGCGGTTTGGTAATGAATGGGAAGATTATGCCGTACTGTATCGCAGTAACTTTCAGGCGCGAATGTTAGAGGCGCAGCTGCGACAATTACAAGTACCTTATAAATTATCCGGTGGTCAGTCCTTTTTTGCGCGTAGTGAAATCAAAGACATCATGAGCTATTTGCGTTTAATATTAAATCCTGAAGATGACAGTGCTTTTTTACGTATTATCAATACGCCCAAGCGCGGAATGGGTCCGGCAACCCTTGAAAAACTTGGTCTATTTTCACAAGAACATAGCATCTCGCTGCTTGCCTCGTGTACCCATGCGGGTCTTGCTCATGTTTTACCGTCGAAAGCGTACGGTACTTTAAAAGCGTTTGGTGATTTTATTGAGCATTACACGCGCGAGTTGGATCAGCATCCTGACCCCGTGCCTATCGTGCGCCAAATGATTGATGAGACTGGCTATATTGATTTTGTGCGCGAGGATGCTAAAACGCCACAGCAAGAAAAAAATCGTATTGATAATATTGAGGTGCTATATACCAGTATTCAGTCGCTTATTAATCGCGCAGAAGAAGATGAAGATCGTACTATTGATACTATTATTCGCAAACTGGTATTACTCGATATGCTTGAGCAGCAGCAAGAAGAAGAAAATACCAATAAAGTGAACCTCATGACGTTACATGCTGCCAAAGGTTTGGAGTTTAACTACGTTTATATCATGGGGCTAGAAGAAGAAATGCTGCCACATCGTAACTCCATTATGAGTGAAACGGTCGAAGAAGAACGCCGTCTGATGTATGTGGGCATTACCCGTGCGCGTCGTGAGCTGACGTTAACACTGGCAACGCAGCGACGCTCAGGAGGTCAGATGCGCGTGACTTCAGAATCGCGATTTTTAGAAGAACTGCCTGAAGATCATATTGATTGGCCCGCCAAAGCGAAAAAGAAAAAAGCGATAAAAGATCCAGAAGCTGTTGCTGATGAGTATTTAGCCAATATTCGCGCGTTATTAGGCAAACATTAGTACCGCTTTTTTTAATGCAGTTTTTTCAATTTTAATGCAACTTTTTAAAAAAATAGACTTAAATTACTACCTTTTATCAATGAAAGAGTATTTTTATTACATCCTCTTTTAACATTTACTTAATATTAACTTTGCCCTCATTTTGGAATGCTTATGCCCACCGCCACGCCTAGCTCTGAACGCTCTTTCAAGCTGGGAGACTATAATCCGCTAGAATATACGGCTGAATATAAGCTGCTGTATTTGCAGGATTTGGTGGCGGATAAGGCAACGGTTGCCATTGCTGAATTTTTAGCCAAGCAGTCTGAATACGAAATTGCTAATTTGCTGGAGTCATTTCCTAATCAAGATCGACTGCTGATTTGGGCGCAAGTTGCCGAACCTATTAAAGGTCGAGTGCTAGCTGAGCTAGAATTTGATACGCGCCAGCCATTAATGGAAAACTTCTCATCAACAGAAGTTTCTGTATTTACCCAAGACCTTGATGCGCAGGATATCTCAGAGATTTTAGATACCGTTACTGAAACGGTGCGTACTTCGGTCATGGCAACGCTCGATGAAGATATTCGTATCCAAGTGAATAAGCTTGATACGTATGCCGATTGGGAAGTTGGCAGCTATATGGATCCGGATATTATTCAGGTACATGACGATATCAGTCTGCTAGAAGTACAAGAATGGCTGCGCAGTCATGTTGATTTACTGGATGACCAAAGCCAAGAGCTGTTGGTGGTTGATAAAAGCCAGCAATTATTAGGACTGCTGAGTCTCGTTGATTTAATTAAACACGACCAACATTCGTTAGTATCGAGCTTTATTGATAACGCCATTACTATTAACGACCGCCTAGATATTCAAGATGCCGCTGCGATTTTTCGTTCAGAAGATATCCGCTTTGCGCCGGTCATTAATAGTCACGGTGAGCTGGTTGGACAGTTAAATGGGGAAGATATCATGGAAATTATCCAAGACGATATCGACAGCACCATGAAAAATCTAGCCGGTGTCAGTCAAGACGAAGAGCTGTTCGCGCCTATTTTAACCAGTGCTAAAAGCCGTAGTATTTGGCTCGGTATTAATTTATGTACTGCACTCTTAGCCGCCATCGTCATTGGTCAGTTCGCAGCGGTGCTCGCAAAAGTAGTGGCGCTTGCCATTCTGATGCCGGTGGTGGCAAGTATGGGCGGTATTGCAGGCTCACAAACACTGACTGTGGTGATTCGTGGTATGGCGATGGGACAAATCGGTGGGTCTAACCGCTGGTGGTTATTTAACAAAGAGCTGTGGGTTGGCGCGATAAACGGTATCGTTTGGGCGATAATTATGGCAATAATTGCACAAATGTGGTTTCATGATGCTAAGATTAGTATGGTGATTGGCTGTGCTATTGCGATTAATATGACAGCTGCAAATGTCGCGGGCATTACCATCCCATTGATGTTAAAAAACATGAATATTGACCCAGCACTATCCGCCTCCGTGATTTTAACTACCGTGACTGATATTGTAGGTTTTATGTCGTTTCTCGGACTGGCAAGTATCCTGTTGCTTTAGAATGTGCGCAGTATAAATTTTTAAATGCAGCTTTAAATGTAAAACGGCACGTATTAAGATGTTGTGATTACATTCCTCTTTTCTATATAAAAAGCTATCAATAAAAATAGCCAAATCATTAAGTGAGCCTGTTATGCAAGCGGTACAAGTTAAAGTCTTAAACCCTAAAATTACTCAAGATGCAGCATTCTCTCTACCCACACGTGCCACTGATGGCTCAGCAGGTATTGACTTGCGGGCTTGTATTGATGAGCCTTTGATAGTCAAAGCGGGTGCAACGCATTTGGTAAAAACAGGTTTAGCCGTTTATATTCAAGACCCTAATTATGCGGGTATGATTTTACCACGCTCAGGGCTTGGGCATAAGCATGGCATTGTACTGGGTAATTTGGTCGGACTCATCGATGCTGACTACCAAGGTGAGCTGATGGTCAGTATTTGGAATCGCAGCACAGAAGATTTCGTGCTTAATCCTGCCGAACGTATGGCACAGTATATTGTCGTACCGATTGCCCGCCCTGAGTTTGAAATCGTTGATGAATTCAGTGACGAAAGCGCGCGCGGTGCAGGTGGATTTGGTCATTCAGGTCGTCAGTAACCCAAGTTTATCTATCTATATTTACAAAAAATGCGGTCGCGTAAACTCATTTAACGACCATTCATAGCGCTGATAAGGAGAATAAAGTAATGACGCATTTTTCTGCGCAGCAATCCTTATTTCGTGCCTATGATGTGCGCGGTGCGCGGCAGCTTTTTACCTCTGAATTTATACAAGCACTGGGTAAATCCTTCGCCCAGCTTTATCAGATACAAAGTTGCGGTATAGAAGATAAACGCTTAAAAAACACTCATATAGAGAATCATCAGCCAGCTCCTAACCGTCATTCTACGCCACCCGCTAGACGTAACAATACTGTCGTTATTGGCTACGACGTGCGCTGTAATAGTGATACGATTGCGCACACGCTTGCCAATATTTTAAGTAGTCACGCATTGACCGTGATTAATTTAGGTCTCATTACCACACCGATGATGGCATTTTGGGCTGAGCAATATGGCGGTCATGGCATTATGGTCACCGCTAGCCACTCAGAAAAAAATACCTTAGGGGTCAAATGGTTAGTAGCTAACGCTTCTCCCAGTAGCCAAGACATTCAAAATTTGTATCAGAAATTATTAGCTATTTATGATGCCAAAGCCAACTACTTTCAAAACAGTCTCTCAATCAATACTCATTCTAATAATAGCTCTGAAAATAACCACGGTCTAAAAAGCTCCTCACAACCACTTACTATATCTGCCAACCGTATTAATCACTTACCTACTACAAGGGTTGTGGGTGCTTATATTGAAGCGATTGCAGAAGTGTTTTCTTGTATTCATCAGCACAGTAATACGCGAAACAGTGATACGCAAATAACCCATGGTATTCAACCTTTATCTAAGCTCAATATCACGATTGTCATTGACTGTATGCATGGTGCGACCAGCAATATTGCTCAAGCGTTATTTCAGCGTTTTTGTCGTCAGGTCATTATGCTGAATGATACCCCTGATGGTAATTTCCCATTAGGTAATCCCGATCCTACCGAGCCTAATCGCCTTGCTGAGCTCCAACAAACGGTTATGATTCATGAAGCGGATATGGGCTTAGCATTTGATGGTGATGGCGATCGGCTGATGATTGTGGATAATCGTGGGAAGGTTGTCGCCCCCGACCATCTGCTCTATTTATTAGCGCAAGTGGCAATAACGGAGCGTCCGCTTTCTGCTGATGTAGACGCACCGCAGGTTTTGTTTGATGTGAAATGCTCTCATCATTTAACAAAGCTGCTCACCTCACTCGGGGCAACGCCAGTGATGACGAGAACAGGCAGTAGTTTGCTAAGGCAACAGCTCCAAGCTCGCGGCGCTCATGCTATATTTGCCGGTGAGCTATCGGGTCACTTTATCTTTAATGACGGTTATTTTATCGTTTTTGATGATGCGATGTATAGCGGCTTGCGGCTACTACATTGGCTGACCCATTCCGTGTCAATAGGCACTATTCATCAATCAATAATGAATAAACAGACCGAACTTGGTAGCAATACTCCAAATTATTCAAAACCAGTAACGACAACTGTCGATGTGTGGGGTGAGCCAAAACCCGTGACCGCCCCTTATCAGCTGACAGATATTACCCAAAATCTACCAATGCTGGTCAGTACCGCCGATCACTATTTACCCTTATCAAGTAAAGTTGACAGCCACTGCACCATCATCGAGCATTTGGTCGCCTTCTGTCATTATTTACAACGCTTGGCTCATAATGACAGCAGTTCTACTCGACTTGTGGCAGAGGTAGCTCCTAACACCGTTGCTGTCAATACTGTCAATACCTCGTCATCATGTGATTATGATCATACCCTACAATACACGACTGCACAGGCGCAGCAGCTCTTGCCAGCAGGGACACGCTTATCTTGTATTGATGGTTTACGCCTAGACTTTGATAAGGGGTTTGGCGTTCTGCGCAAATCCAATACCAGTCACAGTCTCACGGTGCGTTTTGCCGGTGATAGCGTTGCTGATTTAAAAGACATACAAGCGCATTTTGTCGCCTTATGCCGTCCCTTTTATGACACCTTAGCAGAACAAATTGCCGCTATTTATCCCGAATAGTTTTCATTTTAAATACCAGCAAATAACAAAAAAATGGCTCAATCTCTCGACTTCATTAATAATGTTTAATTCCCATCGATGTTTGCAGCATGCTTGAGCGTGCGCTTTAGAACCCGATTTTAGGAGCTTACGATGTCACTAAATCTACATGATGCCAAAATTACCGCTGAAGTATTAACCACGGCACTGCCTTATATTCAACGTTTTTCAGGTAAACTGATTGTCGTTAAGTACGGTGGTAATGCCATGACCGATCCAGAGCTAGAAAGCTCTTTCGCGCGCGATATTGTGTTGCTAAAAACCGTTGGGCTACATCCCGTCGTGGTGCATGGCGGTGGTCCACAAGTCGATAGCTTACTCAAAGAATTGGGGCGCCAATCTCAGCGTATTGATGGCATGCGCGTCACTGACAAAAGTACCATGGATGTGGTCGAGATGGTATTGGGCGGTAGCGTCAATAAGTCTATCGTCAGCTTGATTAATAAGCACGGTGGACGCGCGATTGGTCTCACTGGGAAAGATGCCAACCTCATTCTTGCCAAAAAATTACTCATGGAAAAAATAGGCGATGACGGTATCGCGGTTCCGATAGATCTAGGCTTTGTCGGTGATGTGGTAAGCGTCAATAAAGAGGTGATTACCATGCTCATTGCCGCCGATTTCATCCCTGTCATTGCGCCACTTGGCGTGGATAGCGAAGGCAATACCTATAATATCAATGCCGATTTGGTCGCGGGTAAAGTGGCTGAATTTTTACAAGCCGAGAAACTGATGCTGTTGACTAATATTAAAGGCGTCTTAGGTCGTGACGGCAAAGTGGTCACTGGTCTCACGCCTACCACAGTCGATGGCTTAATTGCTGATGGTACGATTTCAGGTGGTATGATTCCTAAAATTCAATGCGCGCTAGATGCCGTTCGTAGTGGCGTTAAAAGTGCCGTTATCGTCGATGGTCGTGTGCCTCATGCGACACTTTTGGAAATTTTTACCAATGAAGGGGTGGGTACACTCATTAGCCGTGAATTGGATGCATAAATGAGCTAGCAGCCAATAGTCCTTATGAGCATAAAAAGCCCAAACTTAATATCTAAGCTCGGGCTTTTTTATATTCATCAATCGCACTGACCTTTATACTTATAAGACGAATTATAGGGCAAAATTATTATTTTATGGTTATGGTTATGGTTATGCAGTCACATTTTTATGAAAAAGCCGTATCAAATTCTGCTTTATCCAAGCCGCATAATAATACTGCTTTATCTTGATAACTGCCCTCCACTATCGGACGTTTAATCATACTGGTATTGGCGACAAGGAAGTCAATCGCGCTATCATTACTATCATCAGCCGCTTGTTTTTGTTCCTCTGACAGTTTACGCCATGTCGTTCCGCGTTTATTGAGTACTTTATCCAATCCCAATTTATCGACCCAACGCTGGACACTTTCTTTATCTATACCTTGTTTTTTATAATCATGAAAGTCATAGTCTACGCCTAGCTCATCAAGTTTAAGAAACGCTTTTTTCATCGTATCGCATGATTTAATACCGTAAATGGTGATGGTCATCTTGTCTCCAAATTATTTTTTATTTACATTGTGATTTAAGTGGCGGTTCATTTTTAAACAGTCTAGCATTTTACCAATCAAATATATTGCCAAACACATTGCTAAACTTAATGGCAAACGCATTGCTAAACATACTGCATAGCCATCATACGATTGGCGTATCATAGCATCGCAATTTTTACTAAATTACGCTATGCTATGGCATTACAAAATATTCCCTTTTACCTGTGTTAACCAATTAGAGCCGACAATGAGTAACTCGCAAACTGCCCCAACTGATCATCAACCCGTAACCACCACTGACGCCAGTACGAATGCGTATCAGCCGCAGCTTATTGAAGCCGCGCAGCAAACCAAGTGGGCAACAGACAAGCGTTTTGAAGTCAGTGATGAGCCAAGCGACAAGCCAAGTCGCTACATGCTCTCTATGTTCCCTTATCCAAGCGGTAAGCTACATATGGGTCATGTGCGTAACTATACGATATCAGATGTGCTCAGCCGTTATTATCGCCTAAAAGGGTTTGAGGTGATGCAGCCAATGGGCTGGGATGCGTTTGGCTTGCCTGCTGAAAATGCTGCGATTGCCAATCAAACACCGCCTGCTGAATGGACGTTTGCGAATATTGATAACATGCGCGCGCAGCTGAAACTGCTTGGTTTATCCGTAGATTGGTCACGTGAATTTGCCACTTGTAATCCTGAGTATTATCAGTGGGAACAGTGGTTATTTTTGCAATTATATAAAAAAGGCATGGTCTATAAGAAGCTTTCTACCGTCAATTGGGATCCCGTTGATAATACCGTCTTGGCAAATGAGCAAGTGATTGATGGTAAAGGCTGGCGTAGTGGTGCTGCGGTCGAAAAGCGCGATATCCCGATGTATTACTTTAAAATTACTGATTATGCCGATGAGCTACTCGATGATTTAGACCAACTAGAAGGTCATTGGCCGTCTGAAGTACTGACCATGCAGCGCAATTGGATTGGTCGCAGTGCGGGTATGGAAGTGCATTTCCCTTATAATCTTGAAGGTCAAGACAATACGCTAGATGTCTTCACTACTCGTCCTGATACCTTGATGGGCGTTACTTATGTGGCGGTTGCTGCTGAGCATCCACTCGCGCAGTATGCGTCTGAGCACAATAAAGCCATTGCTGATTTCTGTGCGCTGTGTAAAAAAGGCTCGGTTGCGGAAGCGGATTTGGCAAAAGCCGATAAAATTGGTATGGATACGGGTCTAACAGTTACGCATCCACTGACTGGTGAACAAGTGCCAGTTTGGGTCGCCAATTATGTATTGATGAGCTATGGCTCAGGCGCCGTTATGGCGGTTCCGGCGCATGATGAACGTGATTATGAATTTGCAACCAAATACAATTTGCCCATCAAACAAGTCATCAATATTCCTGAAGGCTATTTTGATAATGTAGAGTCCGATGACGATAATCGTGCTTATACCGAGCGTAATACCTTGGTTAATTCAGGCGAATTTGACGGCATGGACTTCGAGCAAGCTTTTGAAGCCATGTTAGCGAAGCTGGCGCCGTCAGAACTTGCCAACAAAAAAATCCAATATCGTCTGCGTGATTGGGGCGTATCGCGTCAGCGTTATTGGGGCTGCCCTATCCCAATGGTGAACTGTGAGCATTGCGGTACGGTTCCGGTAGAAGAGCAGAATTTACCCGTTGTCTTACCGACTGATGTGGTGCCTGATGGTCGTGGTAATCCACTTAAAAACATTCCAGAATTTGTCAATACCACTTGCCCAAAATGTGGCAACCCTGCTGAGCGTGAGACGGATACCTTTGATACTTTCGTCGAGTCAAGTTGGTATTACGCCCGTTTTGCCAGTCCGCATGATGCAGTAAATATGGTGAATAAAGCTGCCGCTAACAAGTGGCTACCTGTCGACCAATACGTTGGCGGTGTTGAGCATGCGGTAATGCATCTTCTTTATGCACGTTTTTTCCATAAGCTGATGCGTGATGAAAACTTGGTATCAGGCGATGAGCCATTTGCCAATCTCATGACTCAAGGCATGGTACTTGCAGGCACTTTCTATCGTGTGAATAGCGATGGTAGTACGACTTATTATTTCACACAAGATGTCGATATTGACTATAACGAGCGTGGACAGCCGATAAAAGCCACACTTAAAACTGATGGTCTGCCTGTTACGATTGGCAAAATTGAAAAAATGTCCAAGTCAAAAAATAATGGTATCGACCCACAAACCACCATTGATCAGTACGGTGCTGATACCGTGCGCTTGTATACTCTATTTACTGCCCCTGCAGATCAAACCCTTGAATGGTCAGATGATGCGTTAAAAGGTCCTTATAACTTTATTAAAAAAGTTTGGCGTATTGCCATTGAGCATATACAAGCGCTGAATGATGCTCATTTAGACCTTATAACGTTAAATAATACGCCGTTAAATACGGAGGGTTTAACCAAAGCTGCCAAAAATTTACGTCGTAAAACTCATGAAACGATTTCTAAAATCGATGGCGACCTTGGTAATCGTTTGGCGCTTAATACGCCTGTATCAAGCTTGATGGAATTATCTAATGAGCTTGCCAGCTTTAAAGCCGACAGCGCGCAAGACTTACAGATTCAGCATGAAGCCTTGATTGACTTACTCATTATGCTATCGGTCTATGCCCCACACGTCGGTGAGCATTTGCTTGAGCAGTTAGGATTTGATACCAAAACGATGGCTTATCCTACGCTTGATGCCAGCGCCTTAGTACAAGATACCGTTACTATGGTGGTTCAGGTCAATGGTAAAGTACGTGGCAAAATGGACGTGGCACCAAATGGCGATGTTGAGCAGCTAAAAGCACAAGCACGCGCGATTGAAAGTGTGGCAAAATTCATCACTGGTGAGATTAAAAAAGAGATTGTCGTGCCGAATAAGTTGGTCAGTTTTGTGGTAGCAGGTTAAGCGTATTCATTTGGTTGATTCAAGGTGGCTTGATTAAAAGCCACTTGACTAAAAATAAGGATAGCAATTATGTCGTACCAGCAGCACTCTGCGCCGCTGTCGTCAGTGACAGCAAATGACTGTGCACAGCAATACCGCGCAAAAAGATCGGTCAAGATGCTACTGGCGGCTTTGCCAATGGTTGCTGTGCTGGGTACGACCAGTATCCTAACGGGTTGTGGCTTTCAACTGCGTGGTTATGAAGCGCCTTTGCATTTTAATGTCGCTAAGACCGCCATTATCATTGCAGATGATCGCCTTTCCTTTCCATTAAAACTACCCTTAACCAGACGTTTGGAAGCGTTGGGCGTAGATATTGTTAACAAAAATTCTGCTAACAGCTCTACGACTAATACCTCTGTGGCAAATAACAGTGGTGCTGAGCAGATTGCGACTATTAACGTGAATAACGTGCGCTTTAAGCGTTACGAATTGGTTGGCGTGCTAACAGAAATCCGGCTGGTATTATCAGCCGATGTCACTTACCAGACCATTCAAGACGGTAAGCCTGTCACGCTAACCAATCCCATTCAAGTTGAGCGTAGCTATCAATATAATGAGGCAACGGTCAGTACCGATGACCAGCAAGGCAATCAAATTCGCGACTGGTTATACGACAGTTTAGCGCGCCGTATTACCGATCAATATGTGGCGATTAACCTACCTAAAGTATCACCTGCCAGCATCAATAAGTCCTCGCAACTTATTAAAAATCCTGTGAATAAGTCAGAAGTTACGACTATTGTCACGCCAAATTCTTAATTATTTTCTCTACTATTCGTCTTTTTATTTTGTAGCACAACGCCTATGCAAGACACTTTTATTCAAGCCTATCCAAAGCTACTGCAATCTGATGTTGCAGTCGCAGGCTTGTGGCTGGCTCATGGTGATGAGCCGCTGTTACATCAGTGGCTTATTGATGCGCTACGTCCGCATTGGCGGGCGCAAAACTATGCGATTAAACGTATCGAGCTGGTGTCCGTGAAAAGCTGGCAAGACGTATTGTCAGAACTGGGAAGTTTATCTTTATTCGATGATGCGAGCGCCCTGATTGTGACGGGCAATCATAAGCCTGACAAAGCAGTCATTGCCGAGCTAGAACGCTTTGCTGTGGAAGCGCAAACCGGAGTCAATAGTAACAGCTTATTGTGGCTGACATCCAAGCAAGACCGCCGCGCCCAAACGAGCAAATGGTTTGCCCCTTTTGCGCAATACGGTCATATTATTGATTGCAACTTATACGATGAACGCGGGCGTCAGCAGCTGTTGCAAATTCAGGCGCAGCAATTTGGTTTGAGGTTATCGCAAGAGGCGTGGCAACTTTTGCTGTCGCAAACCGAGCATCATCTGTTAAGCGCGTATCAAACCTTGTGGCGGCTGTCTTACTTATTTGCACCAGAGCTCATAGCAGATATCAACAAAAACAAACATGACGCTCATCATCAGAACCGTACTGCCGCAACTGTGGTGTTAGATATTACTGATTTACAAGCAGCTTTAGTCAGTGATGCCCACTTTAGCGTGTTTGATTTATCCGACGCCATGCTTGCAGGTAACCAAGCACAAGTGGCAAAAATCATATTTCAACTACAAGCCACTGATGAGCCAACGACGTTAGTGCTTTGGGCAATCAGTAAAGACATGCGCCAAATCATGGCGTTAATGGATGGACAAGATCCACAAGCATTGGGAATATGGCGCAGTAAACAAGGACTGTATCAGCAGGCGTGTCGCCGTCAAACCAAAGCCCAAACGGCCGAGTGGTCTGCGCTTATTTATCGTTGCGATCAAGCGATTAAAGGCGTTATCCGCCAGCCCGCGTGGGAATTATTATTACAAGCGGCGTTAGAATTAGCCGGTCAGCGCCTATTTTCTCCAAGATAACTCGATTTTTTGATATTTCATCATTATTAACGATAGCTATGATAACAAGTCATCTTAGTTAATCTTCTTCACCTTAACCTTTCGCAAACTAATTATCATTTCTTTTTGGCAATGAAGCCTTTACCATACCCATACTCATACTCATACTCATACTTGATTTGACTGTAATTGGACCCTCAGCATGCGCAAACTAAGCAAAAAGTCTGCTATTAAATGGGGCATTATTGCCTTAATTGTCGTAGCATTAGGTGCTTTAGCCTATAAAACCTTAAAACCAAAAGAAGTTCAGCCCAACTATCTGACGGCAACCGCCGAGATTGGCGATATTGAAAATAACGTCATGGCTTCTGGTAAGGTAAAAGCGCTTAATACCGTTGACGTTGGTGCGCAAGTATCTGGCGAGGTCAAACGGCTATTTGTTGATGTGGGCGACGAGGTGCAAAAAGGTGATCTTATTGCACAAATTGATCAGGTCACGCAAAAGAATAATTTAACCAATCAGCAAGCCAGCCTTGACCAAAGCCAAGCAGCCACTGAAAGCGCGCAAGCCGAAGTGTCGAGCCGTGAAGCAGGATTAAAAAGTGCGTACGCTGACCTTGCCAGCCGTCAATCAGAGCTAAAACAAGCCCAATCTGACTTCGGTCGGCTGCAATCTTTGCTTAATATCGATGCGATTTCACAACAAGAATACGATACTCAAGCTACTCGCATTGATACCGCAAAATCTGCCGTTGCCAGTGCTCGTGCTTCTATTGAAACGGCTAACGCTGCTATCGCTACGGCAAAAGCAAATATCAATAGCCAACAGGCGGCACTACGCAAGTCACAGACCAATGTGGACACCGCACAAGAAGACCTAAGCTATACTACGATTCGTGCGCCAATGTCAGGCACTGTGGTCTCAGTCACGACCGAACAAGGCACTACCGTTAACGCCAATCAAAGCGCACCAACCATTGTTACCTTAGCGGACTTATCAACCGTGCGTATTAATGCACAAATCTCTGAAGCCGACGTCATTAACGTCAAAGCAAATATGCCCGTCTATTTTAATATCATTGGTAATCCCGACCAAAAATACGATGCTGTCCTTAAAGCCATTGAGCCTGCACCTGAGCGCATTAGTGACACCAGCTCGACCGATGCCGCCATTTATTATGTCGGCTACATCGAAGTGCCCAATGCCGAACGTCGCTTCCGTATTGATATGACCGCGCAAGTTTATGTCATCATCAACCAAGCCAAAAACGCCTTATTAATCCCTTCTGCCGCCCTACAACCTGCCGGTAAATCTAAAAAAGGTAGAGACGCTAATAAAGCGCCTACTAATGCTAAAGATACCAATGCTAAAGATACCAATGCTAAAACTGCTGATGCTAATCGTGAAGATGGCGTCACTACGGCTACCGTTCGCGTCCTGCAAGCTGACGGCACAGTGGTTGAACAAACCGTGAAAGTGGGTATTAACAATCGCGTTAATGCACAAATCCTCAGCGGTCTAAATAAAGGCGATAAAGTAGTTATCAGTGAAGAAGGTCCAGCAAAAGGTCAAAAAGGCGGTAGAGGTGGTCGACCAGGTGGCAGACCGTTTTAATCATAACTCTTAAGCATTAAGCATAACGGTTTAAAATAAAAAACGGCACCTTAAGAGCTTAAAAGTTCCGTAGCAAAAGATGAGCATTGATATAGATTAATATAGGCAGCATGACAGATGAATAACCAAGATCCCCATTCAAGCGCCGCGACCGATGCGACTGAAGTCCCCTTAATGCAAGTTAAAGGACTCATCAGAGAATTTAAGGCGGGTGAACAAACTATTCGCGTGCTGCATGATATTAATTTGACGATCAATCAAGGTGAGATGGTCGCGATCATCGGACAGTCAGGCTCCGGTAAGTCTACCTTAATGAATATTTTAGGCTGTTTGGATCAAGCCAGCGCCGGTGATTATAAAATCTATGGTCAGTCCGTCAGCCGTTTAGATGCAGATGAGCTTGCAAAGTTACGCCGTGAGCATTTTGGGTTCATTTTTCAGCGTTATCATCTACTAGGCGATATTAGCGCTCGTGATAACGTTGCCGTACCTGCCGTCTATGCCGGAATGGATGGACAAGCCCGTAGTCAGCGCGCTGAGATGCTGCTGTCAGATTTAGGACTCGGTGAGAAGGTTAATAACCGTCCCAGTCAGTTATCTGGTGGTCAACAGCAGCGTGTTTCTATCGCACGCGCCCTGATGAACGGTGGCGATATCATTCTAGCCGATGAGCCAACCGGTGCGCTTGATAGTAAGTCTGGCGAAGATGTGATGGAAATCCTGCGCGACTTAAACGCGCAAGGTCACACCATTATTATGGTCACCCATGACCCTAGTATTGCCGAACAAGCTGAGCGCGTCATTGAAATTAAAGATGGCTATATCATCGCTGATTATAAAAATGAACACTATCAGCACACCCAAGCAAAACCTGAATCTATCCTAGACCAACACCGAAAAAGCGCCTTTAGTAGCTTTATAGATCGTTTATTTGAAGCCTTTAAAATGTCCTTATTAGCAATGCGTGCGCATAAAATGCGCACCTTGCTGACCATGCTAGGTATTATTATTGGTATTGCCTCAGTAGTCTCTGTTGTTGGGCTCGGTAAAGGCTCACAAGCACAAATTTTATCCAATATTAGCTCGCTTGGTACCAATACTATTACCGTCACTGACGGCTATCCTTATGGTGATCCTAGACGAAAATATAATGATAAGAATCTGACCCCACAAGATGCGCAAGCAATCGCTGATCAGCCGTATGTCGTCAGCGTCAGCCCGCAAATTAATAGCAATACCAATGTACGCTATCGTAATGTACAAGAAGCAGCAAGTATCAGCGGTGTCGGTCAAGACTATCTCGATGTCACTGGCGAAAAACTGATTCAAGGTCAGGGTTTTGATGAGCAAAGCATTTTACGCCGTACTCAAGATATTATTATTGATGACAATGCCAAAAAGACCTTTTTTCCTGATAATGCCAATCCTATTGGTGAAGTCGTATTAATTGGCAGTGTACCGGGGCGCGTTATTGGCGTACTTGCTCCCAATGATGGCGGTTTTGGTCGCAGCGTAGATTCACCGACCTTATATATGCCCTACACTACTATCATGTCGCGCCTTGTGGGCAGCGCCTATATTGAAAGCTTTGTTGCTCTAATTGATAATAATATTTCTTCAGCAGCAGCAGAATCAGCGATTTCTCAACTTATGGAAAGTCGCCACGGTACGGATGACTTTAGAATCCGCAACTCTGACTCTATTCGCCAAACGATTGAATCTACCACCGCCGCAATGACGTTACTGATTTCATCAATTGCGATTATCTCCTTAATCGTCGGCGGGATTGGCGTTATGAATATTATGCTGGTATCAGTGACCGAACGTACCAATGAGATTGGTGTACGTATGGCAGTTGGTGCGCGCCAAAGCGATATCATGCAGCAGTTTTTAATCGAAGCGATACTCGTGTGTATTTTAGGTGGTTTACTCGGTATTGGCTTAGCCTTTGCCATTGGAGAATTGATAAATCGCGTGGGTGGAGACAGTTTTCAAGTCATTTATTCCTCTACCTCTATTATTGCTGCTTTTTTATGCTCGACGCTTATTGGTGTGGTGTTTGGCTTTTTACCGGCACGTAATGCCGCCAAACTTGACCCTGTTGAAGCCCTTTCTAGAGATTAAATGAGTTGTAATGAGGGCTTTTATCAGAAAATTGATAAATAAAACCATTTTTTTTATATAATTTACGTTTTTTTGATGAAATAGGGTTGTAATTGCTATAAAACTATATATAATGTGCTCTCACGTTTAGAGATAGAAATAAATAAACGTGAGAGAAGTCCAGCATCAAGGATTTCAACTTGTAGAGTTAAAAAGCACTGCTTTTTTATAATCTCTTCAGGGCCGTTAGCTCAGTCGGTAGAGCAGTTGACTTTTAATCAATTGGTCCCGCGTTCGAATCGCGGACGGCCCACCATTTTTAGTGTTTAGTATGGCTTCTTATAATCGTTATTATTTTTATAGATAATAATTATGCTAAGATAGCACAGTTAGACCCATCCCCTAGGATGGTAGCTTTTAGAGTTAAAAAAAACCTTGGTTTTTATTCTCTCATTAGGGCCGTTAGCTCAGTCGGTAGAGCAGTTGACTTTTAATCAATTGGTCCCGCGTTCGAATCGCGGACGGCCCACCATATTCGAAAAGCTCAGTCATTGATATGATTGAGCTTTTTTTGCTTAAATTTTTTAGATAGATTTTTTAATGTATTATTATTTTCTACAGCTTCATAACTATAGCGTTCAATGAAGCTAGCCTAGCTGCGACTCTTTATTGCGCCACCATAATAGTTTATGACGAATGGTATCTTTTACGGTGCGTTGATGCTTTGGCGCTTGCTGAATCAACCTATCAAACGTCGCTGCATCAATAGCTAGCTCACGCCCGTGAGCCATCATTACATTAGAGGGCTGCAAATCTTTCACTTTTTGCAAAGATTGAATATAAGCTTTTGGGTCATAAATCGGAAATGGCGCCACAAATTTATGACGCAGTTTAATAATTAAATCAGCAGTATAGATTTGACGACTTGGACGATGAAATAAAGACAAATCACGATCGGTATGTCCTGGCGTCTCTAACACTTGCCAGTCCTCAAAGTTAGGAATAGCGTCGCCTTCTTGCACCGTCTTATTTGGCTGAAGATGCGCAGGATACCACAATCTTTTAAACGGACGACCTTGACGCTTAGCGACATAATGCGCCAGTCCCGTATCTACCAGATGCATAAGCTGACCACCGATACCGGCATACCACTGCATCGGTTTATCTGCCGATACAATTTGGCAGCCCGTTGCTTCCCTAAGCTTATGGGCGCCGCCTGCATGATCAGGATGCATATGCGTTACTATCACCACTTTCAAATCGCTAGTAGGACGCTGTAACGTGGTCTGTATATAGTTCAGTATCATTGGTACATCAGGGCGACAGCAGCCATCAAGTAGCAGTAGTTTATCGGGATATACAGCCAAATAAATACTCTGAATATAACCCTCTAAGCGTACTATTTCACATAAGCTCATAAGTCTTCCTTGATTCATATTTTGTAATTATTTTCATCTGTCATTACTAAGTAAAAGTCTACAATGTTGATTGAGTATAACCTTGTCGCTATTAGCCAAACTTACTTTATATGAACGCTGACGTTTACTAATGAATACTAACCCATCTTATTGATCTAAAATGCAAAAACTCAGCACGACGGCTGAGTTTAAGAGAAACAATTAATAAGATTGTATAATTAAAATATGTACTTAAAAACAGTTAAGCAAAACTAAGCAAGGTCACGTACTTTTGGTTCACGCTCCCACAGACGTGATTTCGCATTATCAATAAACGCATCTAAATCAGCCAATGGCGTGACAAAGCTGTCTTTTTCAATCGGTAGCTTGCTTAAGATAAACTCATCGGTCGCACCGCAATAGGCAATCGCTTTACAGTGCACATAGGCATCTGTAAACCAATCTAGAGCCGCGCTGTCTTTAGCAAGCTTCTTCGCTTGCTCTGGCATGATGATACTAACGACCGCATCAAACATCACAGACGGACCGCCTGCTACGCGCTCATCAGCTTGTATAATGGTATCATCGTCTAACTTCACCTCTTTATTCGGTGCAATGATTTTAACACTTGCGCCCTCTGCATTTGCGGCATCTTCAAACTTCTTAATTTCGCTATGCTTTGAGCCTTCTGCAACTAGTATTCCAATCATACGACCTTTTAACGTCTTAGGCGTACGACCAATCGTTTGTAATACCTCAGACGTCGCCATGTCTTGTATCGGTGCAGCTGCCTCTGCCGCTTCGGGTAATTGCATACCCAGCGCCGTTGCAACACGATTTGCCAAATCTTCATCGATATTAATCAGATGACCCAACATACGTGTACGCACATGCGCGGTATCTACTTTACCCAACTCAAAGGCATAAGCAGAAGCAATATGCGCTTGTTCAATTTTAGTTTGACTGCGATAGAACATTCGCGGCTGGCTATAATGATCCGCAAAGCTCTCAGCACGCATGCGACCTTTAACGCCATCATCTAGCGTCTCGGCAAAAGACGCAAAGCCTTTCTTCACGCTCTCACGTGGGCGCGTTGGATCGAGACTCTGTGGTTCATATAACACACGAGTTTTCGGCACGTGCATCTGCATATGACCATCTTGCTGATTATTGGCAAACGGGCATTTTGGTGCATTGATTGGAATTTGGGCAAAATTCGGTGAGCCCAAACGCGATAACTGAGTATCTAGATAACTAAATAGGCGACCTTGTAATAACGGGTCATTACTAAAATCGATACCCGGTGGCAAATGTGAGGGACAAAACGCTACTTGCTCTGTTTCGGCAAAGAAATTATCCGGATAACGATTGAGCACCATTTTACCGACAATTTTTACCGGTACCAATTCTTCTGGAATCAATTTGGTGGCATCCAAATGATCGAATGGAAATTCATTGGCTTCGTCTTCAGTAAATAACTGTACGCCAAATTCCCACTCTGGATAATCACCATTGTTGATCGATTCAAACAAATCACGGCGATGATAATCAAGATCAGCACCGGATATTTTTACCGCTTCATCCCATGTAGTCGATTGCACACCCAGCACTGGCTTCCAATGGAAACGTACAAAGGTGCTCTTGCCTTCTTTATTAATTAAGCGATAACTATGAATACCAAAGCCTTCCATCATACGCAGGCTACGCGGCAGTCCGCGATCACTCATTACCCAAATCAAATTGTGCATCGTCTCAGGGCTGAGTGAGACAAAATCCCAAAAGGTATCATGAGCAGATGCCGCTTGTGGAAAACCACGATCTGGTTCAGGTTTGACCGCATGTACAAGGTCTGGAAATTTCATCGCATCTTGAATAAAGAAAATCGGCATATTATTGCCAACGATATCCCAATTACCCTCTTCGGTATAAATTTTTACCGCAAAGCCACGCACATCTCGCGGGGTATCTTTTGAGCCTTTACTGCCTGCTACTGTAGAAAAGCGTGTGAATAATGGCGTCTGCTTACCCGTTTCACTTAAAATCTTCGCAGTGGTATATTCTTCTAGCGATTCTGTCAATTCAAAATAACCGTGTGCTGCACTACCGCGCGCATGAACGATACGCTCTGGAATACGTTCATGGTCAAAGTGATTGATTTTTTCACGTAAGACAAAGTCTTCTAACAGCGTTGGTCCACGTGCGCCAACCTTTAGCGAGTTTTGATTGTCAGAGATGACAACACCTTGCTGGGTGGTCAACGCTTTGGCGTCATCACCGGCACGCTGATGGGTTTCACCGCCATGACCTTGTTCTGTATTCATGTCTTTAGCGGGGTCAGTATGATCAATATTCTTATTCATAAAATATCCTAGCTAGCTAATGAGTAAAAATGGGCTATTACTAGACCATTCAATAAGCGCCAACACAGTTTTATATCCGTAGGAATAATAGCGACTTCAAATGTCCGTTAATTTCTGCATGGTGGCACGGTTGCGGATAAAATCGACTCAAGCAATTTTTAGATAGCAATGCTGAGACAGTAATTCTGATACCAACAATTATCTTACTCAAAAATCGCCGACAGGTATGTCATCTATATCGTTAAGCGTGTTGATATTTGGTTAAGCAAAATAGCAATGATTTCAGCTTTAAATAATTTTAAACGCTATTATTTTTAACAATATAGCGTTGTTATGTAGTTATTCTTTACGCTATTCTCTAATAGATGTCTGCTCATAAATGTTAAAAGGGTAGATTGGCTGTTAACTACGCTATTTTTCACTGACATTTTTTAACTAACATGATGAGGCTAGCTATGACATTGATATCAACATCCACTTTTACCAAACTACATAAGCGCTACGGCGAAAAGTTACTGTGCAGCGCCTCTACTGTGCAGCGCCTCTTTAGCCTTAGCGGCATTGCTGCTCAGCCAAACTGCTACTGCGATTACCACTAAAAATGTTATTTACACAGTAGACAACCAACCCTATGAGGGCTATTACGCCAAAGCGGACAAAGCGAATGCACCGTTTATCTTACTGATTCATGATTGGGATGGGCTCACCGACTATGAGCGCAAGCGTGCTGATATGTTAGCGACTGAAGGCTATAACGTGCTGGCTGCTGATATGTTTGGGCAAGGTATTCGCCCGACGACTATTGAAGAGAATAAACGCTTAACCGCAGCATTATATGACGATCGCAGCAAGATGCGCCGCTTGCTGCAAGGTGCATTGAATGCCGGTCAAGCGCAAGGCAATGATGCACGCACAGGCGTGACGATGGGCTACTGTTTTGGCGGTACGGTTGCTTTGGAGCTAGCGCGCTCAGGATTCCCGCAAAAGGCATTTGTACCCTTCCATGGTGCCTTCGATACGCCAACGAGTCAAAGCTATGATAAGACCACTGGCGAGATATTGGTGTTTCATGGCTCTGCGGATGACTCTGTCTCCCTAGAAAGTTTTGCTACTTTGGGCAAGACGCTAGAAGCGGCAAAGGTACCACATGAGATGGTTACTTATAGTGGCGCGCCTCATGCCTTTAGCGTGTTCGGCAGCGATAGATATGATGCTCGCGCTGATCAGCGCTCTTGGAAACGTTATTTAGATTTTTTAGCAGAAACCTATAAATAATTTGACTGTATGCAAAAATATTATCAGCTCTACACAAAAAGACCTCTCAATCGATCGTTATAAGATCTTGATTGAGAGGTCTTTTTTGTTCCAAAGCTTAGCTGATTTAATATTTTTGAAATACCAGTAGCTGGTTGTTAGCGGGCATCTCATACTTATTAGATAGCTTTAGATGATGCGTCTCTGCCAAAACTATTATATCCTCTAAATGGCGGATACCGCTTTTTGGATCGCGTTGCCTGAGACTGATATCAAATTGCTGATTTCTGGCACTGGTGTAATGTCTATTTTCGTTAAATGGTCCATAAACGATCAGCTTCCCATTGATAGCTAAAGCATCACCTACTAACTCAAATAATTGCTCAACCAACAACCATGAGATGATATGCAGGGTATTGGCAGTAAATACCGCATCATAAAGCTGATTACTAGCAAGACTTATCGGTAATGGATCGACTTCTAAATCAAAAGCCAGTGGCGCATATAGGCTGGGCGCAGGATAGGCAGTATGCCAAGCATTGATCGTAGAATGATGCGCTAACACGTCACTGGTCTGCCATGTTAAATAGGTCAATCTCGGTGCGAAATACACACTATGCTGCCCCGTACCTGAACCCACTTCTAATACATGAGTAGACTCTCGCAACTCTTTCTGTAAAACGTCCAAAATCGGCTGCTTATTATTTTCACACGCTTGAGAAAAAGGTATTCCAGCAGGAGCAATAGATTGGCTATTATCTGAATTATCATTAAACACTGCTAATATCCTTATATGTCTTCCTACTACAGTTGTGATATTAATAATGGCGACAAGCAAAGCGTCAAACAACTAATAAATACCCGCTTCTACCCCAGCTGCCAGCGTCATCGCCAACTCTTCGACTTGCTCAGTAAATACCTCCTGCCAATCACCTTGTAAAATCAGCGCTTCTTGAATCCATTCCCAACGCAGTCCTGTCGTAATCGTCTTGATAGCAAGCTTAGTACCCGTACCATCATGTCCTGCGCGTATATATAACGCAAATGGCATGCCCTGCTTCTTCTCTAACACCGGATAATAACAACGATCAAAAAATTCTTTAGTCATCCCTGCCATATAAGCCAAGTTCTCAGTCGTCCCTAATAGTAGCGCATCAGCTGCCAGTACATCTTCAGGCTGGGTATCTTGTGGTAACTTTAATATGACATGGATATCTAAATCAGGATGACTAGCACCATCGTAAGCCGCTTGAGCTAATTTCTCAGTATTAGGCGATGGTGCATGAGCGACGATAAGCAAGGTTTTGGTAGCCATATTAATCATCCTTATAGAAGTTACTAATTTTTGGAATTAGTAGGTCTTGGAATCAATAGCTTTTAGAATTAATAGTCACTTTTTGGATAATATCAGGATGGATACTTTTCGCAACCGGACAAGTGAGCGCAGTGTTATAAAATATTTTTTGCGTTTTCTCATCTAAAGGCTGACTAAAAGTAATCGCGACATGTACCTCACTGACTCGTCTTGGATCAGCTGCCATCACTTTGGTCACTTCAGCCGTAGTGCCTGCAATATCGATATCCATATCACGGGCTTTGATACCAATAATGGTCAGCATACAACTGGCTAAACTGGTCGCCAATAAATCAGTCGGTGAAAATGCCTCTCCTTTACCTTGATTATCAACTGGTGCATCAGTGATGATTTCATTGTTTGATTGTATGTGAATAGCGGTAGTACGTAGATCACCTTGATAAGTTACTTTTGAGGTTGTCATAGGTTTCTCTTTGATAGTTGTTATTTTTAGTTTACTTTATTTAAAAAATTCCGTATAACGCTTCGTTAAGCGAGAATCAATGATTGGGTATAATACCGAAGCGATAGTCAATTGTGAAATTTCTATTTATGCGAACTTTCAAGCATTATTTCCTTTGCTCCATAGATAAATATCAAAAACTCTTTCATGAAACCATTTACTTGAACTTATTTCATCTATGTATTGCCTGTTAGCAAACCTTTGATCTACTGCATATAAACTTAGACTAGATAATTTTTTACAAACACTTTGGATTTCTTCTGTATGATTTTTAAATTCAGCTAGCCAATTTCCATAATAACTTTGTAAATCACCATCTTTTGACTCTACTGCAATTCGAGCTTGCGAATCATATATTAATATTGGGGATTTAAATTTAAGCCAAAGAAATTTCGTAGTCAAAGATAAAACACCTCTGTTGCCATATCTACTTGAGATTTCAGTTTCAATTTCTAATATTTTTTTAACAGGATCTTTTTCAAACTGGTCAATTGATAAATTATCTATAATATCTAGAACAGGCTGGTACCGTTCTATACCAATTTTCTCATCAAAAGCAGTTGGAAGATTTCTTGCTACCCTATAAAATCCTCCTGCACTTTTCAATGCAGATAATTTTTCTTTTTGATTAGTGCCTGAAAGGGCTAAACAATAACCTCTATCATAAGATAACCATTGATTAAGATAATACATAGAACTATATTCAAATGTTTGAATCAACTTACACTCCTAAATGTATCATGCTGCATTAAGCGAACTAAAATCTCCACTCAACCAAATTAAAAAGTCTTTTTTAGATTAATTGGTCACAATACTTTTCTCTAGAACTTAAAAGCAGTAGGATTTGATATCAACACTCATACGTTTGTTAATTTTTTTGGTTATAAAGCTCAATAAACTGCCTTGAAAACTCTTCAGCTAATGTTCTGCTATCTGTAATAGTAATACTTTCGTTATTGTGTTGAGCATTACTTGTCCAATTATACGACCCATGAATAACTTTGCATAAATCTATTATACAAAATTTATTATGCATTAACTTTTTTCCCCAACGAGAGCTTGGGGAAATCTTTTTATATTCAATGCCTCTAGAGCCAAAGTCTAAGCCGTATTTATTAGTGGTGACATCATTGTTTACGATTATTCGTACATTTATCCCACTCTGATTTTTATTACGTAGTTCATTCCCAATATCTTTATCTGTAAACCATGCTACAGCGACCCATATAGTAAATTCTGCAGCCTGAATAGCTTCAATAATTTGATTCTTTATTTCCTGAAAATGTGCGGCAATCAGTATTGGGTCATCAACCCCAGAGCCAGTCACTTTAAAAATTCCTAGGTCATCCATTTCAAAAAAATAACCGTCATACTTTATTATACTACTAAGTTCAGATGCTATTTCATCAGGGTTACTAACTCTTCTCCTGTCAGGAATCGATTCAATTAATTTTTTAAACTGGGGATTACCATTTACTTCTTTCAATCGTTCATAAGTATACTCGTTTCTCGACCATGCATTTGGAAGACCTCCACTAGAATATTCATCAGATAACCCAAAAGCATTGAAAAACTTAATTAGTTCTGGTCCTGACATGTAAGCAGTTGGAGCACCATCGCCTGTAATGTAAGACTTGATTGCATTTAAGGTAAGATCTGAAACCTTCAATTCCGTATATCCTCCAAACTATAGCTTAATAATACTTGAAAACTCACTATCCTATAGACTTAGTACTAATATCACAATCAATAGTATAAAAAGAAAAAATATCATTCAATCACATTTATAGACAACGTTATAGGTAAAAAATATTGAATATCAAATAAGCCCAAACCGCAGCCAAAAGAAAACCCCCCTCTGCTTTCGCAGAGGGGGGTTTAACTTTGAATGGAGAGCTGACGATGACCTACTCTCACATGGGCGAACCACACTACCATTGGCGCGACGATGTTTCACTTCTGAGTTCGGGAAGGGATCAGGTGGTGCCATCGTGCTATGGTCGTCAGCAAAGGGGTTAGATATGAGTCTGTTATTATTGTTTTGACGTCAAGATATTATCTATTGGTCGACCAACTTGTAACCTAACTGAATCAAGGTTAAAGGTGATATCGAAATATATATATATTCTATAAGCTTACGCTTATACAAGATAGATTAATTAGAGCGGTTCATACAAACCACTTGGGTGTTGTATGGTCAAGCCAAACGAGCAATTAGTACAGGTTAGCTACATGCATCGCTGCACTTCCACACCCTGCCTATCAACGTCGTAGTCTTCAACGGCTCTTTAGGGAAATCTAATCTTGAGGTGGGCTTCCCGCTTAGATGCTTTCAGCGGTTATCCCATCCGAACGTAGCTACCGGGCAATGCCACTGGCGTGACAACCCGAACACCAGAGGTTCGTCCACTCTGGTCCTCTCGTACTAGGAGCAGATCCTCTCAAATTTCCAACGCCCACGGTAGATAGGGACCGAACTGTCTCACGACGTTCTAAACCCAGCTCGCGTACCTCTTTAAATGGCGAACAGCCATACCCTTAGGACCTGCTTCAGCCCTAGGATGAGATGAGCCGACATCGAGGTGCCAAACACCGCCGTCGATATGAACTCTTGGGCGGTATCAGCCTGTTATCCCCAGAGTACCTTTTATCCGTTGAGCGATGGCCCTTCCATACAGAACCACCGGATCACTAAGACCTACTTTCGTACCTGCTCGACTTGTGGGTCTCGCAGTTAAGCGCGCTTTTGCCTTTATACTCTATGAACGATTTCCGACCGTTCTGAGCGCACCTTCGTACTCCTCCGTTACTCTTTAGGAGGAGACCGCCCCAGTCAAACTACCCACCATACATTGTCCTCGGTATTGTTATACCTGAGTTAGAACCCCGACATGACCAGGGTGGTATTTCAAGATTGGCTCCACCGAGACTAGCGTCTCGGCTTCAAAGCCTCCCACCTATCCTGCACAAGTCAGGTCAAAGTTCAATGTAAAGCTGTAGTAAAGGTTCACGGGGTCTTTCCGTCTAGCCGCGGGTACACAGCATCTTCACTGCGATTTCGATTTCACTGAGTCTCTGCTGGAGACAGCGCTGCCATCATTATGCCATTCGTGCAGGTCAGAACTTACCTGACAAGGAATTTCGCTACCTTAGGACCGTTATAGTTACGGCCGCCGTTTACTGGGGCTTCGATCAAGAGCTTCGCTTACGCTAACCCCATCAATTAACCTTCCAGCACCGGGCAGGCATCACACCCTATACGTCCACTTTCGTGTTTGCAGAGTGCTGTGTTTTTAATAAACAGTTGCAGCAGCCTGGTATCTGCGACTGTCGAAAGCTCAAGGAGCAAGTCCTATCACCATCAACAGCGTACCTTCTCCCGAAGTTACGGTACCATTTTGCCTAGTTCCTTCAGCAGAGTTCTCTCAAGCGCCTTGGTATTCTCTACCTGATCACCTGTGTCGGTTTAGGGTACGATTCGTTTATAGCTATTGCTTAGAAGCTTTTCCTGGAAGCATGGTATTTGCCACTTCGCTGTACAAGTACAGCTTGCTATCAGATCTCAGCCATATTACAGTCCGGATTTGCCTAAACTGTAAGCCTACATCCTTTCACCTGGACAACCAACGCCAGGCTGACATAACCTTCTCCGTCCCTCCATCGCACTATAAACAAGTATTGGAATATTAACCAATTTCCCATCGACTACGCCTTTCGGCCTCGCCTTAGGGGTCGACTCACCCAGCCCCGATTAACGTTGGACTGGAACCCTTGATCTTCCGGCGTGCGAGCTTTTCACTCGCATTATCGTTACTCACGTCAGCATTCGCTCTTGTGATACCTCCAGCATGCCTTACGACACACCTTCACAGGCTTACACAACGCTCCCCTACCACTTGAAAACAAGTTTCAAATCCGCAGCTTCGGCTCCTAGTTTGAGCCCCGTTACATCTTCCGCGCAGGCCGACTCGACTAGTGAGCTATTACGCTTTCTTTAAAGGATGGCTGCTTCTAAGCCAACCTCCTAGCTGTCTATGCCTTCCCACCTCGTTTCCCACTTAACTAGGAATTTGGGGCCTTAGCTGGCGGTCTGGGTTGTTTCCCTCTCCACGACGGACGTTAGCACCCGCCGTGTGTCTCCCGGATATTACTCATCGGTATTCGGAGTTTGCATCGGTTTGGTAAGTCGGTATGACCCCCTAGCCGAAACAGTGCTCTACCCCCAATGGTATTCGTCCGAGGCGCTACCTAAATAGCTTTCGGGGAGAACCAGCTATCACCGAGTTTGATTAGCCTTTCACCCCTATCCACAAGTCATCCCCTGGCTTTTCAACGACAGTGGGTTCGGTCCTCCGGTGCCTGTTACGGCACTTTCAACCTGCTCATGGATAGATCACTCGGTTTCGGGTCTATACCCTGCAACTAGACGCCCTATTAAGACTCGGTTTCCCTACGGCTCCCCTAAACGGTTAACCTTGCTACAGAATATAAGTCGCTGACCCATTATACAAAAGGTACGCAGTCACCCCAATAAATTGAGGCTCCTACTGCTTGTACGCACACGGTTTCAGGTTCTATTTCACTCCCCTCACAGGGGTTCTTTTCGCCTTTCCCTCACGGTACTGGTTCACTATCGGTCAGTCAGGAGTATTTAGCCTTGGAGGATGGTCCCCCCATCTTCAGACAGGATTTCTCGTGTCCCGCCCTACTTAATATGTTAACGCTAATGTTTCGAATACAGGACTATCACCTACTACGGTCAGCTTTCCCACGCTGTTCTTCTACATTAGCATTAATCGGCTTCTCCCCGTTCGCTCGCCGCTACTTGGGGAATCTCATTTGATGTCTTTTCCTAAGGGTACTGAGATGTTTCACTTCCCCTCGTTCGCTTCTTGTACAAGTACAAGATACCTACCTTATGGTAAGTGGGTTTCCCCATTCAGAAATCTCCGGATCACAGGATATTGCCGCCTCCCCGAAGCTTATCGCAGGCTGTCACGTCTTTCATCGCCTCTGACTGCCAAGGCATCCACCATGTGCGCTTCATTACTTGACCATACAACCCCAAGTAGTCTTAACCTATAAATAGATTTTGACTTCAAAGTGTCATACGCTCTAATTATGATAACGATATCACCTAATTTATACGCTTGATTCAGTTCTCTTTACTTTTTTGATAATCAATTCCTGGGATAACAACTGATGTCGTTAAGGAATTGATTATCAAGGTTAGAAACAACACGTGAACATGTTGTTCTAACCCAGACTCATATCTATGTTTTTAAATAGTTTCTATGCTCTCATCGAGTCACAGATTCTGTGTAAAACAGAAGTAAATAATCAATAACGATCACTTAATTCTGTTTATTTATTAGCATCTAAAGCTTGTCTATTAAGTGGTGGAGCCAAACGGAGTCGAACCGTTGACCTCCTGCGTGCAAGGCAGGCGCTCTACCAACTGAGCTATGGCCCCATATAAAATGGTGGGTCTAAGTGGACTTGAACCACTGACCCCCGCGTTATCAACACGGTGCTCTAACCAGCTGAGCTACAGACCCAATTACGCTTGCAATAAACGTAAGCTTAAACTAAAGAACAACTTGTTGTGAATTCTTGCTGACCGAATGCCATCTATAAGGAGGTGATCCAGCCGCAGGTTCCCCTACGGCTACCTTGTTACGACTTCACCCCAGTCATCAACCACACCGTGGTGAACGCCTTCCCGAAGGTTAAGCTATCCACTTCTGGTGCAATCAACTCCCATGGTGTGACGGGCGGTGTGTACAAGGCCCGGGAACGTATTCACCGCGGCATTCTGATCCGCGATTACTAGCGATTCCTACTTCATGGAGTCGAGTTGCAGACTCCAATCCGGACTACGATAGGCTTTTTGAGATTCGCATCACATCGCTGTGTAGCTGCCCTCTGTACCTACCATTGTAGCACGTGTGTAGCCCTGGTCGTAAGGGCCATGATGACTTGACGTCGTCCCCGCCTTCCTCCAGTTTGTCACTGGCAGTATCCTTAGAGTTCCCGGCTTAACCCGCTGGTAACTAAGGACAAGGGTTGCGCTCGTTGCGGGACTTAACCCAACATCTCACGACACGAGCTGACGACAGCCATGCAGCACCTGTATTCTAATTCCCGAAGGCACTCCCGCATCTCTGCAGGATTCTAGATATGTCAAGACCAGGTAAGGTTCTTCGCGTTGCATCGAATTAAACCACATGCTCCACCGCTTGTGCGGGCCCCCGTCAATTCATTTGAGTTTTAACCTTGCGGCCGTACTCCCCAGGCGGTCTACTTATTGCGTTAGCTGCGTCACTAAGTCCTCAAGGGACCCAACGACTAGTAGACATCGTTTACGGCGTGGACTACCAGGGTATCTAATCCTGTTTGCTACCCACGCTTTCGAGCCTCAGTGTCAGTATTATGCCAGAAGGCTGCCTTCGCCATCGGTATTCCTCCAGATCTCTACGCATTTCACCGCTACACCTGGAATTCTACCTTCCTCTCACATACTCTAGCTCAACAGTATCAGATGCAGTTCCCAGGTTAAGCCCGGGGATTTCACATCTGACTTATCGAGCCACCTACGCTCCCTTTACGCCCAGTAATTCCGATTAACGCTTGCACCCTCTGTATTACCGCGGCTGCTGGCACAGAGTTAGCCGGTGCTTATTCTGCAGCTAATGTCATCGTCCGTGGGTATTAACCACGGAGTCTTCTTCACTGCTTAAAGTGCTTTACAACCAAAAGGCCTTCTTCACACACGCGGCATGGCTGGATCAGGGTTGCCCCCATTGTCCAATATTCCCCACTGCTGCCTCCCGTAGGAGTCCGGGCCGTGTCTCAGTCCCGGTGTGGCTGATCATCCTCTCAGACCAGCTACAGATCGTCGCCATGGTAGGCCTTTACCCCACCATCTAGCTAATCCGACTTAGGCTCATCTAATAGCGAGAGCAACAAGTTGCCCCCTTTCTCCCGTAGGTCGTATGCGGTATTAATTCGAGTTTCCCCGAGCTATCCCCCACTACTAGGTAGATTCCTAAGTATTACTCACCCGTCCGCCGCTCGTCAGCAAGAAGCAAGCTTCTCCTGTTACCGCTCGACTTGCATGTGTTAAGCCTGCCGCCAGCGTTCAATCTGAGCCATGATCAAACTCTTCAGTTTAATCTTGCTATGAAGCTCTTTAAAGAAGCTTCTAAACTTGGCTCATCTAATCTGGCAATTACGCTCTCGTATGTTTCATTTAAATGAATTAACTTTGAGTTTTCTTGCTGTCTTAAATGATAATTTTTATAGTTAGTCACTCACCCCGAAAAGAGGTCAGTCCCAACTTTAATTTTTAGCATTCTGAATCAGCAAAAATCCACACAAGTTGTTCTTTAGTTATGCTTTTAAATAGTGTCTCTACTGTCGTCCAGTAGATGATGTTCTTTGCTATTCAATCAAAGCGATTAGCTTATCTCGTTTAGCGAGCTGACTATCATATCATGATTTATATGTTTGTCAAGCCTTGGTTCTAATTCGTTTCAACTTAAGTCGTTAGGTTGTAAGTTTGTTAACTCACTGCCTAGCTTCCTTTGCTGTGGGGCGTATTATATAGATTTTGGGAAGGGTGTCAAGGAATTATATACACTAATTTTAGCCTTAGCTGACAACATAACTAATACTACATACTTATCAATATGTTAGGGGTGAAAATAATCTTAAATTATTATCAGAAGCTCTTTATTCATTATTAAATATGTCCAGTAGATATAATAATACTATTATTGTCAATAATTTGAGCCTATAGGCTGATGTTACAATTATCGTATTAATCTATTATAAACTCTTCGCATAACTGCTCTAAGGGCAAAGGTTTTTAGTCCATTTACCTGAGTTCTTACCACGCGCACATTGATATTGTACGCCGTACTGTACCCAATGCCATTCTGGATTAGTCTGCTGATTTTTTAGCTGAAAGCTAATACGATAACGTTCTGCTCTAACACTATCGTCCATCAAATTTGAACGAGTAACGACAACTACTGCAGTTTTAGGCTGTGATTTAGATGGAAATATAAAACTTTGCGCCAAATCGTAATCAGCATCTATCTCATTAGTATTGCTATTAATTAAAGCTAACTTTTCAAGCGCACAAGTCAGCAGTCCTTTTTCAACTGGACAGGGAGCTGATGAATAGGTCGCGGCACGACCATTAACGCTGATAAATTTAAAATTAGCTGGATTTGCCGCTTCAGTACGCGATATTGGACTTGATGAATTAGTATTGCTTGCATGAGTAGATACTGAAGTGAATGACAATAATAGTAAAGCGCTAGCTAATGAACTTTTCAACAAGTCTGTGGGTACTCTTGATCTAGGATATAAGCGTTTAAAACTATTTAATTGCAACATAATAACCTCGGCTTTTATTATCAAATAGATTTATTTGGAATAACTTTTATCCTTAAGCATAACCCTTACAGAAAATGATTGATATCCCTTGCTTCCCATAAAAAATAGCAGCCAATCTGAGGACTGGCTGCTATTTTTTTTATTTATACTATTAATGTAGTAAATATCTTATCGAAAATTTTTAATCAGCTTTTATAGTTTAGCCTTTAGAGTCGTTACGATACCGGATAATGCATAAATAATACCAATCGCTAATATACCGACAGGTATATCGTATAACACGATACTCATCACTAATACACCAACAATAAGAACCACAAACGGCACTTTCTTTTTATCAAATTCTTTAAAGCTATAATACTTGACGTTACTAACCATTAGTAAACCACAAATGACCACCCAAGCGGCAAATAAAGTCATCACTAACGAATCATATTGCCCTATCCACTGATTATGATCGATAGCAACCATGACAGCTGCGGTGACCAAAATCGCAGCAAGCGGACTGGCTAAACCGACAAAATACTTTTTATCGACGGTACCGACCTGTACGTTAAAGCGTGCTAAACGAAACGCTCCGCAAGCGGTAAAGACAAACGCGCAACCAATACCAATACGACCTAATGGCTCTAAAGCAAAACTATAAATGAGAATGGCTGGCGCAACACCAAAGGCTAACATATCTGCTAAGGAGTCATACTGCTCGCCAAAGGGGCTTTGCGCATTAAGCATCCTTGCCACTCGACCATCTGCACCATCCAAAATGGCGGATAAGAAAATCGCTAAAGACGCTTGATAAAACTTACCATCAGTACTGGCCAAAACTGAGTAAAAACCAGATAGCAGCGATAAAGTAGTAATCAGATTAGGGGCTAAATAAACCCCACGACTTACTACGCGCTTGCCTTCGGCAACTTCTGCTTCAATCACCTCAAAAGTAAGACCATCATAGTCATCATTATCCGCTAAATGAATATTAAACTCATGCTCGTCAACGAAAGGTGGCTGTGTCGCCGCGCTATCCTGTAACAGTCCATTATGTAATAAGCTATCATTTGGATTATTGCTATGTAGTTGCTT
Organism: Psychrobacter urativorans; assembly: GCF_001298525.1. Lineage (NCBI taxonomy): Bacteria > Pseudomonadati > Pseudomonadota > Gammaproteobacteria > Moraxellales > Moraxellaceae > Psychrobacter > Psychrobacter urativorans. Next base: position 835,000 of record NZ_CP012678.1, read on the forward strand.
TTTTGGTGATTGCTCAGTTGTCATAGCTGTGTCCTTATTCGCCAACCAACCAGCGCACATTAGTCGCGCTATCTGGCGTTAAGTCTGGCGCATCAGCCACTTTAAAGATAGGTTGTAAGAAACGTACTATCTCGCGTGCATGGTTATCAAACTGCCATGGTGGATTAATAATCAGCATTCCTGTGCCATTAAGACCAACAGCGATATCATTCGGATAAATATTCAGCTCACAGACTAACTGACGGCGCATTTCTGTACGCTTCAGCTTTTTATAAAACAGCTCTACCGCTTCAATATTTTTAATCGGGAACCATAAGGCGTACGTGCCTTGTGGCCATTTATTATATGAGGCGACTAATAAGTTAATCAGACGAGTAAAGTCTTTATGTTCTTGCTCATACGGAGGATCAAGAAAAATAAGACCACGTTTCTCTTTTGGTGGAATGACCGCAGCAATACCTTCGAATGAATTGCGATGATGAATACCGATTGGTAATTTATGCAATTGATAGTTGAGAGCATCATATTCGCTGGCTTTGGCTTCAAACGCTTCACCACGTACGCCGCCATTAGGATTTTTTTCAACATGATGGGCAATCCACCACGGTGAACCCGGATATACTTTTTTATCATAAGTAAAGCGGGCTTGCTTGATACCTTCCACATAATCTTTAACAGCAGCAGGCGCTTTTTCGGTGTCGGCATGCATTAAAGCTTGAATCCCACCTTTGGATTCACCTGTCTTACGCGCTTCTTCACTGGCAAGCGAATACAGTCCACGACCGCCATAAGCGTCAAGCACATAAAAAGGTTTATTTTTTTGGCTTAATTGATTAAGCAGTTGTACCAATAAAATGTGTTTAACCACATCAGCAAAGTTACCGGCGTGATAAGCGTGTTTATAATTCATAAGTTCAAAAGTTTAAATAAGAAAAATTGCATCTATGGTAGCATAGGATGGGTAAAAGATAACGAAGGTTTTGGTAAATAGACGTTGATTGACAGCCGTTTGATAAAGGTAATATAGATATAATGAAAAAAATAGCAGCAATTACCAATAATCTTGATCTGACGAACTTGCCCATTAATAATCCTATAGGCGCAAATAATCCGCCTTTACTGAATCCTCATGCTGATAAAGTCGCTATTGATATTCCGACTCAACATGAGCTACAGCTCGTAGATTTTGCGGTCAATTGGGGCGATAGGCTGACTAATACGCAACTTGATAAGCTCGTTCATGAAGGTTGGATTGTTATTGATGATGTATTTGAGATTAAAGCTTTATTAGCCTTACAAGCGGAAAGCGGTTTTATTGACTATCGTGACGCGCAGCTCACTGATGGTATTCGGGTAACTGACATTCGCGGCGATAAGATTCGTTGGATTACCAAAGACATTTTTGCGGGATTTTATTACTTAGATAGCATCAATCAACTGGCGGCAGTGCTGAACCGCGCTTTGTTCGCAGGTATACGCCATAGCGAGGCGCATTATGCCTGCTATCCTGTCGGCTTTGGCTATCAGTGGCATAGTGACAATCCAGTTGGGCGTGATGAGCGCGTTATTTCAGCGGTTTTTTATCTGAATGATGACTGGTTAGCAGATGACGGCGGGGCGCTAGAAGTGGTTGATAATCACGGTGAGCATCATAACGTCATGCCAGCTGCAAATCGCTTGATCATATTTGACAGCAACTTAAAGCATCAAGTGCAAATCGCCCATCGTCAACGCTACTCTATCGCGACATGGATGCGCCGAGATGGTTTGGTGCCTTTTGTTGAATCTGCCAATTAGTCATCATTAAAGTAAGAGTACATATTTATTTGCAACATCAACTGTACCTAATAAATTTTACCTTAAGCTTTTAAAAAAGGTTCATTATGTCTGATTCTAATAAAAAAATAGCCGCTACTATCGAAACCGTAACGCATCAACAAGCGACTTTAGATTTGAGCATTGCCTTAATGCAACGCCCTTCGGTTACGCCTGATGATGATGGCTGCCAAGATATTTTGGCAGAGCGTTTGAGGAATTCTGGCTTTAACTGCGAGTTTATGTATTACGGTGATAGACAGGTAAAAGGCGAACACGCTGAAGTCAAAAATTTATGGGCGCGGCGCGGTACGACAAATCCGGTGATTTGCTTTGCAGGTCATACTGATGTGGTGCCAACAGGCGATGAGAAGAATTGGACGTATCCACCATTTACTCCAACCATCGCGAATGGTTATCTATGGGGACGCGGCGCGGCGGATATGAAAACAGGTATTGCTGCATTTACGGTGGCGGCTGAGCGCTTCGTGGCGAATCATCCGGAGCATAATGGCTCGATTGCATTCTTGATCACCTCAGATGAAGAAGGACCATCTATCAATGGCACGGTTAAGGTCATTGAAGCGCTAGAAGCACGCCAAGAAAAAATTACTTATTGTCTCGTTGGTGAGCCATCAAGTACCGATACGCTGGGCGATATCATCAAAAACGGTCGCCGTGGCTCATTAGGCGCGGTATTAACCGTCACTGGGAAACAAGGTCATGTTGCTTATCCGCATTTGGCATGTAATCCCATTCATGCCGCCATGCAAGCACTTGCTGAATTAACGGCAGCGACTTGGGATAATGGTAATGACTACTTCCCAGCAACCTCGTTGCAAATCTCCAATATTAATAGTGGTACAGGCGCAACCAATGTGATTCCTGAAACGCTAGAAGTGGTATTTAACTTTCGCTTTTCTACCGAAACGACTGAAGATGAGCTAAAAGCCAAAACTCATGCGATATTTGATAAATATTTTGAAGATAGCCACTTTGAAGACACTAAAGCCACATATAACATTGATTGGAAATTATCTGGTCAGCCATTTTTAACACCCGAAGGTAAATTGGTATCGGCATGCCAGCAGGCGATTAAAGCAGTGACGGGTACTGAGACCACATTATCAACCTCTGGCGGTACATCAGATGGACGCTTTATTGCTCCAACAGGCGCGCAAGTGGTTGAGCTTGGCGTGCGTAATGCAACGATTCACCAGGTTGATGAAAAGATTGAGGTTGATGATTTGGGACGCTTGGCAAAGATTTATGAAGGAATACTTGAGAATCTATTGTTGGATTAAAAGCATAGCTAAATTAATACTATAGGGATCAGAAATTGTGAAAATTAATAAACTTTATCAGTTCTTTATATTTGCCAGCTTAGGTTTAGGTATCAGTAGCTGCACCAATGTTAGAGAAATAAATTCTGATGTCGCAGACTCTAAAGTAGTAATAAAATCATACGACGGTAGTCTTGCTAGCGCTCAAGAAGAGCCACATGCTGTTACCCAAGTCTTTAAATCAAAAGACCATATAGATTGGTCTAAACCTAAGGATAGCAAAAAGGTAGATGAAATAAAACGTATTGTCAAAAGTTACGGTGGCGAATTGCAAGGGCTTGCTTATTCAGATAAAGGAATTATAGAGACAGCTGACATTTATATTTTAAATGCTAATATATCAACAGTTAAGCGCGTACAACTGAAAGAAACCTTGTCAGAATTAATAGGCAATCCTATAGTAGTGAATATTCAAAACAGTAGATTAACTAATGAGATGGGAAGATTAGAAATCTTACAGCCATCAGTAGCTAACCAAAATCAAATGCCACGTTTTTCTATTGATAATGACGAACAAGTTAATGAAGTAGCGCGAATTGTAGAAATACATGGCGCTAAATTGCAATCTCTTGGTTACTCAGGCGATTCAGAACTTAACCTTTCAATTAGCTATTATCCAAAAAAACTCACTATTTCTGAGTTTGAGAACTTAGAGGCAGATTTAGAAGTCCTGACTGGTCTGAAAGTCACAGTGTTTAAAAAGAGCGTAATTATTAAGCCGCTTTAATCTACCTTCACACATAATCGTTCAATTGGTGGGTTATGCTGCGCTAACCCACCCTACAGCCACTTAAAAGATTGCGTCACAGACTGGCGACTCTACTCAATACCAATATACAATTCAACTTGACCATATTCCAAATTACCCTCAACGTAACGCTCAAAATCAACATTATAAGTTCGGGTATGCTCACAGCTTGGGTCATTAAAATATTCCCATGCTTTCTCCCACGCATTCATCACCGTATTCGGCATGTTACCGTATTCAGCAAATACCATGTAATTTCCTGCAGGGATGCTGACTGTCACTAAATTGCTCGCATTTTTATTTTTACTGGTCTTGACCGTACTTGCCGTATCGTCATTGCCTGACTGTGCTTGCTCATCTGGCTGACTGTCTACTTTCCAACTGGCAACCACATCAAAAGCGCCGACATCATCACTTTCATAGTTATGATAAACGCCATAGATATCCTTACCCTTTTCAAGTTGGCTCACATGATTTTGATAAAACTTTTGCCACAACTTGCCTATTTTTGCCGTTTCATGGCTGATTTCAGCAATATTAGTGGTACGAATGCTGATGCCTGTGCACGTTTGGTCTTCGGTTAGCGCTTGAATGGGTGCCGTCATGAGTCGGTCTGTCCTATATTTATTTAAGGTAATGTTCATTATTTAAAAAGGATATAAATATTGTGTTAATCCGCTTCGTCAATCCAATTCATCTGAATGGCTTCTAAAATACCTTCATTAGAACGCTGTGGATCATCATCAAAGCCTTCAAGCTCTGTCACCCAGCGATGCAAATCGGTAAAGCGAATATATTGTGGGTCAGTCTCAGGGAATTTTTCATACAGCTCAATCGCGATGTCTAAACTGTCCGTCCATTTTAATTTTTGCGGGGTCATAATGATACCTTTATGGTAAATATTAAAATAAGGGTGATAAGAATAAGGTAGCTTATCCTAGCAAAATTTGTCAGAGGATTATAGTCAAGCGCACGTTTCACGTTACTTTATCATGAGGATAGCGTCGATTTCACAGCGTTTTGATGGGTATTCCAAGTGGTGACAACATTGGTGAACTGCTCGCCTATCATATTAAGCTCACTTGGCGGACACGCACCTTGCTTATTCACCAAGACTACCTTGGTCATACCCACTGCCATCAGCTGATTTTTTACAAAAAACCGATGCGTAAAGTAAATATATTTATTATCCCAGCCTACTACCTGACTGTTCACCGACATTTTATCTAAAAATTTCACCTCTTTTAAATAAACCATCTCTTGCATGGCGATAATCCAACGTAAGGATTTGATTTTCTTTTGATGACAACATGCCAGCAGCCATTGAGTAATATTTAATTCAATAAAAGATAAATAGCGATAATTGGGCAAATGATTACGAAATCCCATGTCATGCGGTAAGATACGATAATGGCGTAGCGTGGGTGCGGTCACTGTCTCTAGGCTCAGCTGTCCCGTTGATTGCTGTTTTTGTTGCTGCTTAAGTAAACTGACCATAATAAAAAAACGTAATAGCATGTTCATAGGTTGCTCTCTTATGGGTTGTTTAGCACGCCTAAGAAGTCATGCTAAAAAAGCAAACTTCCAAGCGCAAAAAAGTCACCGCAGCGACTTTTTAGCAAATTAGCAAAAATACTAATCTAAAAATGACATTATCAAATAGTAACATGGTAGTTGATTTGCACTAGACATCCGTGTAAACGCAAGCGTGTCATGGACACATAAGGCATAACTTAGCTACTTAAACCATTAACACTGCGTACCATTTCTTCAACCATTTTTTTGGCATCACCAAATATCATCATGGTTTTATCCATATAGAATAAACTGTTATCTAAGCCTGCATAACCAGTGCTCATTGAGCGTTTAATAACCATAACCGTCCGCGCTTTATTGACCTCTAAAATCGGCATACCAAAAATTGGCGACGTCGGATCATCTTTTGCAGAAGGATTGACCACATCATTAGCCCCGATGACCACAACCACATCGGTACTGGAAAAATCCGAGTTAATGTCATCCATCTCCAAAATATCATCATAAGGAACGTCCGCTTCAGCAAGCAATACATTCATATGCCCTGGCATCCGCCCAGCAACCGGATGAATGGCAAAGCGCACATTTACGCCTTGTTCTTTTAGCAGCTCATACAATTCTTTAACTGCATTTTGGGCGCGACCTTGTGCCATACCATAACCTGGGACGATGATGACATCGCTGGCATTTGCCATTAAAAACCCCGCATCTTCTGCTGAACCTGATTTATAATTTTTGGGAACGCCATTATCTGTAACAGCTCCCACTACTGTCGTACCCATTCCACCAAATAATACGTTTAATAATGACCGATTCATCGCTCGGCACATAATGTAAGACAAAATTGCACCCGATGAGCCCACCAACGAGCCCGCGATAATCAACATCGAGTTACCCAAAGTAAAGCCAATACCTGCCGCTGCCCAACCCGAAAATGAATTTAATAATGATACGACTACTGGCATATCGCCGCCACCGATAGGCGCAATCCACATCCAACCAAATATAATAGCGATGCTAGCCATGGCATAAAATGCGGGTAGTGAATCGGTCGTAAAGTAGAGTACGCCAAAACCTATCATCGCGATAAACAAGAGTGCTTGGACGGGCTTGACCCAATTGCCAACTAAGGTTTTTGCCCAGTTTTTTGCCGCCAATTTGCCAAAAGCGAAAACGGATGCGGAAAAAGTAATCGCACCGATAAAACAGCCGATAAATAACTCTAACCGCGCCACCGTACTATGTGCTTGTTCTGTATGTAAGACAGTAGCTAAGGCAATTGCTACCGCTGCCAAACCCACAAACGAGTGCATCAATGCGACCGTTTCCGGCATCTGGGTCATGGCGACTGTTTTGGCTTTCCATAATCCGACAATTGCGCCCAGTATCATGGCAGCAATAATTAACCACAATACTGGTCCTTCTGCCAAGAAAAAGGTAGTTAGCACAGCTATCGCCATTGCTACCATACCCAAGCGATTACCACGAATAGCGGTCTTTGGACTAGATAAACCACGTAAAGTTAAGACAAAGAGGATGGCACCGATTAAATAAAACCAATCCGCATTTGCCGCAATCACATTCATATCTACTAATGGGGTTAAATCGCTCATGCATCACCTCCACTTTCAGTCGTAACCACTGCGGCTTTTTTAGCTTTGGGTTTAAACATGGAGAGCATACGCTCAGTAACCGCAAAACCACCAAAAATATTAATACTGGCTAAAAATACTGCAAAAGTGCCAAGCAAGCTGGTGGCGGTAAACATAGAGCCATCGATAGTCACGGTTTGGAGCATGGCGCCAACAATGACAATACTGGATAAGGCGTTGGTCACCGCCATTAATGGGGTGTGCAACGCAGGCGTGACGCCCCAAACCACGTAATAGCCAACAAAAACAGCCAATACAAATACGGTAAAAATCGCTACAAAAGGCGTGCTATTCATGACTTCACTGGCTGGTGTCGCCGTTAAAACAGTCGCAATCATCTTATCCTCCTAAAAATATATTTATGACCACTTACTGGTATTTATGAGTACATATCGCTTGATTATGGGGCTTTTATGACGTTTAACGCTTGGCGATCCTGACTTGACCTTCATGAGTGACTGCCAATGCGCCTTGGATTTCGTCTTTCATATTGATATTAATGCTTAGGCTGTTGGTTGATGGATTATCACAACTATTATTGTTATCAGTAGATATTAAAGTTGTGATGACATTAAGCAAATTATTGGCATAAAAATCGGACGCTTGCGCTGCGAGCATCGATGGAATATTACTAGCCCCAACGATACGCACGCCATTCTCTGTAGTAATCGTTTCATCTGCGACACTGCCTTCAACATTCCCACCCGTTCCAGCTGCCATATCAATCAGCACCGAACCTGCTTTCATTTTGACAATCGTTGCTTGATGTACCAAGCGCGGTGCTTGCCTGCCAGGGATTTGCGCCGTAGTAATCACGATATCAGCAGCAGTTACTGCCTTATCCACCACCGCGGCTTGGTCTTTAATATATTGCTCTGACGGTATCCAGGCATAGCCGCCTGTTGCTTTGGCTTTTTGCGCTTCATCTGCGCTCATCGGTACATCGAGCCATTTACCACCAAGCGATTCCACCTGTTCTTTGGCATCAGGACGCAGGTCACTGGCTTCAACCACCGCGCCTAAACGCTTAGCCGTGGCAATGGCTTGTAAACCTGCAACCCCAACGCCCAAAATAACCACTTTAGCTGGCTTGACTGTACCCGCCGAGGTCATAAACATCGGAAAAGGACGCGTATATTCATTAGCCGCCAACAATACGGCTTTATAACCGGCAAGATTCGCCTGCGATGACAGCACATCCATATTCTGCGCACGTGACAAGGTGCGCGGTAGCAACTCCATGGCAAAGGCAGTGACGCCTTTTTCAGCATACGTTTCAAGCTGAGTATTACGATAAGGGTCTAGCATACCGATGACTATTTGCCCAGATATCAAGCTATCCATAATCGTCGTTGGCAAGTCCTGTACGGTAGTGATGATTTGCGCATTAGCAATCACATCAGCGCCACTACTGGCAATCATTGCGCCTGCTGCTTGATAACTATCATCAGAATAATAAGCGGCTTGACCTGCACCTGACTGCACCATCACCTCAAACCCAAACTTACGCAGCTTTCTGACCGCGTCTGGAGTGAGCGCCACACGGTTTTCATGGGCGATATCTGCACTAATCACACCAATTTTCATATCATCTCCTGATATTTACGGACTATTTTAGGAACGTCTATCTGCATAGATACCTATCAATAAGCAAAATAACTCACCACAACGTACTTTTATAAAATAATGCGCCCTTAAAAGATTTTGGCTGCGGTTTACACCAAGAATAAATTCGCCAACTATCAATTAAATAAATGAGATGTTTCTTTATCATCACACCTTTTTATTATAGAGACATCATTTGCTAACTTTCATCGCTTATTGATGACCACTAAGTAAAATAAAAAGTTAAGGATTTATGCCACTTTCATAACTTTTATTGCTATATTTGGAAGGTTTTACTTTTACGTTCGTTATAGTTAGCACGCCATAAGATAAATCATCCAAAGCCTTACAGCGTTTATCTCATAGGCAGATTGGTATAGCTAATACACGCTTTATGGTATGGTAGGCACATCCTATTCAACACAAGGCATACCTATGTATTTTGTCCTATCCCCTGCTAAATCCTTAAACGAAACCGACGCTGTACCCTTAGATATTGCCAATCATTACAGTCAGCCCGCTCTGATTACTGAAGCGGCGGCGCTCATCAAACAGCTTAAAAATAAAGACCCATTAGATTTACAAGAGCTGATGCATATCTCCTCTGAGCTCGCGACGCTAAACGCTGAGCGTAATCAGAATTGGCAAGTGCCGTTCACAACAGATAACGCAAAGCCCGCCGCTTATTTATTTGACGGCGATGTCTATACAGGGCTTGATAGCTATGACATGGATAAAGACACCATGCTGTATTTAAATAATCATTTAGGAATCTTGTCAGGATTATATGGGTTGATAAAGCCTTTAGATTTAATCCAACCTTATCGATTAGAGATGGGCACTAAGCTTAAAAATGAGCGCGGTGATAATCTGTATGAATTTTGGGATACGCGAATTACCGCACTATTGAATAAACGTATTAAAGAAAGTCAGCCAGATAATGACGATAAAATATTGATTAATTTAGCGTCGAATGAATACTTTAAAGCGGTCAAAAAGAAAGCGCTAAAAGTAGAAATTATTACGCCACGCTTTGAAGATGAAAAAAATGGCACGTATAAGGTTATTAGCTTTTATGCCAAAAAAGCACGCGGACTGATGGTGAAATATGCCGCTGATAATAAATTGACCGACGTTGAGCAGCTTAAGACGTTTGATTTGGCAGGATATTATTATTGTGCGGATGCGTCTGATGATAAGACGTGGGTATTTAGAAGGGATGAGAGTGCTCAGTGATCAGCCCTTCTTCTAACATTTTAATACGACCTAATTCTTCAAGATTTTATCATGATATACCGTAGAATCTATCCATAATTTCAGGTGTATGCATTGGTAAACAATCTAAATAAACATATTGGAGATTAAGTACTTCTTGCATTATTTCATTAGATTCGACTAATGTCGCAAGTAACATTGCTTTTAAAGCTTCTAGTCCATTAGAGTTCTGTAGAATCTGAATCATTAAGGGTTCTGGAAACCAATCTTTTCTTCTAGAAAATGCATGCATACCACTATGAACATATGAGTTAGAAGCTTTTAAAGCCATATCTTTAAATTCTTGCATTAGCATTAATGCTTTTTTAGGAACCTTGCCTTCTTCTACTTTAACCTCAAGTTCGGATAAAATAACGTTAATTGTAGGTATTCGTTTTTCGGCTTGCTTTACATTCTGCTCATTTAAAGGTTTATTAAACCTCTCAATAACATCATTAGAAGCTATCCAGTAAAGCCACTTTGCTCTTAATAAAGATTCAAACTGTAAACGTAATAAGCTACTTGCTGAAACACTGCAACGATTCTTCGCTAAAATATGAATGGCATGGCCATGTTCTGAAGATATATCGGCCAAAACCAGAGTAGCTATATCTTTGTGTTTAAGTTCCTCAAATGTCGAAACATTCTTAGTTTCTCTTAACAGTGCCTCACGAAATTCAAAAGACTTTGAACAAAACTCATTAAAGGTGGTTTGCATAACTATCCCTTTATATAAATATTTATTTTAATTCATTATAATTTAGAGAGTTTAACTAAGCTATTGTAATGCACATTAAAAAAGCCCCAGCTCATTGAGTTGGGGCTTTTTCTTAGCAGTTATCATCAATATCTATCACTGATGATTTTTAGCTAATGGGAATATTGGGGTTAGTGCAGCTTACATCATGCCGCCCATTCCACCCATACCGCCCATTCCACCAGCACCGCCCATGCCAGCCATACCGTCATCGCCTTGTGGCAAATCAGTAATCATGACTTCGGTCGTTAGCATTAAGCCTGCAACAGATGCCGCATTTTCTAGCGCTGAACGTGCTACTTTGGCTGGATCAAGGATGCCCATCTCTAGCATATCGCCATACTCGCCAGAAGCTGCGTTGTAACCGTAGTTACCGCTGCCACTCTTCACTTCGTTCACTACTACTGACGCTTCTTCGCCTGAGTTAGTCACGATTTGACGTAATGGGGCTTCCATTGCGCGACGTAAGATATTGATACCCGCGTTTTGGTCATCATTATCACCACGTAGTTCAGACAATGCATTCATTGCACGAACCAAGGCTACACCACCACCAGGTACAACGCCTTCTTCAACCGCGGCACGAGTGGCATGTAGCGCATCATCAACGCGATCTTTCTTCTCTTTCATTTCAGTTTCAGTTGCAGCGCCAACTTTGATAACGGCAACGCCGCCAGCAAGTTTCGCCATACGCTCTTGAAGCTTTTCTTTATCGTAATCAGACGTTGATTCTTCAACTTGACGTTTGATAGATTCAACGCGGTTTTCGATATCAGCAGAGTTTCCAGCGCCATCAACGATGACGGTGTTTTCTTTACCGATAGTGACTTTTTTAGCCGTACCCAATTGCTCAAGTGTCGCCGTCTCAAGGCTCAGACCAATCTCTTCAGAGATAACCGTACCGCCAGTTAAAGTCGCGATATCTTCAAGCATTGCTTTACGACGATCGCCAAAACCTGGTGCTTTTACCGCACAAGTTTTTAAGCCGCCACGCATGTTATTCACAACTAACGTTGCCAATGCTTCGTTTTCTACGTCTTCAGCAATGATTAGCAATGGCTTGCTTTGTTGCATAACTTGTTCAAGTAATGGCACGATTTCACGGATATTGCTGATTTTTTTATCAACAAGCAAGATGTATGGATTTTCAAACTCAGCAGTCAAGCTGTCTTGTTTGTTAGCAAAATACGGGCTGATATAACCACGGTCAAACTGCATACCTTCCACAACTTCCAAGGTATCTTCAAAGCTTGAACCTTCTTCAACCGTGATAACGCCTTGCTTACCGACTTTTTCCATCGCTTCAGCAATTAATTCACCAATTTTAGTGTCTGAGTTAGCTGAGATAGAACCAACTTGAGCAATCGCTTTTGAATCGTCAGCTGGGGTTGATAGCAAATGAATTTGCTCAACAGCCGCGCGAACCGCTTTATCGATACCGCGTTTTAGATCCATTGGATTCATGCCAGCAGCAACTGACTTCATGCCTTCTTGCAAGATTGACTGAGCCAATACGGTCGCAGTAGTCGTACCATCACCAGCGACATCATTGGTGCGGCTAGCCACTTCACGTACAAGCTGAGCGCCCATGTTTTCAAATTTGTTCTCAAGCTCGATTTCTTTAGCAACCGACACACCATCTTTAGTGATGGTAGGCGCGCCAAATGATTTATCGATAACGACGTTACGACCTTTAGGGCCTAAGGTTACACGTACTGCGTTTGCTAGAACGTTTACGCCGTCCATCATTTGTTTACGGGCATCAATGCCGAATTTTACGTCTTTTGCCATGTTAAATTACTCCACTATTATAAGTATGAGAATACAATTGAATGATTTGATAATACAGTTAAGAGTGTTATTTATTAAAATTAATAAATTAACCTTCTAATACACCCAATACATCAGCTTCTTTCATAATCAATAGTTCTTCGCCGTCAACTTTTACGGTTTGACCAGCATATTGACCGAACAATACTTTGTCGCCGACTTTTACGTCTAGCGCGCGCGTGTCGCCGTTATCACGAATCTGACCGTTACCAGTTGCCAATACTTCACCTTGTGAAGGTTTTTCTTGTGCAGAACCAGGAAGCAAAATACCACCAGCCGTTTTTGTTTCTTCTTCTATGCGGCGGACGACAATACGGTCATGTAAAGGACGAATGTTCATCGATATCACTCCAAAAGTTGGTTAGATAAATAAAGGATTTATTTGAGTTCATGGTCTCAATACTGACACTCTGTTCATCATAGACGATTCAAGATAAGTATTGAGCTTGTTCCCAAAAATGGGGGCAATAGGAGTGCGCTTCAAGAGTAAAGGCATAAATTTTATAAGAATACGCTCTAAAATAAGTGATTCATCCGTATAACCATTATTTTTAATCAAAGCCCAAATCTTTATAAGTTGTAAAATATAGACTTGATAGTGATTCCTTGATAGTGATTACTTGAGAAATATAAGCGTTTAAATAAAGTAAGTAATAGCCTTAGCCACCGCTCGCTACCTACAGCAACAACACTAGCGTTTGCGCAACATTAGCAACAAATACTCAACGACCTTACGCCTAGCTATCCTTGAAAATGTAACAGAGTATAACCATCATAGTGGCTACTAATAATATTGACCAAAATACTTACAAGCATTATCAACAATAGTGATAGCGTAAAACCAATAAAGGAATAATAATGAATTCACCAAAAATCGTAAATGACCAGTCTATTCAAGAAAAACCTAGCAAGTATAAGCTCTTGTCAGCGTTGACAGCGGGAGCGAGTATTGCTGCTATTAGCGCATTGAGTATGGCTGCGCCTAGTCTTGCCAGCGCAAAAACTATTCAGCCTTCAAATGCTGACTATAACTTTACCATTGAAGACAAATATAAAGGTACGGCAACCCGCACTTTAAATAAGTCAGGTAATAACTGGAAATATGACGTTAAAGCACGCGTTGCTGGTGTGGCAACCGCGTCACAAAGTAGCGCTTTTACGATTGCAGGCAATAACGTGATTCCCACACAAGCCAGTACTACTTATAAGTTATTCGGCATTGGGCGTACTCATAATCTGAATTTTAATGCAGGTAAAAAACAAGTTTCGAGCAGCTATAAAGGTAAAACGGTCAACCTGAGCATGGCACAGCAAGCCTTTGATGATTTAAGCTTAGAGATGCAAATTCGTCAGGATTTATTAAATGGTAAATTCTCTGGTAACTATTATATGGCGAAACACGATAAAGTCGAAAAAACACCGTTTAAAAAATCTGGCAATACTAAAATAACCGTTCCTGCCGGTACTTTTGATACCGTACGTGTTGACCGGATTCACGATGACAACAGCCGCTCGACCAGCTTTTGGCTTGCGCCAAGCTTAGATTATTTGCCTGTGAAAGTGAGCCAAATTAACGATGGCAAAAAAATGGATTTGGAATTGACCAAAGTTAATTAAAGTGCAATGAATCTAATTTTTATCTTATTCACCTTCAATGTATCTGTAGTGATAAATAACAATGATAAATAAAAAAAGCGGTAGCCCAAATCAGGCTGCCGCTTTTTTTAAGTAATTTTTATTGAGCAATAAACCGTTAGTGTGAACGCGGTTTTTTTATTACATTATTCATTGAAGGCAGTCGTTTTAACAGCATAAATAACCACGTATTAATCAATAACAATAATACAAAATCAGCCACATAAACGATAATTTCAAGTCCGCTACTACCATAAACCCGCGTAAACAATACCACGCCACTAGCACCCAAATAAACCAAAATGAGCATACTCGCCACTAATAACGCATAAGGTGAGCGTCCCCGTAACATCCACGGTGTTACGATAAACGCAGGGATCAGCCATAGCCCTTGCCATGCAATACCACCGATAATATCAGGATGCGTCTGATTAAGCATACTAATCAAAATGGGCAAACCTAGCAGCCGATACACAAGCCACACTGACCACGTGAGCATCAAGCGTTGCTGCATGGAAGCGATAGGCTTATTTACTTTGTCCACCGTAGCCGTTTTTTTAGGAATAGAAGAATGGTTAGTGGTCGCGCTAGTGGCTTTAGTATTAACATTAACGTTATCACTATTATCAGAATGGTTCGGCATTAGATATATTTACGTCCTAATTGATAGCATTACAGTAATACATTAAATTAGCGATGCCAGTCAGCTTGTGCTAATAAGGGTTAATAGGGAATATTTATGTCTACATTATGCCCGACTCATAAGCTGACATGCAAATATCACTTAACAAACTACTTTGCATTTCAATACAATTCATTGGCAGATTCCGTACTCCTATTTTTGCTACACTGTTGCTACTTCTTATCGCTCTTAGACGGTCAACATGGAAAACTTACTCAAAAAACTCCCTTTCTTACAACAGCGTTGGTTTCAGTTTTTGCGCTTTTTAACCAAGCATTTTCTTGAAGACAATTGCCAACAAAAAGCCGCCTCTCTTACTTACACCACCATGCTGTCCATTGTACCAATACTGACAGTATTGCTGATGATTTTGTCGTCTGTACCCGCACTGGCAACCGTTCGAGCACAAATTTATGAGATCATTTATAGTAATTTATTGCCACAATCAAGCTTACAAGTCAGCAAATATATCAATAGCTTTGCTGAAAAATCTACTAACTTAACGGCTATTGGGGCGATATTTTTATTTGTTACTGCCATTATGACATTGACCACGATTGAACGCGCCTTTAATCAGATTTGGCGGGTGGAAGAGCGCTCTGGTGGTATCAAAAGTATGTTGCGCTACTGGGCGATTGTCACCTTAGGACCCTTATTGTTGGGCACCGTCTTTATTGTGTCGAGTACCGTGCAAAGCTTGAGCTTTTTAAATCGGCAAATCGCTGGATATGGCATTGATTGGTCATTTTGGGTACAAGTGGTATCCATTGCCATCACCGTCGCTGGTTTTATTGCCATGTATTGGTTTATTCCAAAAGCACGAGTGCCGGTGAAAAATGCGGTTATTGCCGGTGTTTTTGTGGCAATCATGTTTGAGTTACTAAAGTATAGTTTTGGTACGGTCATGAGCAACTTTACCAGCTATGAAGCTATCTATGGCGCATTTGCGGCAATCCCAATTTTATTACTTTGGATCTATTTGGCATGGAACTTAATTTTATTGGGTGTTGAAATCAGTTATACCTTGACCATTTTTGGCACTCAAGAAGTGTATCCGCGTCATCCTTTGCTGAGCTTACTGGATATGCTTAATTTAGTGTATACCAACCACTTAAAAGGCGATTCAGTTAGCGAGCAACAGCTGCGAGATGTGTTGGGTCGTAAGGAGTTGCCAAAATGGTACACCTATATTAACTATCTTGAAGACAGCAAACTCATTACCATGACTGAAAAAGACGAGTATGTGCTGAAAAAAGATTTGAGTAATATGACGTTATGGGATTTTTATCGTACTCTACCTTATCCGTTGCCGATTAAAGATGAATTGGATGAGATGAGACAAGAAGACCAACAGCCTTGGCTCGGATTGCTAGTCGGTCGCTTTGAAAATACGGAAGCCTGCGCCAAACAACAGCTCAATTTGCCGTTAGCGGACATCTTTGCTCAAAGCGAACCGCGCAAAAAATCATCAACAGATAATAAAGATAACGCCAAACCTCATAGTTCAACTAACAAAAATACGCCGCGCTTCGAGGCAGAAGCTTATGACAAAGACAGCGATGTGGTTTATGACAACCATAATCATGAAGCAGTACTTCCAGAGGATAACAGCAGCCGTAGTAGAGATACTGGACCAACAACTAGGTCGAGTAAAAACGATAGTAAAGGCAACATTATCACTGAAGCGGATAATCCAGAATCTCATAATTAGTCAGTAGAAAGAAGTACTAATGGCTTGTATTACAATAAAGTGCTACAAGCCTGATTCAGCTAAGCGTCCATGGAATAACAAAATAAGCACTGCATACTATCCGTACAAGCATTAGTCTTGGAGTAATTTCTACCGCAATCTGAGACTCTTTCCATGGCATCTACAACTGGCATGACCGTGCTCGATATTAGTGCTATCTTTTTATCTATTACCGCCTTACTAACCTATATCAATCACCGCTTTATTGGTTTACCAACGACGATTGGGGTGATGGTCATCTCTATATTACTGTCTATTGGCGCCATATTTTTAGGGTTTTTAGGGTTTGATCAGCTGATTGATTATGAAGTTAGCTTATTAAATCAGCTTGATTTTACAGAGGTTTTACTGGATGGAATGCTATCCATGCTCCTGTTTGCAGGGGCTTTACACGTCAATATTGGGGACTTAAAGCGCTATAAGTTGCCTATCGGTATTCTTGCTTTTTTTGGCACTGTGCTCTCTGCTGTACTTATTGCGACTGCCATTTATTTTATGCTGCCACTGTTTGGTTTTGATATCTCTTATATTTGGTGTCTATTATTTGGTGCCTTAATCTCTCCTACCGATCCGATTGCGGTCATGGGTATATTAGCCTCAGCAGGCGCGCCAAAAAGTATTGAGACGGTCATTGCAGGCGAATCCTTGTTTAACGATGGTGTTGGTGTGGTCATCTTTGTACTATTACTAGGAATTTTATCTAGTGGTGACATTCCAACAGCTAATGACGTAGTGCATACGTTGGCTGTCGAAGCTGGTGGCGGTATTGTCTTTGGTTTAGGGTTGGGCACAATTTTATATTATATGCTCAAAAGTATTGATAGCTATCAAGAAGAGGTGCTATTAACACTGGCAGGCGTCATAGGTGGCTATGCGCTGGCAAGCCATTGGCATCTGTCAGGACCTTTGGCTATGGTGATGATGGGGATAATGGTTGGTAACCGTGGGCGCGAATTGGCAATGAGTGACAAGACGCGCCACTATATTGATCTGTTTTGGGAATTAATTGATGAAATTTTAAATGCGATTTTGTTTGTCTTAATCGGCCTTGAAGTGGTAATGATAGCGTATTCTGGTAATTTATTTATGGCGGCAGGTTTGACCATCATTATTGCCCTATTGGCGCGGCTTATTGTGGTCGGTATGACCACTAGAACTTTTAGACACCAACTTAACCTACCAATAGGTGCATGGAAGGTACTTACTTGGGGTGGTTTACGCGGAGGTATTTCGGTTGCTTTGGTATTACAGCTACCGTCAGGTACGGAGCGCGATATTTTATTGGCACTAACTTATGCGGTCGTAGTGTTCTCAATTTTGGTACAAGGTTTAAGTATTGGCAAAGTCGCCAAAACCATTTGCCCTACTGAGAAGCCAGAAAACGTTTAAGTAAACATTTTCTTAATCCATAAAAAAGCCAGCATTAAAGAGAGTTTCTTTGTGCTGGCTTTTTATTATTAATATCATCTGTCAGGCAAAACTTAAAACTTTATATCAAACCTTTGCGTTTCATATTACGATAAACCACGATAACGATGATAATGTTTAATAGAAAAATACCCAACTTAAACCAGTCAAATGGGCTAGTGACTAAATAGTAAAGTTCAATGGGAATAAATATGCCATAACCAATGACACTAAACCAATATGCCCACGTTTTATCTTGCCATAAGCCATAAGCCTCAATGAAACGTAAACTGGCATAAGCGAAAATTAATAATAAAAATAGTGGCCAGTTTTTACTGGCTTGCTGCGCGATTTGCACCGTACTGTCGACTTGAGGTGCCAAAAACTGACCAAATTTCTGCTGCCAAGTATGCGTCGCAGTCGCAAGCCAACGCTCAAGATCGGTATGCCAAAACCATAAAGCACTCGCTCCTAATAGTGCGCCCACACCTTTAACAATCTCATAAATGGCAACTGCCTTAATAGATTCGCTAGATTCGCTATGTGGTTTATTATCATTGCAGTTTATGCCATGACTTTTATCCAGCGAGGACGATTGCTGTTTGTCGTCCTGTGGGGGCAAATTAGCCAAAGAACGTCTCCACAACTTTACCCTGCAATTGCTGATTGAAAAATGGCGTGTTTTTACCATTTGATAGCATGGTATCTGCCGTTACTTGCCACTCAAGGTTAGGATCGACCAATACTGCACCACCAATACTTTCATACTGTGCGTCGATACCTGCGATTTTTGCTGGGTTAAGGCAAATTTTATCTACCAATTGCGCTACCGTAAGCACGTCATCACGTACCAATTGACACGCCAGCGCCATAAAGGTATCTAGGTTTGATATACCTGCGGTACTTTCGGCAAACGGTGCTTTCTTCGCCGTACTATTTAGCGGCTCATGATGACTACAAATCGCATCAATAGTGCCATCAGTTAATCCTCGACGCAATGCTTGCTGATCGGTGTTACTGCGTAAAGGTGGCAACACGTAAGCTTGGGCGTTAAAGCCTTCTAAATTATCATCGGTTAAATGTAGCTGATGCATGGCAACATCACAAGTCACCGGTAAATTTTTACCTTTTGCCCAACGCATGAGCTCCACTGAAGACTTACAACTTAATTGGCTAAAATGAGCAGCTATACCCGTTTCTTCTACCATCAAAAGTTGTGTCGATAGCGCCACAGTTTCGGCAATCCATGGAATCCCTTGCAGACCATGGTAAGAGGCAATATAACCTTCGTGAGCCACACCGCCCTTTGATAAGCTCGGCTCATCAGGATAAAAGAATACTTTCATCCCAAAAGTTGCCGCGTATTCAAGCGTTCTTAGCAACACCATATCATTCGCAAAAGGTTGGCGGGCGTTTGAGACGGCAATACAACCGCCTTTTTTAAGACCGGCAATATTAGATGGACGTTCGCCTTCCAGTCCTGCGGTCAATGCGCCGAGAACATGCAGATAAATCCCACCATCCTCAAGCGCACGCTCACGCAAACCTTTAAGCAGTGAGCCGTTCTCTAAAATGGGATTGGTGTCAGGTGGAATAACAACGTGTAAAAATCCATTCGCGCGTGCCGCCTTGCCTTCTGAAGCAAGCGTTCCGTGCTGCTGTTGTCCCGGTTCACGCAAGCGCGCGCACAAATCAACCAACGGCGGTAGTAGCCACGTTTCATGTTCAGTTGCCAGCTGAGCAGTGACCGCGCTTGGTAATGATTCTTTGAATACTTTAGGAAGTAAGTCTAACATCGGGGCATTCGGGGTTATAACATTGGTCATGAGCTTTATTACCGTAACAATAAAAATAAAATAAAATGATAAAGTGGGCAAGTTGCTTATAAAATAAATCCGCCACATTCAATAGAACTTGGTCGGCATCATTAATACTTTAGGCTTGCCATACTTTTAACGTTTTCGCATTGGTTATCATTTTCCAGCGGCTTGATGCGCACGCTGCCCTTCCATTGCCAGCGACAATACCGCCATACGAATGGCAATACCGTTATTTACCTGCGTCAGAATCACTGACTGCGCACCGTCTGCGACACTCGAAGCAATCTCAACCCCACGGTTCATGGGTCCTGGATGCATCACGATGGCATCAGGCTTAGCCAACGCGACGCGCTCTGGTGTAATGCCATAATGCTTATAATATTCATTAGACGAGGCTAATAGTGGCGAACCAATACGCTCATTTTGTATTCTCAGCCCCATGATGACATCACAATCGGTCACACAGCTGTCCATATCTTCATAAACTTTTACGCCAAAGCGTGCCATACCTTTGGGCAATAGCGTACGTGGCGCACAAACCCGAATGTCTTTAACACCTAAAGTTTGCAAAGCGCTAATATCCGAACGTGCTACGCGTGAATGCTTAATATCACCGACAATCGCCACCGATAACTCTTCAAACGGACGCGGCGCTTCACGGTGAATGGTCAGCATATCGAGCATACCTTGGGTCGGATGCGCGTGCCAGCCGTCGCCGCCATTGATAATCGCAATATCAGGGGTAACTTCTGTTGCCATAAAATGTGCCGCGCCCGATGCCGAATGTCGTACCACAAAGATATCAGCGGTCATCGCCTGCAAGTTCCACAACGTATCGCGTAGGCTCTCACCTTTCTTGGTGCTAGAGCGC
Organism: Psychrobacter urativorans; assembly: GCF_001298525.1. Taxonomy (NCBI): domain Bacteria; kingdom Pseudomonadati; phylum Pseudomonadota; class Gammaproteobacteria; order Moraxellales; family Moraxellaceae; genus Psychrobacter; species Psychrobacter urativorans. Next base: position 855,705 of record NZ_CP012678.1, read on the forward strand.
TCAATATCAATGTTTAGCACATTAGCGCCTAAACGCTTTTCTGCCACTTCAAAGGTAGTACGGGTACGCGTTGACGGTTCAAAAAATAAATTCATGACCGTACAACCTTCAAGCTCAGGGCTATTAATCAGCTGACCCTTATCATCAAAGAACGTTTCTGCCTTGGCAATAATCGCTTGTAACTGGGCTTTATTTAGACCTTCCACCCCTAAAAAATGCCGAATACTGCCATCGCTGTTTAACTGCGGGCGACTTAACGACTTATTCAGCTTTTGATGAATGGTATTATGGTCGAATTTAGCGTATTCAGTCGGTGAGACTGTATTTTTAGCACTATTTTTTTCAGAAGTTGTCATAATGGTCAGTCTTTATCGTTGGTTTATATTGAGTCAATCACGGTTACTTATTCATATATGACCCTGACCATCATCATAGATACGAGGACATTTCAGCACTTATTTGCTACACTTCACCACAGTAGCATAAGACGCTGTGCTAAATCGGTATGAATTATGATGGACGGCACGCCTAAGCAAATGACAGATAATAATAGATATAGTGTAGCTGATTTTGTGGTCAGGACAAAGATACCGCGATGGCTATTTGTGTATTTACCAAGTTTGCAGCTTTATTTTGGCTTATTTTAACTTCTAATATTATTTTTTACTTTTTAATTATCATCTCATGTATCAGGAACTGTTATGACCACCCTAGCCCATTATCTAAACAATCATGCCTCTGACCCTGCGTTAAGTGATGTTATTACCACCATTACTGACGTTGGCAAAACCATCTCGCAACTCCTGAGAAAAGGGGCGTTAGCGGATATTTTAGGCGAAGCCGGTAATCAAAACGTCCAAGGCGAAGACCAAAAAAAGCTCGATGTACTTGCCAATGATTTACTGCTTGATGCGTTATCTAAAAATGCTCATTGCGCAGGTGTGGCATCAGAAGAGCTAGATAACGCAACGCCTGCCAATGCCGATGGTAGTTTACTGGTATTATTCGACCCACTTGATGGCTCGTCAAACATTGATATCAATATGGCAGTGGGCACTATTTTTTCAATTCTGCCGTATCAGCGTCAAGGTCAAAACAGTGAAAATAGCGATTTCTTACAAGCGGGCAATCAACAACTTGCCGCAGGCTATTTATTATATGGCACATCGACAATGCTGGCGTTAACCGTTGCAGATAATGTCGTCATGTTTAGCCTAGACCCAGATAGCGGTGACTATATTTTAATAAATGATAACGTGCAAATCGATGCAGACACCAGTGAATATGCGGTGAATAGCTCAAACTATCGCTACTGGCTTGCACCAATGCAACAATATATTGATGAGTTAATTGCTGGCGAAGTAGGTGTTCGCGGTCGCGACTTTAATACACGCTGGGTTGCTGCGATGGTTGGTGATGTGCATCGTATCTTATGCCGTGGTGGATTATTCACCTATCCATTCGACACCAAATATGCACACAAAGCCGGTAAACTGCGTCTGATGTATGAAGCCAATCCGATGAGTTTACTCATTGAACGTGCAGGTGGCGGCGCAACTGACGCTGTCAATCGTATCCTTGATATTGAACCTACCGATATTCATCAGCGCGTGCCTGTGGTACTCGGTAGCAAAAATGAAGTTAACTATGTCAGAGACTTACATTTGCAGCATGCAGATAAATAAACCTTACTTTACATAAGCTATCTTCACCTCTATTTACTTTTAATTGGTCTGCTATGACATCGTATTTTAATGAGCTGATTACCTCAGATAAGAACCAAACGGTAAAACTGGCAAAAGCGTTATTGACCCAAGCTCGTCAGCGTAAAAAACTGGGACTGACCGTACTCGAAGGTACGCATTTAATTGATGCCGCCTTGCGTAGTGATTATCCGTTTGTACAAATTTTGGTCGCAGAATCCGCACAAACGCATAGCGAGGTGCAGCAAATTTTAACGCGTTTGCCGACCTATACGCCTATCTTAACCTTGTCCGATGCGTTGTATACCAGTATTCGCAGTTTAGGTACAGGCATTGACATTATGGCGATAGTCACCATACCAACGCCACGTTTGGCGGCGATTCATGAGGATTGTCTCATTCTTAACGATGTGCAAGACAGTGGCAATGTTGGCACGCTGCTACGTACTGCCGCCGCCGTTGGTATTAACACCATCCTATGCACCAGTGCCACAGCACAAGCATGGTCACCCAAAACCTTACGAGCAGGTATGGGGGCGCAGTTTGCTTTGACGGTCTATGAAGGGTTAAGTAACGCTGATATCTTAGACTATGTCAAAGTGCCGTTGTTTGCCACCAGTTCACACACCGATACCTTGATTTATGAGCATGATTTGCGTGCGCCAATGGCATGGATAATGGGGCACGAAGGGCAAGGCGTTTGCGCTGAGCTGATGCAATGTGCAACACCTATTGCACTACCGCAGCCCAATGGTCAAGAAAGCTTGAATGTCGCTATCGCTGGCTCGTTATGTCTGTATGAAACATTACGTCAACGCCAATATAGTTAATTATAATATTTCTTTAAGCATAAAAAATCCCGCTATTAAAAATAGCGGGATTTTTTTATTGAGAGAGTTATACAATATTCAGAGAATTATACAATAATAATTAAAGCTTGCTGGTCAATTCAGGTAGCGCTGTAAATAAATCCGCTTCTAAGAAATAATCAGCCACACTGGCGATAGGCGCATCTGAATCGTTGTTAATTGCAACGATAACTTTAGAGTCTTTCATACCCGCTAAATGCTGAATAGCGCCTGAAATACCAGCGGCAATATATAAGTCTGGCGCAACGATTTTACCCGTTTGACCGACCTGCATATCATTAGGTACATAGCCGGCATCAACAGCAGCGCGCGATGCGCCAATAGCAGCACCAAGCTTATCTGCCAACGGCTCAATGTATTTAGTGAAGTTTTCGCCATTTGCCAATGCACGACCACCTGATACCACGATTCTAGCAGAGGTTAATTCTGGACGGTCAGATTTTGCCATTTCTTCGTTAACAAAGCTTGCCTTACCAGACTCTTGCACATTATCAATGGTTTCAATAGTAGCTGTACCACCTGTATCGGCTACTGGATCAAAACCTGTGGTACGTACAGTCAACACAATTTTATCTTCAGTTGTTTTTACTGTTGCCGTGGCATTACCGGCATAAATAGGGCGTTCAAAGGTGTGCGCATCAATGACAGCAGTAATATCAGATATCATACTGACATCAAGTAAAGCGGCAACACGCGGCATAAAGTTTTTGCCAGTCGTAGTAGCAGGTGCAATAATATGACTGTAACCGTCTGCGATACTTACCACTAATAGGGCGATATTTTCTGCCATTTGATGTTCATAAGCCGCGTTATCAGCAAGTAGTACTTTACTGACGCCTTCAGCCTTTGCCGCTTCGTCCGCAACCGCTTGATTACCACGTCCAGCGACTAAGACATGAACCTCATCACCCATTTGCTTAGCAGCAGCGATTGTATTTAAAGTTGCCTTTTTTAGACTGGCATTGTCATGTTCTGCATATACCAAAATTGCCATTATTCTTATCCTTTATTTATTTTTTCAGGTTGTCACACAGCTTCAAAAAATAGCGCTAAAGGTCTCATCGTCCGATGCGCATCGTCACAAAAGCTTAAATTACTTTTGCTTCATTTCTGAGCTTATCAATCAACTCATCAACTGAACCTACCTTGATACCGGCTTTACGCTCAGCAGGTGGAACAACTTTAATCACTTCTTGCTTAGACGTCATATCAACACCAAAATCAGCTGGCGTTTTTTCATCTAGTGGCTTTTTCTTCGCTTTCATGATGTTTGGTAGCTTAGCGTAGCGTGGTTCATTCAAGCGTAAGTCAGTCGTAATCACCGCAGGTAGCGCTAGAGCGACCGTTTGTAGCCCACCATCTACTTCACGAGTAACATTGACGGTATCGCCTGCAACTTTCACTTCTGACGCGAATGTTCCTTGACCGATACCCATCAATGCGGCAAGCATTTGACCCGTTTGATTGTTATCATCATCAATGGCTTGTTTGCCTAACAGGATAATATCAGTACCTTCTTGCTCAGCAATACTTTTTAGAATTTTTGCGACCTGTAGCGGATAAGGCTTAGCATCGGTTTGAACCAACACCCCACGGTCAGCGCCCAATGCTAATGCGGCACGGATTTGCTCTTGTGATTCTTTTGGACCAATAGAAGCAACGATAATTTCATCAATAACGCCCGCTTCTTTTAAACGTACCGCTTCTTCAACCGCTATCTCATCAAAAGGATTGATCGACATTTTAGTATTCGTTAAATCTACACCAGAGTTATCCGCTTTGACTCGAACTTTAACGTTATAATCGATAACACGCTTGACCGCGACTAATGCTTTCATACATTCCTCTTTTATTAATGTTATGAGTTAAAAATTTATCAATCAACCTGATTAAATCATCCGAATTTAAAATTTTACTGCAAGGCAATGGTTCAGTAAGCAAGTATTTATTAGAAAATATCAGTATATTCTGAAGTAAAACCTATCGACGTAACAATTAATAGTCAATATATCTAACTAGTCATATCTACTGAGCTCAAACCTACTACCATTCATTTATTAGACCTAGCTATCTTGCGTGAGCACGCTGATAAGGTCAAGACAACGCCGTGAATAATGCGTCATAAATTTGTCACTATTTTATGAAAAATAGTATCCTATTAAAAAATAGCATTTCACCACAAGCGACTAGTATCTTCTCTTATTATCCTGTCTATAGCTTTTTTAACTTTATAGCATCTGTAAAACTATAATGGCTGAACTTTTTGTTATTATTTACTATGATTCAGCATTTTTTAGATATTTTAACAGTGTGAAACCATAGCATGGCTATAGCGTGAGCGTGCGTCACCTGATACAGCTATATAACATATACATTAACATTAAGCTTATTTTATTGACAAAAAAAAGCAACCTGATGAGAGGTTGCTTTTTTTATACAGTCTAAACAATATTTTTTTTGTTTTAACAAACAAAGTAATCAATGCTTACTTATCATTTTGTTTTATCGAACTTGACTGATAAATCAATCAAGCTCAACAGTAACCAAAATTAGATAGCTTCGATTTGCTCAGCTTGTGGGCCTTTTTTGCCATCACCTAAGATGAAAGACACTTTTTGGCCTTCGGCTAGAGTTTTGAAGCCGTTACCTTGGATAGCGCTGTAGTGAGCGAATACATCTTGTCCGCCGTTGTCTTGAGCGATGAAACCAAAACCTTTAGCTTCATTAAACCACTTTACAGTGCCTTCAACTTTATCTGACATAAATTTTCCTAACTCTTTAACTGTTGGCGAGACGTGTGTCATCACCGATTAATTGATATATACTCATCTAACTTTCAAGCAAATGCTTGTGCTAAAACTATACAATGTCTTTACAACATCTTATTTTTTTAGTCTCAAATCCTATGAGTACATCTGCAGTATAACATTTTTTATTCACAACGGAATATTAAATTAGATATTTTTGTAACTATTTTTCTCAGAAAAACCACAAATATATGTTTGTTTTTGAGCAGCTATTTTTGCTGTTATTTTATAGTAAATAGCTTAAAGAATGAGCCTTTATAGCGATAAGTCTAGCCATAGGTCAATATACTATTACTAATAATAAATAGACATTTGTTATTAGTAAATCAATGACCTCACTCGGCTTAGGTTTTTAATAAATAGCGGCTAAAATGCTATTGGCAACCAAGGCGCAGCCAAAACTAGCAAACATAATCCGAAAAATATTAGGGCAAATGACTGGCTATAAGCAATATATTTAGTCGGTACGACCAAGTCTTCAGCAGAGTCAGGAATACCACGACGCTTGAGCAACCGTATACCATAAATCCATCCAAACACGGTGTAGATACCATAAGCAGCAGGGACGGTGATGGCTAAGGGCGTAAAATCAAGCATATACAGCATGACCGTCGAGACAAAAAACCATGCAGTATCTATTAAAGAGCTGAACTGAAAAAATGAGGATTTGGGTAATTTACCCGCATTACGTTTGAGCATCTCGCCTTCTATCCATATCAGAACGGCAACTACGGCGCTGAGAACGATATATGCAGTTTGCGGCGTCAGCCAGTCTGGAAAAGATATTTGCACAACACACAACCTATTATTTAAGAATAAAAAATGAAGGAACAGTCAGCTTGTCGAGCACTATGCCGGACTCATATATAAGGTGGCTGTCACTGCTTTTCAAGTTAAATGCTAAAGTAACCAAAATTTTATACATAACAATGCAATTAAAAAACCCATGCTATCTAGTCGATAGCATGGGTAATAATCAGTCTTAAGTATGCATAGCTAAGCTAGCTACTGATAATGACTTATGATAATTATTTAGTTTTTATCTTTATCAATGATTTTGTTACCACCAATCCATGGCATCATAGCGCGCAATTTAGCACCAGTTACTTCAATTTGATGCTCAGCATTGTTACGACGACGAGCAGTCATTGATGGATAGTTAGTCGCACCTTCAGAGATGAACATTTTCGCGTATTCGCCAGACTGAATACGTTTTAGCGCGTTACGCATCGCTTCACGTGATTGCTCATTGATAACTTCAGGACCAGTCACATATTCGCCGTATTCAGCGTTGTTACTGATTGAATAGTTCATGTCAGCGATACCGCCTTCATACATGAGATCTACGATAAGCTTTAGCTCATGTAAGCACTCAAAGTATGCCATTTCTGGTGCATAACCGGCTTCAGTTAAGGTTTCAAAGCCCATTTTAACGAGTTCAACTGCGCCGCCACAAAGTACTGCTTGCTCACCAAAAAGGTCAGTTTCAGTTTCGTCTTTAAAGGTAGTTTCGATGATACCTGAACGACCACCACCAACACCAGCAGCATAAGATAGCGCTAGTTGTTTGGCTTGACCAGAAGCATCTTGGTAGATAGCGATAAGATCAGGAATACCACCACCTTTTACGAATTCATTACGTACGGTGTGACCAGGTGCTTTAGGGGCAACCATAATGACGTCAAGATCGCTACGCGGCTCTACTTGATTGTAGTGAATGGCAAAACCATGAGCAAAGGCAAGGGTTGCACCCTCTTTGATGTTAGGTTCAATCTCGTTTTGATATAGCGCTTTTTGGAACTCATCAGGCGTCAAAATCATGACGACGTCAGCCGCTTTTACCGCATCGGCAACTTCAGCGACTTTTAAGCCAGCATTTTCAGCTTTTTTCCATGAGCCTGAATCAGCACGTAGACCAACAGTCACATCAACACCAGATTCTTGTAGGTTCAATGCATGCGCATGACCTTGTGAGCCGTAACCGATAATAGCAACTTTTTTGCCTTGGATAATAGATAGATCACAGTCTTTGTCATAAAAAACGTTCATAAGTAGAGTCCTTTTCCTTAATCATGGAGAGCCATGGGTAGTTAACGCTTATATCACCGCCATTATATAAGAACAGTGCGTGTTATAAGCGTTATTTTAAATTTGAAATAAATAGTTTTATATATAATGATTTTTTACCATTCCTGCTTTTATCATTCAAGCACGAACGGCAAAGCGAATATTATACACTGAGTGTTTTTTCACCGCGAGCGATACCAATCACGCCTGAACGCACGACTTCTAAAATACGTTCGCGCCCAATAACGTCAATAAAGCCATCAAGCTTAGCAGTGTCACCAACGATTTGAATCGTGTATAGATTGGCATTCACATCGACAATTTGTGCACGAAAGATATCCGCGCTGCGTTTAATTTCATCACGACTACTGCCTGTCGCACGAACTTTAATCAGCATTAATTCGCGCTCAACATGCACGGTATTTGATAAATTTAATACTTTCACCACTTCAATCAATTTATGCAATTGTTTGGTGACCTGCTCGATTTTCTCAGGTGAGGTAATAGTAGTCAAGGTTAAGCGTGAAATAGACGGATCTTCTGTAGGCGCAACGTTTAATGTTTCAATGTTATAACCACGCTGAGAGAATAAACCGATCAAGCGCGACAACGACCCCGCTTCGTTTTCCATTAATACCGAAATCAGATGTTGTTGTTGCATTAGGTACGCTCCCCTTTTGATAACCACATATCACGCATCGTTTGCCCCGCGATTTGCATCGGATACACATGCTCATTACGATCGATATACACGTCAATAAATACCAATTTATCTTTCATTGCCATCGCTTCAGCCAATTGTGCTTCCATAGTTTCAGGGTCGGTGATCTTGATACCAACGTGACCATAGCTTTCGGCTAATTTGACAAAATCTGGCAACGAGTTCATATAAGACTGGGCGTGACGACCATCATAAAGCATATCTTGCCACTGCTTCACCATGCCCAACTGTGCATTGTTTAAGTTTAATATTTTGACTGGTAGATTATATTGCAGGCACGTTGATAGCTCTTGGATATTCATCTGAATAGAGCCTTCACCGGTGATACATACGACATCACGCTCAGGATGAGCAAGCTTAGCTGCCATCGCATAGGGTAAGCCAACGCCCATCGTACCCAAACCACCTGAATTTAGCCACTGACCTGGCTCTTTATAAGTATAATAAAGCGCGGCAAACATCTGATGCTGACCAACGTCGCTCGTTATAATAGCGTTACTATTAGTCACTCTATCTAACGCCTGTACAGCAGCTTGCGGTTTAATACCATGCTCAGTACTGGTGTCATAACGCAAACCATGACGCTTACGCCATTCATTAATCTGTGACCACCAATCTAATAATGCAGGCTGATCTAACTCTTTATCAGTACCGATAATCTCTAACATATCTGTTAATACTGACTTCACATCGCCTACAATAGGAATATGTGTAAAAATAGTTTTTGAGATAGACGTCGGGTCAATATCAATATGAATGATAGTGGCATTTGGGCAGAATTTTTTGACATTATTAGTCACACGATCATCGAAACGTGCACCAATAGCAAGGATAACGTCCGCATGATGCATACTCATATTGGCTTCATATCTGCCATGCATGCCCAGCATTCCTAAGAATTGACTGTCATCACCTGGGAATGTACCCAAACCCATCAGCGTATTGGTAACGGGTAAGTTCAAACGATGAGCAAGATCAGTCAGCTCTTCGTGAGCCTTACTCCAAATAACACCGCCGCCTGCATAGACTACAGGACGTTTTGCTGCGAGTAACGTTTCAACGGCTTTTTTGATTTGACCGCCATGCCCCTTGATAGAAGGCTGATAAGAACGTACAAATACCTCTTCTGGATATTCATAAGCAAATTTTTCATTAGGCGCAGTCATATCTTTAGGGATATCAATAACAACCGGGCCTGGACGACCAGACGCAGCGATATAAAAAGCCTTTTTGACAATCTCTGGAATTTCGCTCGCATGACGTACCTGAAAGCTGTGCTTAACGATAGGACGCGATACACCGATCATATCGGTTTCTTGGAAAGCATCTTCGCCAATTAAACTGCTCGGTACTTGTCCTGCAATAACCACCATTGGTACTGAATCCATAAAGGCAGTGGCAATAGCGGTAACAGTGTTGGTCGCGCCAGGTCCTGAGGTGGCTAGCACCACACCCGTATCACCAGTGACTCGTGAATAGGCATCTGCCATATGACCCGCTGCTTGCTCATGACGCACGAGAATGTGTTCAATGTTCTCTTGTTTGAACAAAGCATCATAGATATGCAGAACTGCGCCACCTGGATAACCGAAGATGTATTTGACACCTTCATCGGTCAGTGCCTGTACCAGCATTTCAGCACCGGTCAGCATCACTGGCTGTGAGCTATTCTCAGCAAGCTGTTGTTGTTTTTCAGGGAAATTTTTGGCAGCATTACCCGTTTGGGTATGACCGGTCATGTTCGGACTTTGTGTGGTCTGCGTAGTTTGCGTCACTGTCGTCACCTTTATCCATATCAAGAATGTGTACTCACTATGCCAAAGCAAAGCCGCTTAAAATAGCAACCAGATACTTAAACACAGCAAATGAGATGGTCAGTGTTTGACGAAATTTTATCGATATACAAGGACAAGACGCTGGAGCATCTAGAGAAGAGACTTATTATTCAAGATTAATGTAGTCTAACTCGATGATAGGATAACGCTAACATCATTGATAAAATAACTTGCACATTATAAAAAGCTATCATTTAAAAAATCACTCAAGGAATACCACGTAGGCGGCTGCACCTTATTTTTTATATGACATGACTTTTATTGTTGCAAATATCATATTTGACACATTAAAAATAACAAGTTTATCTTAGTCGTTGTAGACCGATAAGTCCGGAGACAATAAACACAATAGCGGTTTTTATACCTGCTATATTTGCTGCGATATTGTCACAAAGAAAACTAACTTAGCCTAACTACCGATAAGTAGATAAGAAAGTTTCATTTTCAAGTGCTTCGGCAATATAATAAAAGCCGTTCACTGACCAATCAACTAGGGTTATAGTCGGTGGTTTAGGCGCTGTTGTCAAGAAAAACTTGTGAATCCTAGACCTAACTAATCGTTATGAAATAATCTATATCGATAAATAATTTTTTTAAAAATCAATTATTAATGTATTGATATTGTTATCAATATACCGCTATGATGTTTTTTCGTAACTATGAACATTTTTTCTGTTAAAAGGATTGCCGTCATCATACATTCAAAAATAATAAATACCGCAGCTAAGTTACTGGTTACACTTAGTGCCACAGGTATATTGTCCCTTACTATGACTACCAGTCATGCGCTTCAGGTTTATAAATCTATTGGCGCTCATGGTGAGGTTAAATACAGCCAACATCAGCCACAGAACGGTAAAAATGTTGAGCTTATTGAGTTTCGTAGCGATGGTCGCCAAAGTGATGCCGGCAAGTTGGCAGGTAAAACAGACGCGAACCAAAATACGCCTACACAAAACCCTGAAGAGCAACGGGTAGCACAGCTAGAAGCTCGCATTAAGGAGCAAGAATCAAATGCGAATGCACAGCGCTGTCAATCTCTGCGTAATAACTTAACCAATCTTAATGTGGGTGGGCGTATTTATGAGATGGATACGAATGGCAAACGCCAATATCTCGATAGCCGCGAAATTGAAGTCAAACGAGAGCGCGTTCAGCAAGCAATTACTCAATACTGCAGCTAATTTAACGCCTATTATATTGTAATTAAATGCATAACATGACGAATGGCAGCAGGCATATCTTGTGCCTGTAAGCCACGTTCTCCAATGAATAGGCTAACATTTTTGTTAGAGGGACATGATTGTTGATGAACCAAGACATCTCCTGCCAAACCATGAATAAGTACTGCTTGACGTAAGCTGCGTTGGTCATCTGCTAAGTCTTGTTGCGCTAATAATCCCGCCGTCACTCCTGATAATACATCACCCATGCCAGCCGTTGCCATACCAGCATTACCAACGCCACAGACGTACACATGCCTTTCCTCTAATTCCTGTTCAAGTGTCGGCTCTAATACCTGCTCTAATATTAAGGAACCTGCCCCTTTTAATACCCAACTGCCACCATAAATATCTGCGCATTGTTTGATAGCGGCGAGACGATCCATTTCTACCTCCGCGACGCTTTTATCTAATAACCGTGCCGCCTCGCCACTATGCGGCGTTAAGCAAACTTTATGCTTGGTACTATATTCTCGCAACTGACCGACTACGCTATGCTTGTCTATCTGTAATGACGCCAAATGATAGAGACCGTCTGCATCTATCACTATAGATTTACCCTCTGTCATAGCCGCTTGCATATAATCGATAAACAGTACTTTTGCTGTTTCATCGCGTCCAAACCCCATGCCAATCGCAATCACACTAGCTTCTTTGATAAGATGTTTTACGCCCTTTTGATCATGTAAATCTATGGTCATTGCATCAGGCAACGACGTCAATAAAGCACCGTGAAAAGCCTGATGACAAGCCACTGTCATTTTACCCGCGCCTGTCGCCATGGCACTAGCAGACGCTAATATAGCGGCACCGCCCATCCCTTGTGAGCCATCAATCCGATTACCACCAATTATTAATACGTGTCCATAACTGCCTTTATAGCTGTTTTGCCGACGTACAGACAAACCATGCGCACGATTAAGGAGCAGAGCAACTGGCTTTATTTTGGTATAAGGTATCAACGGAATATCAAGCACTTCTCCCGCATAATCCATGCCGTCTTTGGTATGTAAACCGAATTTACGCGCAATCAAACACAAAGTCACATCGGCTTGTATCGCCACCTGCTCAAACACCTGACCGGTAGATGCCACTAGCCCACTTGGAATATCAACCGCAATTACCAATGCGTGCTTAGATAAGGTATGACTGGATTTTACAACCTGATTAAAGCTCTGAATAGCCTGTTTATAAATACTGGTAAGCGCACGATCAAGCCCGATACCAAATAGTGCATCAACGTAGACATCAGCCTGCATCAGCCTATTTTCTTGATTGTGAAGAACAAACTCACTGTCCTCAAAACGTTGATAGGAACAATAAGCGGCTACTGCCATGCGCTGTGCTTTTATGGCATCAGATACTACAGCCGAATCCATATCAGCAAAGGCATTGCTATTTTCAATGTTCTCAATACCGACCGTGATAACTTGTACTTGCCAGCCAGCTTGTTGTAAATAATGCGCAATCAGCCAACCATCACCGCCATTATTACCGCTTCCTACCCAAATACTCACTCGTGGCTGTCTATCATCGTGCCTACAAGCAACTCCATTAGCAATACAGGATTGTTTTTGGTAATAGATATTAATAATATGCTGAGTCATTTGCCATGCGGCTTGCTGCATAAGCGCAAAACTATCATAACCCTGCGCAAACCACTCCTGCTCCATTGCATAAACTTGCTGGCTGCTATATAGCGCAACGGGCTTTGTATTCTGTAATAAACGAGAAGAAGGCGGTATGTGCATGAGTAGACCTCTATTGTTTTGTCATCTGCTAATTCTGTAATGACAAGCGTAGCAAAATTTTGTTCATCATGATGTATCAATATGAGTTATGAATAATGATTTATTTTTTATACTTGCGCGCGCAGCTATTTGGCTTATCATAGTCACATTTACGCTATCATTTATTGGCACTTATGAATATTAAACTGTTCGCAAACCGTTCATCAACAAATGACTCTTCAACCAACAGTATCGCAGTGGCTAACACTTCCCCGTTTATGACTCCAGAGGACGTTAAGCACTGGATTAAAACACAGGCTCAAGCACTAGGATTCGCTGATTGCGGCTTTTTATCTGTGCACCATCCGTTATTTGCCCAACAAATTGAGCAGCTGCAAAAATGGCTAGCCAAAGGCTATGAAGGGCAATTGCAATTCATGCATAACAATCATCACCTGCGCGCGCATCCAGAACAGCTAGTAGAGGGCGCAAAAACCATCATCAGTGTGCGCATGGACTATCTGACCCAAGCACCGACAGCGCGAACGGTAGCAGATAACAATCGTCCCAATCACGGCATTATTGCCCGCTATGCACGTGGGCGCGATTATCATAAAACCATGCGTAACCGTCTCAAGCAATTGGCATTAAATATTGAAGCGATGCTGCCAGAGTGGCAACATCTAGATATCGGTACTCAAGCCGATTTTGTTTTTCGCCCATTTAGCGATTCAGCCCCTATTTTTGAGCGACCCATTGCGGATGCAGCGGGGCTTGGTTGGACAGGCAAGCACACCTTACTACTCAACAAGCAAGCGGGCTCATTTTTTGTGTTGGGTGAATTATTTATCAGTTTAGAGCTGCCCGATGATAAACCTGTCAAAGCACATTGCGGCAGTTGTAGCGCTTGCATTGATATCTGCCCAACTCAAGCGATTATCTCGCCTCATGAGCTCAACGCTGCCGCCTGTATCTCCTATTTAACCATCGAGCATGACGGCATAATAGATAAAAAATACCGCCGCGCTATTGGCAATCGCATCTTTGGCTGTGATGACTGTCAGCTGATTTGTCCTTGGAACCGTTATGCTAAGCTGACAGCAGTAGAGGATTTTGCCCCAAGAAACAATCTTGATGACAGCACTCTACTAGAATTATGGCAGTGGCAAGAAGCTGAGTTTTTACAGAAGACTCAAGGTAGTCCCATCAGACGTACTGGTTACGTTAATTTTTTACGAAATATTGCAATTGGGCTTGGGAATGCTGAGGCTAGTACTGACATCATTGTTCAGTTACATTCTAAACTCAGTGCTCACAATGATATTCTTGATGAACATATTCATTGGGCAATCAATGAGCAGCAGGACAAATTAAGCAAAAATAAAGAATAATTATTCATATACCAAGAATCAAAATATGCATAATAAAAAAACGCCTTTTATAATTAGAAGGCGTTTTTTTATTATGCTTTTTTCTGTATTGAATAGAATTAAGAATAATTATGGTTTAGGAATACGCAATACTTGACCCGGATAAATCTTATTTGGATCAGAAAGCATTGGCTTATTGGCTTCAAATATTTTCATATAATCAGTTGTTGAGCCATACACCGTTTGTGCGATTTTAGATAAGCTGTCACCAGATTTTACTGTATACATCGTCGATTCTGGAGCATCTTCTTCAATACTGATGTTATCAATAACTTTTGCAACATGCTGGACATTACCGATAGCGATAATCGCTTTTTCACGGTCTGCTTGGGTTTTAGCCGCACCACTGATTTCTGCCGTATCAGTGGTACCATTATACTTGACTTTTAGGTCACTAATATTAAGGTTTTGCTGCTGGATACGATGTAGCAGGATATTAGCAACCGACTGAGCAGAAGGCTCACTTTCTGTTGCTGGTGTACCGGCTACTGGCGTCGTTGCTGCCGCTTTGGTTTCTGTATTTGCTTGATGCTTGGCATCATCACGGTTAAAAATTTTATCACCAATATCTTTTGCAAAACTGAAAACACCCATAAAACACCCCTTTTTTAAGTATTATTATTCATAGTTATTGTTAATTATGACGTTGATGAAAATATGACCAAGCAATTAGCTCTTTGTCATTCATATTAAGTATAACAAAGGCATTTTTTTTTGATAGTAAGCGTATGTTGAGTAATGTTATTTTAATGTGGTTTATGTTAATCAAGTATAAATAAAGTAAAAACAAAAAAACCGCCTATCTATAAAGATAAGCGGTTTAGTAAACTCTGCTAAGGCAGCTAGAAACTACAGTTGCGCTTGTACGTAGTCAATTGCTTTTTGAACAGTAGTTAGTTCTGCTGAATCTTCATCAGGAATAGTGATACCAAAATCACTTTCAAATGACATAACAAGCTCAACTAAATCTAATGAATCAGCGCCTAAGTCTTCCATGAAAGAAGCTTCGTTATTGATGTCTTCGATATTCATACCTAACTGTTCTGCCACTGCAGCTTTTACTCTTTGCTCAGTATCATTACTCATATAAACGCTTCCTTTTTATCTATTAATTTTTAAAAACTACCAAATGGTGATGTTTTTGAACTTATAGCATGGTATAGAACGCAGTACATTATGTCAGCTTTTCAGCCTTAATAAGCTATCACGATTTTTGAACTGCATTAAATATCTGATAAAGCCTGATTATAATACAGATCTTTGATATAAAAGTATCCGTTATTATAGCACCGTTAATTAGAGTTTACACTCGTTCACACAGATTTTTATTATACAAATGTAACGTTTCAATTCATACTACATGTACATACCGCCATTCACTGGAATGACAGCTCCTGTAATGTAGCTGGCTTCATCACTAGCTAAGAATGACACGGCTGCCGCAATATCTTCTGGCTGTCCAAGACGCCCAATAGGGACTGCATCAAGCATCGAGTTGAGTAGACGCTCGTCCAGCTCATCTGTCATGTCAGTTTCAATAAGACCAGGCGCGACACAGTTAATAGTCACTTGGCGTGAACCAATTTCACGAGCCAGTGTACGACTAAAGCCTTCAACACCAGCTTTGGTTGCTGCATAGTTAGATTGCCCAGCATTACCCATTTGTGCAACGACAGAGCTGATATTAATAATACGACCACGGCGGGCTTTCATCATGCCACGAACGGCGCGTTTGCTCATCCGATATATTGATGATAAGTTGGTATCAATTACATTATCCCAGTCTTCGTCTTTCATGCGCATCAGTAGCCCGTCTTGGGTAATGCCTGCGTTATTGACTAACACTTGCACAGCACCGTACACACTTTCAATCTCTTCAAATAACTTGTCAATCTGTGCGCCATCGCGGACATCTAATAAGCGCCCGATGCCACCTGAGTCATGCAGATAGCTATCAATCAGCGCGGCACCTTTTTCAGTAGTCGCAGTACCAATAACAAAATGACCTTCTTTTGCAAAGCGTTTAGCCACCGCTTTACCAATACCACGGCTGGCGCCAGTCACTAAAACAATTGTACGGCTCATGATAACACCTCTATTAGTTTGTCTAGGCGAGCAGGCTTGTCAACAGGATAGCTAGCAATAGGATTTGCTTGACGCTTAGCCAAATTACTCAGTACATTGCCACTGCCACATTCGATTAAAATATTAATTTGTTTTTCAGCGAGCTCCTGCATGGTCTGCGACCATAGTACAGGTTCACTTAACTGTTCAGTCAATGCTTGTTTAACCCCTTGAATACCAGCTTCAACTCGAGCATGACGATTTTGAATAACAGGAATAGTCGCTTGATCGAATTTGATTGCGGATAACGCTTCAGCAAGTGCACTACTAGCTGGTTTCATTAATGCGCAATGCGATGGCACACTAACTTTTAAAGCAATGGCTTTTTTGCCTGTATTTTGTACTTTATCAATCACGGCATTAACGCCAACCGCATTACCGGATACCACAACCTGCCCAGGGCTATTAAAGTTCGCGGCACCAACGATAGCACCATCGACATGCTCAGTTGCCTGCTCACATAAGGTTACTACTCGATGATCTTCGAGTCCTAACACCGCTGCCATACCCGTATCAATACCTTCAACGGCCTGCTGCATTAACTGACCACGCTGATGCACCAATCGCACGGCATCAGCAAAAGAGATAACGCCCGCTGCACAAAGCGCACTGTATTCACCTAAAGAATGTCCCGCTAGATAGCATGGCACATTATCTATTTTATCTTGCAATATACGCCAAATAGCGATACTAGCAGTGAGTAATGCGGGCTGAGTATATTGAGTTTGGTTCAGTCTCTCTTCATCTTGGCATATCGCCCACAAGTCTTCACCAAGCGCTTCACTAGCTTCGGCAAAGGTATCGTTAATTTGTGGATAGATTTCAGCAAGTTCAGCAGTCATATTAACCGCTTGTGAACCTTGACCAGGAAAAATAACTGCAATGCGAGGTGGCTGTATTGTTTTTATATCGGGTACAGACGCCATAGCCAATGTTCCTTAAGTGAATTAGAAATACCCCTAGTATAAATGGGGCAATGTTTCGGAGTTGAGGACTCTTCAATAGGTCATCAATGGTAACTAATTATTATCAAACTATACACTGATACGGACAATTATCATAGACAGCAACATCATCATCATCATAATGCTGACTTATAATACAAAACACTAAACATGAGAAAAATACTAAACATGGATGATGAAAGAGCACAACTATTAGTAAGTCATAAGACTAAAATATCTTCTAACTACATATCTTCTAGTAGAAGCTAAATAACAAAAAGCTAAATAACAAAAAGCCAAGTTATTTAGCCACATAATATATGATAGCGAAATAACTTGGCTTTTGTTAGCTTATAACTCACTTTCTAATAATATTAGTACATAATTATCATGATATGGTAGTACCATCACAGTAATCCTGTACTAAATATTAATTAGTTAGTAAATTAAGCCTCTTGACTAACTTTAAACAACTGACGACCACGATAGAAACCATCTTTGGTCATATGGTGACGACGATGTTTTTCACCAGTGGTGGCATCTACGCTTAGCTCAGCCACAGTCATGTGGTGATGTGAACGGCGCATGTCACGACGTGAACGGCTTTTGCGGCTTTTTTGAACGGCCATGATATAGCTCCTATACTTAAAGGGATAAGCTCGAAATTCAGCTTTAGACGATACTGACACAGGCTATCTAATCACAACAACCTAAGCCTTACGCATCATTAAATTAATTGGTTTGCCACGTACACTAAACTTCTGATTAAATCTAAACTCTATGGATAATTTGCTTAATCAGTATTTATGAGCAAGTAGACAGAATGCAATAAATCGGCCATTATACGCATGTTTATAGCAATAATAAACCCCCATTTCATTCTTAGGCGTAAAGCTGATAAAAAGAGGGTATAAAACTTTCAACCATATTTATCATCAATATAGTTTATAACCTTATAGCTTACCTTTTAAAGCGGCTAAAGCAGCAAAAGGATTTTCAGTTTCCTCTTCTTCAGGTATCTCACCAAACTGCTCAACACTCATTTCACAGTCATCATGCTTTGGCGCCATGGGTGTTTTAAGCAAGATTTCATCTTCAATTAATTTCTTAAATGGCAATAAGCGCTCTGGCGACTGTTCAGTGACAATCTCTTCAAGCAATAAGTAATCTTGCTCTTCATTAATCAGACGTATTTGGCTCTCATTATCAAGAAGCGCGATATCATACTTATCACTTAAATCGACGGCAATCGGTTGCAAACAACGCTGACAAGTCAACCAGACTTCACCCGTTAAGATAAAAGCTAGGTGTAATACGTTATTACGGCGATATAAAGTAGCATCTAGCGAAATATTCGCTTGCTCATGCTCAGTGGTTAATGTGCTAGTAAGACGTTCAAAAGAGTTAGGAGCTATCTCACCTACCCACTCAAAACCTGTATCTTCCCATTTATTTAAGGAGATATTATCAGGCATGATGTTTGACGTAGGCACTTGTACTTTACTAGCCTGAAGCGCTAATGACTTGTTATCTTGGGTACTTGACATACGCGGCCTCATTGATCAAAAACGATGTATAATATTGCCTGCTATACTAACGGAAAGCGTCTTATTGCGCTAGCGCTAGTGTGTTAATATTTTGCCATGCAATATTATGAATGTACTTTATTATTCACGATAAAAAATAATAGAATTTTTATTTTGATAAACTCATCTTTTATTCGGTTAATTTATGATTTCTAATACTGCCCATCTCGATTTCACTCAACTGCTCAGTAATGGTAACGAAAAATTGTTGTTAGATCGTCTTAGTGAGCTAAATACTCAAACTATAAAAGAGTTTGACGAGATAATAATTTCTCAATTCAATAAGAATTTAAAAACTATAGAACAACCATCTGCCGCATTGACAAACATTGAACCACTTCAAAAAAATCAGATAGACGCTAATATTTTAGCGGAGCAGAGAGAACAGGCGGCTACTGAGTGGCTGATAAGTTTATTTAATACGCTATTCACTCGACATAATGTGCAATTGGTTCGCGGTGAACATGAACCAGAATACTTTCCAGAATGTCATTCTAAACCAGCACGTATTGAGTTTGCTCATGGCTTCTTTGCCAGCGCATTACACGAAATCAGCCATTGGTGTATTGCAGGTAGCAAACGTAGACAATTAGCTGACTTTGGCTATTGGTATGCACCTGATGGTCGCAGTGCTGCACAACAGCAAGCGTTCGAGCGTGTAGAGATTAAGCCACAAGCACTAGAATGCTTATTTACTTTGGCATGCAGAAGACAGTTTCAGATTTCACAAGACAATCTCTTTGCCAACTTTGATACTAGTACAAGCACCTTTGCAACCGATGTTTACCAACAAGCCGCGCATTATATCGCCCAACCTCACCAACTACCGCGCGATGCTCAAACCTTATTACAAGCTCTATTAATGATCAATATCATTGAATAAATAGTGACCTATACGCTAAACCACTGTTTATCCTTGAATACCTGAACGTTTTTCTAGCTTTATTAACGGCATGGCTCTATAACCGATATGAGCTTTAACGCTATACTAGACTTTTATGAAACAATTATTAATGTGATAAAAATATAAAATCACTGAATGATTTAGCGATTGATAAATAAGGAACTCGCCATGCAAACTTTTTATATTCATCCAGAAAACCCTCAACCACGCCTCATCGAACAAGCTGTTGAGTTATTACGTAATGACAAGCTACTGATTTACCCTACCGATACCAGCTATGCTTTTGGTTGCCGATTAGGGGCTAAAGACGCTCTTGATAAGCTCAAACATATCCGTGAACTTGATGATAAGCATCAGTTTACTTTACTATGCCGCGACTTAAGCGAGATTGCCACTTATGCAGCGGTTGATAACATACAGTTCAAACAACTCAAAGCCAATACGCCAGCACCAATTACTTTTATTTTAAATGCCACTAAGGACGTTCCTAAAAAATTAGCACATGCTAAGAAAAAAACGATTGGTATTCGTGTTCCTAGAAATGCTATTGCTCAAGCACTATTAACGGCGATGGGTGAGCCTATATTAACCAGTTCGTTAATACTACCGACACATGACCATATACTCGATGATCCCTTTGATATAGAAGAATTATTAGGCAATCAAATAGATGGACTGATCAATGCCGGTATTCAAACTATTAAGCTCACAACCATTATTGATATGACCGGCAGTCAGCCTGAAATTGTTAGACAAGGTGCAGCTGATGTTAATGCATTATTACGATAACCAAGAACGATTATAAATAAGTAACTGGTTTACTTAAAAAACTGGAATTAAAAAAGAGCATAAAAAAAACCCCAAATCATTGGGGCTTTTTTTATGCTCTACATCCGGCATATAAGATTAGTCGCGATCAACTAATTCTACATAAGCCATTGGTGCATTGTCACCGTCACGATTGCCGCATTTTACGATACGTAAATAGCCACCTGGACGGTTTTGGTAACGAGGACCTAACGTACCAAATAATTTACCTACCATAGTTTTGCTACGCATACGGCTGAATGCTAGACGACGATTAGCTACGCTGTCTTCTTTTGCCATAGTAATTAACGGCTCAGCAACACGGCGCAATTCTTTTGCTTTTGGTAATGTTGTTTTAATCAGTTCATGCTCAAATAGTGAATTTGTCATGTTCTGGAACATTGCCTTACGATGACTGCTGGTACGACCCAGCTTGACTCCACTCTTACGATGGCGCATGGTCAAATATCCTTAAAGTTTAACGGCTACGATAAGAAAAGCGATCATCAACACGTAAATCAGCTGGTGGCCAATTATCAAGGCGCATGCCCAGCTCTAAATCTTTAGATGCTAGTACGTCTTTGATTTCCGTTAATGATTTCTTACCAAGATTTGGGGTTTTAAGTAGTTCAGTCTCTGAACGCTGGACCAAATCACCGATATAGTAAATGTTTTCAGCTTTTAAACAATTGGCTGAGCGAACCGTTAGTTCAAGATCGTCCACAGGGCGTAATAGCACTGGATCGACCTCTTCTTTTTCTTTCACAGGCTCAGGCGCTTCTTCAGCTTCTAAATCAACAAAGATAGAAATCTGTTGTTGTAAAATAGTCGCTGCTTTACGAATTGCTTCTTCTGGATCAATAGTGCCATTAGTCTCAAGCTCAATGATAAGACGATCAAGATCCGTACGTTGTTCTACACGTGCGTTCTCGACCTGATAAGCGACTCGTAGCACTGGGCTAAAGCTTGCGTCAAGCTTTAAGCGACCAATAGCTTTGGTATCGCCATCTTCACGGCGTTGATTTGCTGGCTCGTATCCACGACCCATGACTACACGCAGACGCATTTTTAAATGACCACGTTCGCTTAATGTACCCAATACCAATTCTGGATTGATGATGTCTACATTATGCGGCAAGGCGATGTCTGCAGCAGTGATAGTGCCTGGACCTTGTTTATCCAAGGTCAAAAATACTTCATTTTGGTCATGAAGTGTAATAGCCAAACCTTTTAAATTCAAAAGGAGGTCAAGTACATCTTCTTGCAAGCCTTCAAGCGTTGAGTATTCATGGTCAACACCATCAATCTCAGCTTCAATAACAGCAGCACCAGGTAATGAAGATAATAAGATGCGACGTAAGGCATTCCCTAGAGTATGCCCAAAGCCGCGTTCTAACGGTTCGAGTGTGACTTTCGCGATCGTTTCATTAACCGTGTCCACGTTAATGGCATTAGGCGTTAGAAACTCAGTTGCATTTAGCATCATGATGTCACCTCGATTTATTAAACTGGTTTGGTTAACGTTGATTGCTTAATGCCATAAGTATAGCATCAAGCAGTACGTTACTTACTTAGAGTATAGCTCAACGATTAAGCTTTCGTTGATTTCAGCAGGTAGATCAATACGATCAGGCGCTTTTTTGAACGTGCCTTGAAGTTTGCTGTGATCAACATCTAGCCATTCTGGAATACCACGTTGGGTAGCCAGCTCAATTGCGTTTTTAATACGCAACTGCTCGCGAGACTTCTCTTGGATAGCGATGACATCACCATCTTGCAACTGGATTGATGGGATGTTCACACGAACAAATTCATCACGACCAGCTTTTTTTACCATAACAGTACGGTGACTGACTAGCTGACGTGCTTCAGCGCGAGTTGAGCCAAAGCCCATGCGATAAACCACATTGTCTAGACGACTTTCTAGCATAGCTAGCAAGTTTTCACCAGTAGCGCCACGCTTACGAGCCGCTTCTTTATAGTAATTAGCAAACTGACGCTCTAAAACACCATAAATACGCTTAACTTTTTGCTTTTCACGCAACTGTAATGCATATTCTGAAGTTTTATTACGGCTAACACCATGCTGACCAGGTGGACGAGCCGCTTTTTTAGTTTTTACATCATAAGGTTTAACACCAGACTTAAGACCTAAGTCAGTACCTTCACGACGTGATAATTTGAGTTTTGGTCCAATATAACGGGCCATTGTTATGTCTCCTATAAGCTTCTATTATAAAAAGCTTCGTCTTTAATATTAGACGCGGCGCTTTTTCGGCGCACGGCAACCATTGTGTGGGATTGGGGTTACATCAGAGATGCTGTTAACTTTATAACCCAATGCACCTAGTGCTCTTACCGCAGACTCACGACCCGGTCCTGGTCCTTTGACCAAAACATCGATATTCTTAACACCATATTCTTGAGCCGCTTTACCAGCGACTTCAGCTGCAACCTGAGCTGCAAATGGTGTAGATTTACGTGAACCACGGAAGCCTTGTCCACCTGAAGTGGCCCAAGCCAATGCATTACCTTGGCGATCGGTAATCGTAACAATGGTGTTATTAAAAGACGCATGGATATGGGCGATGCCCTCCGATACTGAACGACGAGTCACCTTTTTGCGACTGCGAGTGTCTTTTGCCATCTTTTAGCTTCCTAAGTTAATTATCTTTTGAGAGGGCGTGTCGGACCCTTACGAGTACGAGCGTTGTTCTTGGTGTTCTGACCTCTAACTGGTAAGTTACGACGATGGCGGATGCCACGGTAACAACCAAGATCAACCAAGCGCTTGATATTCATTGACACTTCACGACGAAGATCACCTTCAGTCATGTAATTTGCAACTTGTGCACGGATAGCATCTAACTGTATATCATCTAACTGACTGACTTTAGTAGTAGGGGCAATGCCAACTGCTTCTAAGATTTTCTGAGCAGTGGTACGACCTACACCAAAGATGTAAGTTAGTGAAATAACAGCATGCTTATTATCCGGAATGTTTACGCCGGCAATACGAGCCATTGATTTCTCTCCATTAAAGAAAAATACTCTTATCAGTTAAACAAGAGGTTATTTTTCAGATTTGTTGCTGTCAATACTAAAGCTTTTATAATTATTATCGCTGCTTCGACTTGGTAAACCAATCTATTCATTGACCATCTTATAAAAGGTTTTGCATAAACTACGGCAAGTGGCGGATGATATCGCATCCGCCGTTATTTTTCAAGTATTAATTTAATTAACAAGCCAAACCGTTAAGTTTGACTTGCTTAAATTATTAACCTTGACGTTGCTTGTGGCGAGGTTCTGCTGTGCAAATAATATGCACACGGCCTTTACGGCGTACAACTTTACAGCTACCACAAATTTTCTTAACTGATGCTTGAACTTTCATAGCATACTCCTTTGAGATATCGTACCACTCATTTAAGGTTGAGTAGGCGATTGAATTAACGTCTGATCATGATATTGATGGGTCATCAAATGCGCTTGAATTTGCGAGATGAAGTCCATTACAACCACAACCATAATTAGTAGAGACGTACCACCAAGGTGAAACGGTACACCAAACGATGATTGGATAATCATCGGCATCAAACAAATAACTGTCATGTATATCGCACCGATAAACGTCAGACGGTTCAATACATGATCAAGATAGCGCTGAGTTTGTTGTCCTGGGCGAATACCTGGAATATACGCCCCACTACGTTTAAGGTTCTCTGCAACTTCACGAGGACTAAAGACCAGTGCGGTATAAAAATAGCAAAAGAAAATAATCATCGCGCCAAACAATACTAAATATAGCGGTTGCCCTGGCGACAATACTAAAGCCATATTTTGTAGTATTTTTTGCGTAACAGTAGGATCTGTAGACTGCCCAACCCATTGTCCGAGACTTGCTGGAAACAACAATAGCGAACTGGCAAAAATAGCAGGGATTACGCCTGCCATATTAATTTTCAGTGGCAGATGTGACTGCTGCTGAGCATAAATTTTGCGACCTTGCTGCTGCTTTTGAGCATAGTTTACAGGGACACGGCGCTGGGCTCGTTCAATATAAACAATACCAGCGGTTACGGCTACGCCTAATACCACAAAGATAAAGAGCACAATCAAGTTCATTTGACCTTGATTGACTTGTTCGATAGATTGCGAAATCATGCCTGGCATACCAGCAACAATACTGGCAAAAATCAGCATCGAGATACCGTTACCGACGCCACGCTCTGTAATTTGCTCACCTAGCCACATTAAGAACATAGCACCAGCTACCAATGACGTCACTGCAGGGATATAGAAAGTAAGACCAGACGATAAGGTCAGATTCTGACTGATCAGTCCAGCACACATTCCTAATGACTGCACAAGCGCTAAGGCTAGTGTTCCCTGACGAGTATACTTATTGAGCTTACGCCGCCCCGCTTCACCCTCTTTCTTGAGAGCTTCAAGCGATGGTAATACCGCTGACATCATCTGTACAATAATCGATGCTGAAATATACGGCATGATACCAAGCGCCATGATAGACATACGCTCAAGCGCCCCACCAGAAAACATGTTAAACATGCTTAGGATGGTATTTTCGTTGCGTGAGAATAAATCTGCCAAATTAACGGGGTTAATACCAGGTACTGGAATATGAGAACCTAAACGATAGACAATCAATGCGCCGATTAAAAATAGTAAACGTGTCCAGAGCTCATCATACTTGCGTATGAAAGCAAAAGGATTGAGCGGAATACCAGCCGATGACATTGATTGTTTTGACACGTTCCTACTCCTCGATGCTACCACCAGCAGCTTCGATTGCTTGCTTGGCGCCTTTAGTCACTTTTACACCTTGGAAGGTATAAGCTTTAGTGACATCACCTGACAAGATGATGCGGGCACGCTTCATATCATGGCGAATAATGTTAGCAGTTTTTAATGTTGCAACGCTAATTACATCACCTTCAACTTTATTCAGTTCAGACAGACGAACTTCTGCAGTCGTCATTGCCATTTTACTGGTAAAACCAAATTTTGGTAGACGGCGATATAATGGCGTTTGACCACCTTCAAATCCTGCACGAATGCTAGAGCCTGAACGTGATTTTTGACCTTTCACACCACGACCACCGGTTTTGCCAAGGCCTGAACCGATACCGCGACCACGACGTTGGGCAGTTTTTTTCGCGCCAACACCTGGTGATAATTCATTTAATCTAAGTCCCATTACGCTTCCTCCACTTTTACCAAGTAGTTAACGCGATTGACCATGCCACGAGTTGAAGGAGTATCTTCAACTACAACTGAATG
This sequence comes from Psychrobacter urativorans, assembly GCF_001298525.1. NCBI lineage: Bacteria > Pseudomonadati > Pseudomonadota > Gammaproteobacteria > Moraxellales > Moraxellaceae > Psychrobacter > Psychrobacter urativorans. The sequence goes on from NZ_CP012678.1 coordinate 881,759, forward strand.
ATTAATTCGGCGTAAACCCAATCCTTTCAAGCTAGCTTTGTGGCTCTTGAGGCGATGGGCACCTGATTTCAATTGAGTGACTTTCATTGTTTTCATTGTAACTCACCTAGTCTAAGTTAGCCCAAAATTTCGTCTACAGATTTACCACGTTTCGCTGCCATCTTTTCTGGAGTTGACATATCACGTAAACCGTTAAACGTAGCACGAACCACGTTAGCAGTGTTGGTAGAACCATAACATTTAGTCAAAACATCTTTGACACCAGCAACTTCTAATACAGCACGCATTGCGCCACCAGCGATTACGCCAGTACCTTCAGATGCAGGTTGCATATAAACTTTACTAGCACCATGACGTGCTTTGATTGGATGATGCAAAGTTGCATCATTGAGCTCAACAGTAATCATATTACGTTTGGCAGCTTCTAGTGCTTTTTGGATAGCAGCTGGCACTTCACGTGCTTTACCGCGACCAAAACCAACACGACCATTGCCATCGCCCACTACGGTCAACGCAGTGAAAGAGAAAATACGACCACCTTTAACAACTTTTGCAACGCGATCAACGGTAACTAAGCGTTCTACTAGACCGTCAGTCTGTTCATTTTTATCATTTTTATCATTTCTAGCCATGATTAAAACTCCAATCCGTTTTCGCGAGCTGCTTCAGCTAAAGCTTTTACTCGACCATGATATTTAAAACCACTACGGTCAAAGGCAACTTTAGTAATGCCAGCTGCTTTTGCGCGTTCTGCGATTAGTTGGCCTACAGACGTTGCTGCATCAGCATTACCAGTCGCACCTGAGCGCAAGCTGCCGTCTAAGGTAGATGCCTGAGCAATCACTTCACCACCGTTCGGAGAGATAATCTGGGCATAAATATGTTTTGGCGTACGATTAACCGTTAGACGATAAACGCCTAAAAAACGGATATGCGCGCGGGTTTTCTTAGCTCGACGCAGACGAGCTGCTTTTTTATCAAACATTTCAACTCACCTTATTTTTTCTTAGCTTCTTTACGAATCACATGTTCGTCGCTATAGCGAATACCTTTACCTTTATAAGGCTCTGGTGGGCGGAAACCACGGATTTTAGCCGCTGCTTGACCAAGCTGCTGTTTATCGTTTGATTTTAAAACGATTTCAGTTTGCGTTGGGGTTTCAGCTGATACACCTTCAGGTAGTGTATATTCTACTGGATGTGAGTAACCTACGTTTAAGGTTACTTTATTACCAGTCGCTTGCGCGCGATAACCAACACCAATCAATTGAAGACGTCTTTCAAAGCCTTCGGTTACGCCTATAACATAATTGTTTAATAGAGCGCGGATGGTGCCAGTATGCATCATGGCTTCTTTTGAATCGACTGTAGGTGAGAGAGTAACAACATCATCTTCCTGTTTCAGCTCGACCAAATCATGCAGGCGTAAAGACAAATTACCATTCTTGCCTTTCACTTCGACCTGCCGATCGTTCAAAGTAACGCTTACGCCGTTTGGCAGCGTCACTGGGGCTTTAGCCACACGAGACATAGGAGTATTCCTTAAAAAATTAACAACTTCTGTTAGCAATAAATAATAGCGAAAAAACTAACAGGCTAAAAAGCGTGTTAGTTTAGCATAGTTGACCGTGTTAGACACCTACCAATGTTAAATAATTCATCATTATTAGATTGCTAGACGTCTAACTAACGTCAAATAGACTTTATCGTTGAGCAGCTTACGCTACAAATGCAACGACTTCACCACCGATACCAGCAGCACGAGCAGCACGATCACTCATGATGCCTTGGCTAGTAGATACGATAGCAACACCCATACCCTGTTTAACAGTAGGGATAGCGTCTTTACCGCGATGCTGGCGTAAACCAGGACGGCTAAAACGTTGGATAGTTTCGATAACAGCTTTACCTTCGAAGTATTTTAATTCGATAGATAAAGTTGCTTTATTATTTTCTTCTGCATTAACAACAGCGCTAGCTACATAACCTTCACTAACCAATAGGTCAGCAATAGATTTACGTAATTTTGAGCTTGGCATAGCTACAGAAACTTTATTAGCCATTTGTGCGTTACGAATACGGGTTAGCATATCCCCAACAGTATCTTGCATACTCATGTAGTTACTCCTTACCAGCTTGCTTTACGAACACCAGGCACATCGCCTTGCATGACTCGTTCACGCAACATATTACGTGATAAGCCAAACTTACGGAAGTAGCCATGAGGACGACCTGTGATAGCACAACGATTGCGCAGACGTACTGGCGATGAGTTGCGTGGTAAAGCTTGTAGCTCTAACATCGCGTCCATACGCACTTCGTCACTTGCATTCATATCACTGATAGTTTCTTTTAGCTTCGTACGCTTATCAGCGTATTTAGCGACTTCTTTTTCGCGCTTCAATTCGCGGTTAATCATGCTCTTTTTTGCCATAACGTCTTTACCTTATTTAAATGGGAAGCCGAATGCTTTAAGCAAAGCACGACCTTCATCATCAGTAGCAGCCGACGTGGTGATTGTCACATCCATACCACGAATACGATCAATCTTGTCAAAGTCTACTTCTGGGAATACAATTTGTTCTTTGATACCCAATGAGTAGTTACCACGACCGTCAAAGGCTTTAGGTGAAAAACCACGGAAGTCACGAACACGAGGAATTGCAACGGCAATGAGACGATCTAAAAATTCGTACATTTGCTCACCGCGTAGCGTTACTTTGCAACCAATTGGCCATTCTTCACGAATCTTAAAGCCAGCAATTGATTTACGCGCTTTGGTGACGACAGGTTTTTGACCAGCAATAGCGGTCATATCAGCTACTGCACCTTCAAGCAATTTCTTGTCTTGAGACGCGCCGCCAACACCCATATTTAATGTGATTTTAGTGATTTTAGGCACTTGCATCACATTGTCTAAACCAAGCTCTTCTTTAATCTTCTGCTTTAGTTCGTTGTTATATAAAGCTTTTAATCTTGCCATTACCATTACACCCTTAGTGTCTTACGCAGTCGCCACTACTTCACCGTTCGAACGATAGACGCGTTGTTTCTTGCCGTCTTCGCCGAATTGATAAGTAATACGGTCTGCTTTTTGGGTTTGCGCATTTAGAATTGCGACATTTGAGATATGTAGAAAAGCTTCTTGCTTAAGAATGCCACCTTCAACGCCAGTTGCCTGATTTGGCTTCTGATGTTTAGTAACAATATTAATGCCTTCAACTTTAATACGATCATTTTTTACAGCTTGAACAGTACCTTGCTTGCCTTTGTCTTTACCAGCAATCACGATAACTGTATCGCCTTTACGTAATTTTGACATGGATTACCTCACAATACTTCTGGTGCTAGGGATACAATTTTCATAAACTGATCACCACGTAGTTCACGAGTTACCGGTCCAAAAATACGAGTTGCAATCGGTGCTTTATTTTGATTTAACAATACCGCAGCATTGTCATCAAAACGTAGCACAGAACCGTCAGGGCGACGAACGCCTTTTTTGGTACGTACAACTACTGCATTCATCACGTCGCCTTTTTTAACACGACCGCGAGGAATAGCTTCTTTAACCGTTACTTTAATGATATCGCCGACTGATGCATAACGACGATGAGAGCCACCCAGTACTTTAATGCACTGAACTCGTCTTGCACCGCTATTGTCTGCAACTTCCAGCATTGACTCGACCTGAATCATAGCGTTACTCCGCACGTATGAGCAATAAAAACCAGTTGCTGCCGCTAGCACACTATGAGTAGACGGCATTTAATGTAAATAACCGCAGCTTACTCTTAATATGAGTGATATACGCTCGGCGCAATCAGCATCCTTAAAAAGGCGGACATTTTAACAGCTTCTGGCTTTTAATGCAATTTACTTAGATTTTTTCTACTTTTTCAACCACATCTACTAAAGTCCATGCTTTAGTTTTTGAGATTGGACGTGTTTCTTTGATGCGTACAAGATCGCCTTGTTGGCAAACATTGTTTTCATCATGAGCTTTGATTTTCGTAGAACGACGAAGCTGTTTACCATATAAAGGATGGCGAACCAGACGCTCAATCAAAACCGTGATGGACTTGTCCATCTTGTCGCTGACAACTCGTCCTGTTAGAACGCTAGCATTTGTGGTTGCTTGATTGTTATCGCTCATGAGTCGCCTCGTTGTTTCTCGTTAATCAAAGTCTGAAGCTGAGCAATCGCACGACGATTAACTCGAACTTCATGGGTATTCCCCAACTGACCAGTTGCTTTAGCCATACGAATACGGAAAGCATCAAGTTGCTTTTCATCAAGTAACTGAGTCAGTTCTTCTAATGATTTATCACGTAATTCACTGATCTTCATTACATTATCGTCCGCTTAACAATGGTAGTTTTAAAGGGAAGCTTTGCTGCTGCAAGCGTTAATGCTTCGCGAGCGAGCTCTTCTGAGATCCCTTCAAGTTCATATAGCATTTTACCAGGTTTGATTTCGCATACCCAATATTCTACAGGACCTTTACCTTTACCCATACGTACTTCTAATGGTTTATTAGAAATAGGCTTATCTGGGAAGACACGAATCCAAATTTTACCACCACGCTTAATTTTACGAGTAATGGTACGACGTGCGGCTTCGATTTGACGCGCTGTCATACGACCGCGAGTCAAAGATTTTAGACCAAATTGTCCAAATGCAACGGTGCTTCCACGATGAGCAAGCCCAGTGTTACGACCTTTGTGCATTTTACGAAACTTGGTACGTTTTGGCTGTAACATAGTTTAACCTCTGTCTGAGTTTCGACGGTTTCCACCACGACCACGGCGTTTTGGCGCACGAGTCTGCTCTTCTTTGACGGGATTGTATACACTGTTCATACCGTCAAGGATTTCGCCACGGAAAATCCAAACTTTTACACCAATAGTGCCGTAAGTGGTTTCCGCACGTACTGACGCATAGTCAATATCGGCGCGTAGCGTATGCAGTGGCACACGACCTTCACGATACCATTCAGTACGAGCAATCTCAGCACCGCCAAGACGGCCAGACAACTCAACTTTAATACCTTTAGCACCAGAACGCATACTGTTTTGTACGGCGCGCTTCATAGCACGACGGAACATAACACGGCGTTCAAGCTGGCTACCGATACCGTCTGCTACCAGACGAGCATCAAGGTCAGGAGACGTGATTTCTTCAATGTTGACCTGAGCTGGTACGCCCATCATTTTGGTCAATTCTTTTTGAAGTCTTTCAATATCTTCGCCTTTTTTACCGATAACAATACCAGGACGCGCAGTGGCGATGGTAATCTTAGCAGCACCAGTAGGACGCTCAATCATGATATTACTAATCATAGCGCTATCTAGCTTCTTACGTAGATATTCGCGTACTTGTATATCATTGATCAGGTATTCTGAGTATTGTTTAGGGCTAGCATACCAGTTTGCGTTATGCTTCTTGACAACACCAAGGCGAATTCCGATTGGATGTACTTTTTGACCCATAGCTTATTCTCCTACCTTTATAGTGATGTGACAGGTACGCTTGCTGATACGGTCAGCACGACCTTTAGCACGTGGTAGGATACGCTTTAGCGTAATGCCTTCATCAACATAAATAGTAGCGACTTTTAAGCCGTCAATATCTAAGCCGTGATTATGTTCGGCATTAGCGATGGCTGAGTTAAGACATTTCTTAACAAAGACAGCACCTTTTTTGTTGCTATACGTCAGGATATCCAAAGCACGCTCAATAGATTTGCCACGAACTTCATCAGCAACGAGTCGAACTTTTTGTGCCGAAATGGCGGCACCGCGTAATTTTGCAGTTACTTCCATGGTGAGCACCTTATCTCTTAGCTTTTCTGTCAATGCCATGACCACGATATGTACGAGTCGGGGCAAATTCACCTAGTTTATGACCAACCATCTGTTCGCTTACGATAACCGGTACGTGAGTACGGCCATTGTGAACAGATAAAGTTAGGCCAACCATTTGTGGCAGAATCATCGAGCGGCGCGACCAAGTTTTAATGGGTTTGCGTGAGTTGGTTTCTAATGCATTCTCAACTTTAGCAAACAAGTGCGCGTCTATGAATGGACCTTTTTTCAATGAACGAGGCATGAAGTTCTTCCTTTATTTCTTCTTGGCACGACGGATGATCATACTGTCAGTACGCTTGTTATGACGCGTTTTAAGTCCTTTAGACTTCTGACCCCAAGGGCTGGTTGGATGGCGACCTTTATTACGACCTTCACCACCACCATGTGGGTGATCAACAGGGTTCATCGCCACACCGCGAACGGAAGGACGAATACCGCGCCAACGTGAAGCACCAGCTTTACCAAGTGATTTCAAGTTGTTTTCTGTGTTAGAAACTTCACCAATAACGGCACGGCAATTAACGTGTACACGGCGAGTTTCACCTGAACGTAGACGAAGAATCGCATAAATACCGTCACGACCTAGTAGTTGAACGCTTGCACCCGCTGCGCGAGCCATCTGTGCACCTTTACCGATTTTAAGCTCGATATTGTGAATCACAGTACCCAATGGGATATTTTTAAGCGGTAAACAGTTACCTGGACGAATCGGTGATGCTTCACCTGACATTACGGTATCGCCAACTGCTTGCTTTTTAGCAGCAATAATATAACGACGTTCGCCATCAGCGTACTTAAGTAAGGCAATATGCGCAGTACGGTTAGGATCGTATTCGATACGCTCTACCGTTGCTGGAATATTGTCTTTCGTACGTTTGAAGTCAATAATACGATAATGTTGCTTATGACCACCGCCAATATGACGAGTAGTAATGCGACCATTATTGTTACGACCACCGGTCTTGCTTTTTGATTCTAGAAGCGCTGCAAACGGACGACCTTTATATAGGTGCGGATGCACTACTTTTTCAACAAAACGACGGCCTGGTGATGTTGGCTTTGCTTTTACGATAGGCATGAGTGTTATCCTTATTCGTTGTTCGCTGTTTCACTAGTAGAAGCAGTCGTATTCGCGACCTCTTCACCAGCATCAGCCATTTGTACATCGTGACCAGCTTTTAAGGTGACATAGGCTTTTTTATAGTCATTACGACGACCGATGTTTTTACCAAAACGCTTTGTCTTACCTTTAACATTCAAAGTGTTTACTTTTAAAACTTCAACACCTTCAAACATTAGCTCAACTGCTTTTTTGACTTCAAGCTTAGTCGCTTTAGAGTCAATTTTAAATACCTGCACGCCAAGTGAATCACCAAGCATTTGAGATTTTTCTGAGAATACAGGTCCTCTTAAGACCTGATAAAGTCTTGCGTTGTTCATGCTAGTGCTTCCTCAAATTGTTTCGCAGCTTCAACTGACATGATTACTTTATCAAAAGCAATCAAGCTCACTGGATCCACTTCACTTGTATCAAGTACATTGACATGTGGAATGTTGCGTGCAGCTAAGTATAAATTTTCATCAACTTCTTTGGTGATGATTAATGCACGTGGTGCATTCAATTCACTTAACTTGGCAATCAGCTCTTTAGTCTTAGGTGCAGAAATAGTCAATTCTTCAACCAAAATCAGACGCTCTTGGCGAATCAATTCGGCTAGAATACACTGCATAGCACCGCGATACATTTTACGGTTAACTTTCTGTGACCAGTCTTGTGGTTTGGCAGCAAATGCACGTCCGCCCCCACGCCAGATTGGGCTACGAATAGAGCCTGCACGAGCGCGACCAGTACCTTTTTGGCGCCATGGCTTAATGCCACCGCCAGAAACTTCGGCACGGGTTTTTTGCGCACGAGTACCTTGGCGACCACCAGCAAGATATGCGGTGACAACCTGATGCACTAGCGCTTCGTTGAATTCACGACCGAAAGCCGTATCAGAAAGCTCAACTGCCGCTCCTGTAACTGTTTTTAAATCCACGTTAATCCCCTTGCTTAGGCTTTGACTGACGGACGTACGATGACATCGCCACCGGTGGCACCAGGGATAGCACCCTTGATGACAAGTAACCCTTTTTCAACATCAACCGATATCACTTCTAGGCCTTGAACGGTAACGCGTTTGTTACCCATCTGACCTGGCATTTTTTTGCCTTTGAAGACTTTACCTGGTGACTGGTTTTGACCAGTTGAACCAATGGCACGGTGAGATACTGAGTTACCATGGGTGGCATCTTGCATGCTAAAGTTGTGACGCTTTACGCCGCCTTGAAAGCCTTTACCTTTACTGTTTCCTGTGACATCAACCATCTGACCTTGTTCGAACAAGTCAGCTAGGATCTCACCACCAATTTCACGACCTTCAAGATCGCTATCATTGGCACGAAATTCCCAAACACCACGACCAGCGGCAACGCCGGCTTTAGCGAAGTGACCTTTTTGAGCTGCTGTTACGCGGCTGTCACGACGAGTACCTGTGGTAACTTGGATGGCTTGATAGCCATCTACATCAGTATTTTTTACTTGAGTAATGCGGTTAGCACTGATCTCAACCACTGTTACAGGGATAGATGCGCCTGCTTCAGTGAAGACACGGGTCATGCCGCATTTTTTACCGACTAAACCGATCGCCATTTTAGACCTCTTTATATCTTATATTAATGGGTTGGGTGTTTATGTGCATTAACCCAAAGCAATTTGAACGTCAACACCCGCCGCTAAGTCAAGCTTCATTAGCGCATCCACAGTTTTGTCGGTAGGTTGAACGATGTCAACCATACGCTTATGAGTACGGATTTCGTACTGGTCACGAGCGTCTTTATTTACGTGTGGTGAAGTTAGAACGTTGAAGCGCTCAATGCGAGTCGGCAACGGTACAGGACCACAAACTTGCGCACCGGTGCGCTTTGCTGTATCAACAATCTCTTGTGCTGACTGATCGATTAAGCGATGATCAAAAGACTTAAGACGGATACGGATTCTCTGGTTAGCCATGCCAGCAAGCTCCTAATATGTGCTTTTGCCATCTTTGCAGTGCAATATAATGACGAAAAGCCGTTTGGTTAAAGATTCACTTCAAGCTGCCTTCTGTTCTTAACCAGAATGAGTTCTTTACTGGAACTTATAGCGTGCTAAAAGCAAAATAGTTTAAAGCCCCGCAGACCTTCCGTATTTATATGGATGTCAGCAAAGGCATAATGAAATAGTGCCAGAAACGATGCTCTAGCTGTCATAGCGCTGGCTGTTTGGCCACGCGCTTATAATTCAGTAGTAAATATTATACATAGTATTTCAATGATTGCAAGAGCAATATAGATAAAGAGGTTGATTACGCTAACATTCACGCCACTACTGACATCTCAATCTTTGGGGTTATTTATCTGCTATCTTCATCTTATATTTATAGTAATGAGATGTTATAAATCTTTGAGCCACAATGAACAGTTTATGACTCAATTTTTAATGATGACAGGATGATTTAATAACAATAAATTAATCTAAGACTATGTCATATTGCTCTTGCGTATAAAGGCTTTCGACTTCAAAGGTTATCACCCGCCCTAGTAAGTATTCTAAATCAGCGACGGTATCGGCTTCTGAGGTGAGTAATAAGTCAATCACCGCTGCATGAGCCACGACGGTAAACTTCTTGGGAGAGTTATAGGTACGGGCACAGCGCATGATTTCACGAAATATCTCAAAGCAGACGGTTTCTGCTGTTTTAACAAAACCGCGTCCTTGACAGGTCGAGCACGGCTCACACAATTGCTGCCCTAGCGATTCCCGCGTCCGCTTACGGGTCATTTCAACCAAACCCAGCTCACTGACTTGGGTGATATTAGACTTTGCATAGTCCTGTGCTAGTTGTACTTGCAGACTTTCTAATACATCATCTTTATGCGGTTGTTCAAGCATATCGATAAAATCTAGAATAATAATACCGCCCAAATTTCGTAAGCGCAGTTGCCGAGCGATAGCATGAGTAGCTTCAAGGTTGGTTTTATAGACCGTGTCTTCTAAAGAACGCCCGCCAACAAAAGAGCCCGTATTAACATCAATGGTCGTCATGGCTTCGGTTTGGTCGATGATGAGATAACCACCCGATTTTAAATCAACGCGCCGTTTCAGCGCATCGCGCAAATCTTCCTCGACACGGTGCACATCAAATAGCGCAGGCTCAGCGGTATAATGCACGATGCGATCATAAATAAAAGGCACAAACTCTTTAGCAAAATCGCGCACTTGCGCGTAGATTTGCGCGTTATCAATAATGACCTTTTCAGTATCTCCATGAACCAAGTCACGAATAGAACGCAGCGGTAGAGACAGCTCTTGGTAAATGAGCTGTGAGCTTTTATGATGGTTGATTTCCTGCCTGCGAGCACAAATAGTACGCCAAAGTTGTACGAGGTAGTAAATATCTTCTTCAAGCTTATCTACTGGTACGCGCTCAGCAGCCGTTCGGGCAATGAGTCCACCTTGTAAGTTAACCGTTTGCATTAAGCTGTTCAGTTCAGTCTTGAGACGGCTGCGCTCTTCCTCACCGTCAATGCGCTGAGAGATACCAATATGGTCGCTAGAAGGCAAATAGACCAAATAGCGGGAAGGTAAAGAGATATTGGTGGTCAGGCGCGCGCCTTTACTGCCCAACTGATCTTTGGTAACTTGTACCAATATACGCTGGCTTTCGTGTAGTCGGTGTTGAATCAAGCTTTTGCTGGCAGTAGCAACAATATCCGTACTTTGGGCGTTCACAACTGGCAATACTTCCGGAGCGGCACTAGACACAACGAGAGTATCTTCATCTATACTATCAATTACTTTATTCTTTTTAATGACTGGTGGGCGCGGCTCACGCTGCATATCATTAACGTGTAAAAACGCGGTGCGCGACTGCCCAATATCGACAAAGGCAGCTTGCATCCCCGGTAGCACACGTACGACGGTTCCCAAATATATATTACCCACCAACCCCAACTTGTGGTGGCGCTCAATATAAATTTCGCCCAGTACACCATTATCCAAGACTGCCACACGGGATTCCATCGGACTGACATTAATCAGCAGCTCTTCAGACATAGTGCCTCTTCTCTATTATCATATTGCTTATTGAATCATTATGAATCGTTACTAATGACGTTAATAATCTAATCGTAGCCTAGTGTAGCAAACACACGATAACTCTGCCCACTATCCTGCCGTGTCATTATGTATTTTATGCTTTTGGCTTACCTTTTATGGTTCGATAGCATTATTAACTTTAGTAGCATGGTTAATTAATGCCAGCGTTTGCGATAATGGTAGCCCAACGACATTCGTATAGCTGCCATTAATACGCGTTACCCATGCGGCAGCTAAGCCTTGGATGCCATAACCGCCCGCTTTATCAGCAGGCTCACCACTGTCCCAATAAGACGCCATCATACCCGATGTTAAAGGGATAAAGGTAACATCGGTACGTTCAATAATTTGCTGTTGCCAAACTATCTGTAACGCCATCGTATCGGCATTGCTTACGTGGTCATTATCACTAGAGGTATCTATTGGGGTTAATATGACTTGCGTTGCTTGCACCGCTGTCCATACTTGATGGGTATTGTCAGACATTTGCTGCCACATACTATAAGCATGATTGCGATCTGTGGGCTTGACGAGAACGGTCTTACCGTCTGATAGCACGCCTATGGTGTCCGCTGTTAAAATTATAAAAGGCGTATTAACGGGTGGAGAAAGGGTGCATGGCGTAGACAGACTGTTTTTATACTCTTCATTTAATTTGGTAATAGCGGCTATCGCTTTGGTAGCGACCATACGCTGAATATAGTCTGTAGGGCTTTCATCATCGTATGGGGTTTCATCAATATCAACGCTCATAATAGTAAACTCTAGCTGCGCAGTAGCAAGCATTTCACGGCGACGAGGCGAACCAGACGCTAATATGATGTTCATTACGATTCTCTTATCTAAGTAAATTTATTATAGGAGGTCTTTTTAGTGCATCTATTTTAGAAGATAGACGGCTAGAAATAAGCTACTAAGTGAAACGGCGTAAGACTAGGTACAACAGCGGCCAGCTGATAATACTGACGAGTAAGGGTAAGGCTGATGGTATGGCAAATGAATCTTGTGTCATTAGCTGTAATAACCAGAGACTGAGTTGAAATGCTACTAATCCTAGTATCGCCATGAACCATGCCGAAACCATAGTTAATGATTTAATATACACGCCAGTCTTTTGCATGACTAAGGTGACCATCACGGCAGCAAAGGCGTGCTGACCTAAGCGCGTATCCATGAGTAAGTCTATAACCACACCAATAGTAAATGCCGTAAAAATACCAACATACCGCGGTTGGAACAATAACCAAAAAATCAGTACCATAATCATCAGCATTGGATGCAAAGAGGCTATATGTGGACTGAGCGGATAAACACTGAGCGCTGAGGCGATGATAAAGCTTAGAAAAATGACGATCGGCAACCTGCCCGTTGTGTACTCAAAGTTAGAATGCGCCATAAATGCTTACCTTAACCATGATTATGCGGCGACTACGATACTGTATATTTGATATATATATATTTGATACTGTATCTTTAGCGATCATTGATGTTCAGCGTCTGTCATTTTATCTTGTAAGATTAATACATACGCATTATCAATAAAATTGGCAGCAGGTGACACATCAATGCTTCTAAAGTTATCTGCTTGAGTATCTTTGACACGCGCAATGCGCCCAACCCGATAACCTGCGGGAATCCGACCACCAAGACCGGAAGAAATCAGCTCATCGCCCACACGCACATCTGAGCTTTTAAACACATAGTTGAGCCTTAAAGCCGTTGGTAACCCTTTACCGGTGACAATACCTCGCTGACCGGTACGCTTGACTATCACTGCGACCGATTGCTGCTCATCTGTGATTAACATTAAGCGACTGGTATTGGGATAAACCGTAATTATTTGCCCAAGAATGCCCGACTCATCAATGACGGTCTGCCCGACTTGTACCCCGTCCTTTGTGCCTTTATTTAGCACCAAAATTTGTTTAAGTGGATTGGCATCCGTACCGATAACTTGTGCCAAATTTAGGTCAAACTGTTCCGTCGTGGTGGTTGATAGAATACCTTGCAAGCGCACATTTTGCGCCAAGATATAGTCTTGTTGCTGTAGACTGGCTTGGGCGTGCATCAACTGCGACTTGAGCTGGACATTTTCACGGCGCAAGGCTTCTTTTGATTGCATACTGCCACTTGCCCAATGCTCAGCGTAACTGGGCAATAAAGATAGCTCATAAATAGGCTGCGTCGCGGCGTGACTGATAGTGCGGATGGGATTGAACCATTCTGGATTTTTGCTATCCATCCACATCAGTAGCACTGCCATTATTAATACAATGATCGTGGTTCGAAATGGTAAAGATTGGCGAGCAAACATACTTGGCGTCATAAGATGGCTAATATAATCAGTACCCAACATTGGGGTTTCTGGAGTTTAAAACATCGAACGTTAACTATAATAACGTCATCAATCATTTGTTATTAATGACGCTATCATTATTTATCCGTACCACAACAGGCAGTTTTTTGACGGTCTTTATCTCTATGTAAAAAATACTTAATCTTTACAAACGCCTATACAAATATTGTATTAAGGCTGTTGTTATTGATAAAGTTAAGCGCTTGACCGGCACCACGGCTCACACAAGTCAGCGGATCTTCGGCGACACTAACCGGCAATCCAGTTTCTTTTGATATAAACTTGTCTAAATCACGCAGTAAAGCGCTACCACCGGTTAGGACAATACCACGCTCGGCAATATCTGAAGATAACTCAGGTGGCGTTTCTTCTAATGCCGATTTGATGGCATTAATAATACCATTTAGTGGATCACGTAAAGCGGTATGAATGTCCGCTGAATTGACCATTAATGTTTGAGGCATACCATCTGCAATGCTACGTCCGCGCACTTCCACTTCTATTTGCTGACGCCCATCATTAATCGCAGTGCCCACTTCTTGTTTGACGCGCTCAGCGGTCGCTTCACCAATCACGCAACCATGACTACGACGAATGTAAGTAATAATCGCCTCGTCAAACATATCGCCACCGATACGAATAGACTGCGCATACACACAGCCTGATAGCGCAATGACCGCAATTTCAGTCGTGCCGCCACCAATATCAACAATCATTGAACCGCTGGCTTCATGAACTGGCAACCCTGCCCCAATGGCGGCTGCCATCGGCTCTTCTAACAGCAATACTCTGCTCGCCCCTGCTGATAATACCGCGGCACGAATGGCTTTGCGCTCAATCATCGTTGATTTATAAGGCACACAAACCACTACTTTCGGCTGTGACAAAAAACGCTTGGCTTTTACTTTAATAATAAAGTGTTTTAGCATCTGCTGAGTCACATCAAAGTCGGAAATCACGCCGTCTTTTAGTGGTCGAATAGCGGTAATATTAGCCGGCGTGCGCCCTAGCATTTGCTTCGCATCAACACCGACCGCCGCAATGGTAGGATTTTGCATGTGACTGGTACGCAGCGCAACGACGGTAGGTTCGTTCAATACCACACCTTTATTAGGAATAAAAATTAAGGTATTGGCAGTACCAAGGTCGATTGCGATATTATTTGATAAAAATCCAAACAGGTTCATGTCTAATATATCCAGCGTCTTACAGATAAGGCGAATGAGAGATTTGAGGCATTACGCGTCAGCGTCTATTAGGTCAGCGTTGGACGCTCATCGCAGCCATAATATACCTGCGTAACCAGTCGAACCTAAACGTTAATGGTAAAAATGGACTAAATTATACCGACTTAGGGCAGAAAAACATAGGTCTTTACCTAGCGAAGTCCCGTTACTTTTTATAAACGTCCCCATTAATTATAAAATGCTGACTGACATGAGCTCACAATCTTTAATGGGATTCTATCATTTTACTAAGAACTTGATTTACCTCTTAAAATGGCAAAACTCAGCTCATGCCTGTTCGCTACTATGTCAAGTTAAGGCTGCCGTAAGGTGCAATGTTTGTGCAGCAATCGTACGTCATGCTCTGTAAACTTGGGTCAGATGCTTTATAATAAGTTATTAATCGTTTTAAAGTGGTTATGAGCTGATAAACAGCTTTAGCGTTGTAGAATATTTTTGTGCCACATTCTAAGTTTGAAACTCTCAGCTTAAAAATCTAAGTTTAAATTCTAATAAATACTGTCCTACAGTGGAGAAATTATGTCACAACAACCGTCAACGACTGACAGTAGTGTTAGCCGTCAAGAAATCCTCGTCGTTGCTAATCTAGCACGATTGGGTGTCGATGCAGATACCGCTGATAGTTATGCCAGTGACATCAGCAAAATACTGGCCTTAATGCAAACCTTATCCAGTGTCGATACCACTGGTTTGACGCCATTGGCTAATATTCATGAGGCTTGCCAAGAATTACGGGCTGACGTTGCCAATCATGATATCAACCGCGAGCGCAATCAGTCGATGGCACCAGCAGTTGAGCAAGGTTTATACTTAGTGCCGCAAGTGATTGAGTAACCAAGCGCCAATCTCAACTCTTTTAGTCTTATCTTATGCAGTTAACATTTTGACGGACGACCCCTTATGTCTGAGTTACATCATTTAAGTACCGAGCAGCTGATTGCGGGCTTACAAGACAAACAATTTAGCAGCCTTGAGCTGACTGAACATTTTATTAAGCGTATTGATGCGCTAGATGGCAAGATTAATAGCTTTATTACCCATACTTCTGAGACGGCTCGCGCCCAAGCGCAAGCAGCGGACGAAATGCGTGCGCAAGGCGATATGCGTCCTTTACTTGGCGTACCGATGGCGCATAAAGATATCTTTTGTACTCAAGGCGTGCTGACCACTTGTGGCTCAAAAATGCTGCATAATTTTATTTCACCGTATGACGCCACCATCGTGACCAATATCGATAACGCTGGCATGATTAGCCTTGGTAAGCTCAATATGGATGAGTTCGCTATGGGCTCTGACAATAGCAGCTCTTATTATGGGTCGGTACAAAATCCGTGGAATCTTGAGCACGTACCGGGTGGCTCATCGGGTGGTAGCGCGGCGGCAGTAGCGGCAGGTTTTGTTCCGGTTGCAACCGCGAGTGATACAGGTGGCTCGATTCGTCAACCGGCATCATTTTGTGGTTTGACGGGTATTAAACCCACTTATGGTCGCGTCTCACGCTTTGGGATGATTGCTTATGCGTCAAGTCTAGACCAAGCAGGCAGCGTTGGTCGTAGTGCGAAAGATTGCGCTTATTTATTGCAGCCTATGATTGGTCATGACCCACGTGATGCAACCTCTATTAAATATGATATGCCAGATTATGTGCAAGATATGAATGACGCAGTGGCAAAAGCAGGTGATAAACCACTTGCTGGATTGCGCATTGGGGTGGCAAAAGAGTATTTCGGTGAAGGCTTAAATGCCGAAGTGAATCAATTGGTACGCGCTGCATTACAGCAATATGAAACGCTTGGTGCAACGATTGTGGAAGTCAATATCACTGACCCAGAAATCACCCTTGCCACTTATTATATGCTAGCGCCTGCGGAAGCCTCATCAAACCTATCGCGCTTTGATGGCGTACGCTTTGGCTATCGCTGTGAAAATCCAACAGACTTAACCGACTTATATACACGCTCACGCTCTGAAGGCTTTGGTCCTGAAGTACAGCGCCGTATCTTGATGGGTACTTATGCCCTGTCCGCAGGTTACTTTGATGCTTATTACACCAAAGCGCAAAAGATTCGCCGTATTATTGTCAAAGATTTTGCCGATGCCTTTGCCAACTGTGATGTGATTGCCAGTCCAACCGTGCCAACGGCTGCGTATAAGCTGAGCGAAAATTTAGATTCTGCGTCTATGTACCTAGGCGATGTATATACGATTGGGGTGAATCTTGCTGGTCTGCCTGCACTTAGTCAACCTGTTGGTTTAACAGAAAGTGGCTTACCCGTTGGTTTACAACTGATTGGTCAACATTGGTGTGAGAGCCAACTGCTCACCACCGCGCATTTATTCCAACAGCACACTGACCATCATCTACAACACTCTGCCATCGCCAAGGAGACGGTATAATGAATGCAGTAACGAGCAGTAACCATACCGTGCGTCGCGAGCTATTCGTTGACGGTTATGAAGTGGTCATCGGCATTGAGATTCACTGTCAGTTGAATACCGAAAGTAAAATATTCTCAAGTGCACCGACTGACTTTGGTCATGAGCCAAACAGCCAAGCCAGTATTGTCGACTTAGGATTACCGGGCGTTTTACCCGTGCTCAATGTGGGCGTGGTTGAACGCGCCCTCAAATTCGGCATTGGCGTGAATGCTGAGCTGGGTTTATTTAACACCTTTGATCGTAAAAACTATTTTTATCCCGATTTACCAAAAGGGTATCAAATTACCCAAATGGCAAACCCTATCGTCGGTGAAGGCTATATCGATGTTGTGGTGAATGAAGGCGAGAAAAACGAATACCCTAAACGCATGGGCATCACGCGCGCGCATTTAGAAGAAGATGCGGGTAAATCGGTACATGATGCTGTCGAAGGCATGACTGGCGTCGACCTTAACCGCGCGGGCACGCCTTTGATTGAAATCGTCTCTGAGCCGGATATGCGTTCTGCTGCCGAGGCGCTTGCCTATATTAAAGCCATTCATCAGTTGGTCACTTGGCTTGGTATCTCCGATGCGATTATGGCAGAAGGCTCATTCCGCTGTGATTGTAACGTCTCTATCCGCGAGCCTGGTGCTGAATTGGGCACGCGTACTGAGCTAAAAAACTTAAACTCATTCCGTAACATTGAGCGCGCTATTAACCGCGAAATTGAGCGTCAAATCGACATCATCGAAGATGATGGCAAAGTTCTGCAAGCAACAATGCTCTATGATCCAGAGCGCGATGAAACTCGTGTGATGCGTACCAAAGAAGACGCCAACGACTATCGCTATTTCCCTGACCCTGACTTGCTACCGGTGCGCATTGAGCAGCATACCGTTGATAGCATTCGCGCAGCGATGCCTGAGTTACCAGTTGCCCGTCGTGCGCGTTTTGAAGAAGCATTTGGTCTATCAGAATACGATGCGCGTATCTTAACTGGCAGCCGTCAGCTTGCTGATTATTTTGAAGCTGTCGTCGCTGAGATTGGTCAACAAGATGCGAAGATGGCTGCTAACTGGGTCATGGGCGACTTGCTAGCTCTTTATAATAAATATGACAAAGACTTTTCATCAGAGTTTGTCTCTCCTCAATTTCTTGGAGAATTATTAACAGCGATTATAAGTAAGAAAAATCCGTTAGGAGTAAAAGATGCCAAGAAAATACTTATTACTGCTTTTGAGGATAAGGCACTCAAAACATATTCTACAACTTACAAATTTTCTTACGAGATTGAATATGTTGAAGGTGATAATATACAAACAATAATTGAAAAAAATAATATGCAACAGGTGACCGATACGGGCGCAATCAAAGCCATCGTTGAAGAGGTCATCGCTAAGAATGCAGTGATGGTCGAAGAATATCGCGGCGGTAAAGAAAAAGCCTTTAACGGTTTGGTCGGTCAAGTGATGAAAGCCAGTCGCGGCAGTGCCAATCCGCAACAGGTCAATCAAATCTTAAAAGAGCTGTTGGGTTAGTAAATAAAGTTAACAATAAATACTGACTATTGAGCGTAAACATTCAGCAATAGACATACGCAACAATTAACCCTTGCAATATGTACGATTTTGCGTAAAATAGTCAGTCATTCGGGGCGTAGCGCAGTCTGGTAGCGCACTACACTGGGGGTGTAGGGGTCGCAGGTTCGAATCCTGCCGTTCCGACCAAACATAGTAGTAATACAGAAAAGCCAGCCATTGAATTCAATGGCTGGCTTTTTTATACTTAATTATTCTTTATTCAGTATTACAAAGACGCTTTGGTAATCGCACTTAGTGATTCATTAATGATGAATACTTTGGATTTAATGTCTTTGAAACCAAATGAAGTCAGTCTTTGGGTATGCTTCTCTAAATATCTGTTGGCATCCTCTAAATTATCAAATACATAAATACCGCCCGCTTCTTGCGTCTCTTCGTTTTCTGTCCATAGTTTATAGACCAGACCGTTCTCGGTTGCAATATCTTCGGCCAGCTCTTTCATGGCGTCAAAAAACGCACTGCCAAAAGGTCCGCTATAAGGAAAGTCGATTTGCAAAAGATATTTCATTTTTTAACCCTCATTGTTATTGAATAGTTGGCAAAATACATGCTGCCAGATGATTACAATCTTAACATATTACGATTGCCTATAGACTTTTAGCCAGTGAGACGCTAGGGTAAATACTGTATATCTACTTTGGTTTGACCTATGTCTGAGCTTAAGACTCCAAGTACTGAAACTCTCGCAACTCATGCACCTTGGGAAACTTACCGGCGACCTTACGTACGTGATTTGGCGTATGTACTTGCATGCCCTAACGTATTGACGGAGTGGTTAGATGTTGCACCGCACCAAAACACCCATACAGTGTCGGTACATAGTGCAAGCTTTTGGCAACAGCAATTTGAGGAATATCAGCAGCGTTTAAAAGAGCTGGATACCACCAATGACTATCAGGCGCTGACCCGCTACTTATTAAAACGTCCTAGTCCCAATCGCTTAGGTTTTCACTTTGAGGGATTATTATCATTCTGGCTAGAGGATGGCTTTGCACGCAAGTTGCATCTATACGAGATACTGGCAAGCAATGTGCAATTATATTGTGGTAAGCAAACGTCTGGAGAGTTAGATTTAGTTTTGTATAACCATCAAGAGCAGCTCATTGAACATTGGGAATTGGCAATTAAGTTCTTTATGGGATCAGCGCCATTTGCACCGGTGAATTGGGTCGGTATCAATTCCAATGATAATTTACAGCGTAAAATGACGCATATGCAAACCAAGCAATTTTGTACGTTAGCGGTAGATACCAAAAATCACGGTCACGTTATTATTGATAAACGTTATGCAGTGATAAAAGGGCGGTTCTTTTTACCGATGACCAATGATACTTTCGCTTATCCTGATTGGTTTACGCCAAGCTTTCCACTGCATCGCTGGCTGGCTGCTCCGAATAGTCAAAACAACCAAATAGCTCAAAATCAGGGTCAAACTGAGGATATTGGCGAGCCATTGACTGATATTATCGCTATCCGCCAAGCGCATTACATTGAATGGTTTACTCAGCGTAATTTTTATAATAAAGAAGATAATAAGGTGTCGCCTACTATAGCGACTTTGCCGCAAGGACTATATTTTGTCCAACGGTCTTCTCAAGAACGCTATGAACCTGTTGTGATTTTGCAAACTGCGGTCAATACTGAGAAAAATAGCGTGAAGGATTAAGTCAATAAACTCAGTTTTAGTAAGTTTCAATCACTTGCATCAGCTCATGTCTGAGCATCGCAGCACTGGGCATGCGCTCGGCATGAAAGCGCACAATAGGAATACCCGCACTAGCAAGCGCCTTATCTTTTTTATCATCTGCTTTTTGCCGTGCCTTACTATTATGTGTCCAATCATCAAGCTCAATCGCCACTAATGTGGTCTGCGCGTCGCTATCCACAATCACGTAATCCACACTTTGGCGGCAAATGCGATTAAACCAAAAGCTACGCTCAGAGGCTTCATCACTATTGCCGGTAATCAGGCGTGAGAGTTGGACTTGTACAAAGATATGGTATTCAGGCAGTGCCTTTTTAAGCTTATCAAAAAACAACACTTCGGTATCGGTCATAATAGGTATGGGTGAAAATGGCCAAATAGCAAGCTCATCACCGCGCACAGGTTGGGAATTTGGCTCTACATTTTTAATAACAGACTGAGATTCAGAGGTGGGTTTTGGCATCACAATGAGCCATAAAAAAATAATGGCAAATAATAAAAATACGATACCAACTAACATGGTTTTACCTTATAAAAATGAGACAAGATTGATAGGCCATAACGCACAAAACACGACTATAAAGGTCGTGTTCTGAAAAAATATACATTGATATCAAAGACAGTCGCTATCTCATTGAAGCATTAGTACCAACGTTTATTACCAATAAAGAACCCACGCACTGGTGGTATTCACATCAGGATCGCTATTTACTTTATCTTTTAATGCCAACGCTGCTATCTTACCGCGCTCAGGTCCAACGACGACACGGACACCGCGACTGGTTTTACTGGTTTTGACTTGATAACCTGCGGATTTAAATTTCTTAGCCAGCTCATCAGCTGATGCTTGATTGGTTGCTAAGGCAACTTGTACCCCGAAGCTGCCTTTGGCATCGGTCTCTTTGACTTCTTTACGGGCGGCGCTCAGTTTTTTTTGGGCATCATTTTTTGCATCAGCGGATTTTTTAGCCAACGCCTCTTCTTTTTTACGTTTTTCAGCGCGTGATTTCTCAGCAACAGCGGCTTCACGTTCTAGACGTTCAATCTGCTTACGTGAAGGCACGGTCAATACTTGTCCGATCTGCAAAGTTGCCGACGGCGCAATATTATTCGCTTGCGCTAATGCCGCCACAGAAACGTTATATTTTCTTGCCAATTTTAATAAGCCATCACCGCTTTCAACGGTATAACCAACCGCTGATTTCGGTGGAGATTTTTTGTCATCTTTGCTAGCCGCTTTGTCTTCATTTTTCTTTTTTTGTTCAGCAGCTGCTTTTGCGTCGGCTTTTTTCTTTGCAGTATTTTCTTGTTTTTTGGCTTCGGCTTTCTTTTTAATATCTTCTTGTTTTTTAGCTTCAGCTTTCTTTTTAGCATCTTCTTGTTTTTTGGCTTCAGCTTGCTTTTTAGCATCTTCTTGCTTTTTGGCTTCAGCCTGTTTTTTAATATCGGCTTGCTTTTTAACTTCTTGCTGCTGAGTTTTCTGCGTCTCATTATCAGGTTTTTTGGTGGTAGTTGCAGGAGGAGTGACCGTATCATTAGGTCGCGGCTGTAATTTCGGATAGGTCAGATCATTTGGTCCAGTTTTTGGACTATCACTAGTTTCTGCAGCTGACTTGCTATTGGCATTACTATTAGCAGTATATTGCTGATTCTCAGTACGCGCTTTTGCCAACGCCTGCGATTCTGCACTTGCTTGCTCTTCTAAAAATAACCCAGCACGTTTTTCTTGCTCCGCTACCCGCAACGCGCGTTCTTTTTGTTTTTGTGCCAAGATACGTTTTTCAGTTTCAATATCTATGGTCAAAGGCATGGACGCCATATTATCAGTAGCAGATTTATCCACGATGGCGGGTGTTAGTACTTTATCGTCACTCGAACCGAGCTGTTGCACCATAGCCGATAGCATAACGATGCCACCTATAATCATTCCGATGCCCAATAAGGCTTGTCTCGAAAAATTCATTCGTTCACGTCTCTTAGTTGGTCATACGGTTGCTTGATGGGCGCGGCTGAAATCTATTTATATTAATACGCAAAGATTGATACGTAGAAGCCAGATTAATTTTGCGTTAATAGGCTGATTATAAGATATATTTTTCACGCTGTCTGCTATCGTACGGTTGTTAATCAGTTTATTATTACTATTAAAAATCTTACGATGAATATTAGTGCGCCTCAAGAGTGGAGAGTGCCTCACCAATCGTATGAAAAGAACCGCAAACTACGATTAAATCTTGTGGCTGACTGTTATCAATTACGGTATGAGTCGCTTGTTGTAAATCAGAAAACACCTGTATATGAGCAGGGTCAACATGAGCGGATAACGCATTTTGTAATTGTTCGATAGTCGCTGCGCGTGGATGGTCAATTTCTGCGATAAACCAATTGCTAATCGGTAACTGTGGATCGCTTAAGCTTTGGACGACCATCTCAATGTCTTTATCCCCTAACATTGAAAACAGCATTTTAATCGTGCCTGTCTTCTTGTTGGGTTGATTGTCTGGTTGACTGCTAATGTGTTGCTGCCAAAGTGGCACGAGCTGGGCTAATAAGAAATTGACGCCTTGCTCATTATGCGCGACATCAAACAACCAATGACGGTCGGCAAGCTCACGAGCATCAAAACGCCCTGCTAACTTCACCGTCTGTAATGCGTTCTCAATAGCTGAGATATCAACGTTAAGCGGACTTGCCAGCACCGCTGATAATGCATTAGCGGTATTTATTAACGACAATGCTGGGCGTGGCAGCTGTAACGTCACCGCGGCATTACTATATTGCCATATCTGCGTATCTTCTATGTGATAACTAAAATTCTGACCGACTTGATAACAGGTGGCATGATGTGTCTTAATCAGCTGCTGTACGCTATTGGGCATTTCAGTGTCACCATAAATTAAGGTAATACCATCACGTAAAATACCTGCTTTTTCCGCACCAATAGCCTCAACATTATCACCTAGCCAATCGACATGGTCGATGCCAATATTGGTAATCACTGCCATATCAGGGTCAATAATATTAACGACATCCAAGCGTCCACCTAGCCCCACTTCTAATACCCAAACGTCACAATCCGCTTCGGCAAATATCAGCAGTGCCGCCAGTGTCGTCATCTCAAAAAACGATAAGGTTAACTCACACTGTAACCGTGCATCTTCAACCTTGCTAAAAGCAGCAATCAAGGTCTCGTCGCTGACCATGTCGCCATTAATACGCACGCGCTCATTAAAACAGCTGAGATGCGGTGATTGATACAAAGCCGTTTTATAACCTGCGGCTTGACACATGGCGCTAATAACGGCGGTCGTCGATCCCTTACCATTAGTGCCTGCGACGGTGAACACATAAGCATCATCTTTCGCTGATTGCACCACCCCTAAATACTCAGCCACTGGCAATACACGCGATAATCCCATATCAATAGCAGACACGTGAATTTGCTGCATATAATCCAACCATTCAGTCAGACTAGACTGGCTATTTGGAGTATCGGTCGTAGCGGTATTAGAAGATAAAGATGCAAACATGAATAAAACCTATAGTAAAGAGTATGACATTATTAAAAATTAGGGTTAAAAGGTGGGCTATTAAAACTAAATTAACACTCAAATAAGCACGTAGACCAGTGTATAACAAGCGTGCTAAAAACCAAAGTCGAAAACCAAAAATAGCATTTACCATCCATTGACGATAAATGCTATTCGATTGCTTATTCATTACCTATTTTATTAATAAAGCCAAATTAAATAAGCAACAAAGCATTAAAAACCAAGCTTCAAAAACTAAGCTTCTACGTTCGGTTGGCTGCATAATTTTGCCAATAAACGATAAATGGTATCAATCAGTTGATGACGATGCACCACTTCATCCACCACACCATGCTCTAATAAGAACTCAGCACGTTGGAACGGTTCTTCTAATGTCTCGCGGACGGTTTGCTCAATCACGCGCTTACCGGCAAAGCCAATCATCGCTTTTGGCTCGGCTAAGTGAATATCACCAAGCATAGCAAGAGATGCCGTTACACCACCGTAAACAGGATTGGTCAATACCACGATGTAAGGAATACCCGCGATACGTAAACGCTCAATAGCAGCTGCGGTACGTGCCATTTGCATTAACGAGAGCAAGCCCTCTTGCATACGTGCACCACCAGATGCCGCAAAGCAAACCAAAGGTTTATGTTCAGCAAGGGCTTTTTCTGCTGCTTGTACAAAACGGTCACCGACCACCGAACCCATTGAACCACCCATAAAGCGGAAGTCAAAGGCACAAGCTACGATATCAAGGTTACGCAATTTACCGTACATGACGACTAATGCTTCAGTTTCGCCCGTTTTGGTTTGCGCTTCCTTCATACGTACAGGATAAGGCTTACTGTCCACAAATCTTAGTGGATCTTTGGCAACGAACTCTTGCCCAAGCTCACCATCTACTTGACTTAAAAGCCACTGCAAACGCTCACGCGCGCTCATTGGCAAGTGATGGTCACAATGCGGGCAGACATAACAGTTAAAAATCAACGCCGTATTGGTAATCATCGAATGACAGCTGCTGCATTCAGTTGATGGTTCGGTCTCTACCGCAGTCAGCGGCGCGGTCAAATGCTGTTTAACACCCGGTACCGCACGGTTGAACCATGAAGTGCTCGCGGGTTTGGCACTACCTACAGCAGTGGTCGCTTGCTCGGTTTGGGTATCAGGTTTTTCTATAGTATCAGTCATATTATTCGCCATCATCAAAGGCTTATTGGCAAGTTCGCTCATTCACTTGTCGCTTAGAGTTAGTTTGGGAATCAAAATCAATCATAACATGAGCGGTTATGAGGCACGCTTGCGCGTAGTTTATCACTATATCTATGTCATATTAGTTTACATACGTAAACTAAAATTAGCAAAGCCATTCAACATTATTATAGTTATTGCTGACTTTGCTACTCTGATAATAAAGCCGCTATAGTTATAAATGTGATAATGCTACGCGCTTAAGCTGTCTAAAGCTTCACGTAACTCGTCCATTTTTGCCATAATTTTTTGCTGAGCAATGGCAATCGCCGCATTATCATGAGCGTCTATAGTCGCAAAATGCTCGACCAACGCGCTGCCAACAATCACGCCATCGGCATGCGCACCAATCGCTTTCGCCGATGCACCATCACGAATCCCAAAACCAACACATACTGGCAAATCAGTTTCGGCTTTGATCGCTTTTACATGGTTCGCCACATCATCGGTATCTAGCGTGGTTGAGCCAGTTACGCCTTTTAGCGATACGTAATAAATATAACCGCCACAATGCGTCAATACTTGCTGACGACGCTCCGCCAACGTGGTTGGGGACAATAAGAAAATCTCATTCATAGAATGGTCAGTTAAATGCTGAGTAAAGCTACCCGCCTCGCTTGGCGGTAAATCAACCATCAAAATACCATCAACGCCTGACTGCTCACACAGCGCGACAAAATTATCATAACCAATAATTTCAACAGGATTGAGATAACCCATCAAAATAATGGGCGTTTGCGTGTCTTTAGTGCGGAATTCTGCAACCATTTTTAAGGCATCACGGGTACTGGTACCAGCTGCCAACGCACGCTCAGCAGCAAGAGCTACCGTTGGACCATCCGCCATTGGGTCTGAAAATGGTAGACCAATCTCAATCATATCTGCGCCATGCTTCACTAAGTCGTGTAGCAAATTAACGGTAACGCTCGGATTGGGGTCACCTGCCATAAAATACGGAATGAGGGCTTTTTTATTTTGTGCTTTTAAGGTTGCAAATGTGTTTTCAATTCGGGTCATAGTGGTCTCTTTAGTTATCTATCTCTTCAGATAAATTATTATTCAAATTTTATATTAATAATAGTATTGCCGTCTTGACCTTTAACTAACCATGCTCCATTCATAACCATTTCTAGTTCATTAAAACTCGATAGTACCTGTTCTTGTTTAACAGTATTACCTTTATAGACCGTTTTAATAACTTTATTAGCTATAGACAAGTAAGTCTTACAGATTAGTTTACTATGCTCTTCAAGAGTCAGCTTAAGGTCAATCTCATTGCTTTCATTATTTTTATGATTAAAATATGTCAGCTTATAGTCTTCAAACTGCACTCTAACAGGTACAAACATTTCTGTTTCTTCATTACTTTGGGAAATATAGTTAATACTATGAGCACCCAGTTTATGACGAGCTTGCGTTATTGATAAATCGTTAAACTCTCGTTTTACTACTTTAGGGTCTGGACACTTAAACAATTTGAATATATGTAATATAGCTTGCTGCTGCTGATAAACTGCATTCAACACTCCATACAATCTCAGATACTTCTCACCCAAATCATTGTATTTAGTAGGACCTGATAAACCATACTTTAGAAAGCTTTTCAAAGCCTCATTAGAATCTTCTAAAATATCCTCAGAAGCAATAATTTCGTTCCAATCATTCTTCGCATTCAACTTAAATTTTTGTTGTGCAAAGCCTAAGAAGTCATCGGTTTCTTTAGAAAAAACCTGCTCCCTTGTAAACTTAATAAACATATCGTTTATTAAGTTTACTAAATCCACCATATCTGTCTTCAAAAAAACATCCCTTTAAAACTCAATACCTTCCGCTTTCATAACAGAATGCAAATCCTTATCGCCACGACCTGACATATTGACGATGATGGTTTGATCAGGCGTCATCGTTTTAGCAAGTTTAAGCGCATAAGCAACAGCATGAGCAGACTCTAGCGCAGGGATAATACCTTCTTTACGCGTGGCTTGATGGAAGCCTTCTAATGACTCTTTATCGGTACAACCAACATATTCGACGCGCTTCATATCTTTTAAGAAGCTATGCTCAGGACCTACGCCCGGGTAATCCAGTCCGGCTGAGATAGAATGGGTTTCTTGAATTTGACCGTCATCATCTGCCATCAAATAAGTACGATTGCCATGTAAAACACCGATGCGTCCTGCAGCAAGTGGCGCAGAGTGACGACCGGTTTCGATACCATCACCTGTGGCTTCGACGCCATACATTTTCACGTCAGTATCGTTTAAGAAGTCAAAGAACAGACCAATAGCGTTAGAGCCACCGCCAACACAAGCTACCAACGCATCTGGTAATTTACCGGTTCTTTCTAAATGCTGAATGCGCGCTTCTTTACCAATAATCGCCTGAAAATCACGGACGAGCAATGGATAAGGATGCGGACCGGCAACCGTACCAATAATATAATAGGTGGTATCGACGTTAGTAACCCAATCGCGCATCGCTTCGTTCATGGCGTCTTTGAGCGTGCGTGAACCAGAAGTGACGGGCACAACGGTTGCACCCAATAAGCGCATACGATAGACGTTCATCTTTTGGCGCTCAACGTCGTCAGCACCCATATAAACGATACATTCTAGTCCCAAACGCGCGGCAATCGTTGCTGTCGCAACGCCATGTTGCCCTGCGCCCGTTTCAGCAATAATGCGTTTTTTGCCACACATTTTAGCCAATAATGCCTGACCAATCGTATTATTTACTTTATGTGCACCCGTGTGATTCAGGTCTTCACGTTTAAAATAAATCTGCGCACCGCCAATCTCATCACTCAAACGTTTGGCATGATATAGCGGCGTTGGGCGACCGACATAATTGACCAAATCGGTATGGTATTCTTCCCAAAAAGCAGGATCGGCTTTCACTTTGGTATATAACGCTTCCAACTCTTCTAACGCTGCCATCAAAGTTTCTGACACAAAGCGTCCGCCATGAACGCCAAAATGCCCGCGAGCATCAGGAAACTGGTTAAAGTCGGCGACGTTTTTTGGATTGGTCAAGGTATTGATAGTCTGTGCAGTTGCTTCTGGGGCTTTATTCTCGGCATGACTCATGATAATTCCTACGATAAGTGGTATTTTTTAATTAAAATTAAGAATGGGATAAAAACAAGAAATAACAGAATACAGGGTAAAACAGAAAATTCGGAATGACTGACAGCTAAAGACAGATAATGTAGTACACAGAAGAAGCCATTACCTCGCTAATAATTCAGCTGACATCAACGCCCGTCACGTTTTGCCATCGATCATGCTTAACGGCTTTCATAAAGGCACGCATTTTAGTGCTGTCTTTTTTGCCTTTATCGCTTTCGATACCGCCGCTGACATCAACCCCATAGATAGGAAAATCACGGGTTACGGCAACGTTTTGCGCGTCCAAACCGCCTGCTAAAATAATGGGCAGCGTACTATCTTTTGGAATGAGGTTCCAGTCAAAACGCGCACCCGTACCGCCATATTTTTGCTGATGATAGGCATCAAGCAAAATACTACTCGCACCTGCTGCTGCAAAGCCATTAATCTGAGCACGTACTGTGTCTAACGTGTCGCTATCGGTATTGATACGCAGCGCTTTTATCCAGCGTTTATTAACCGTTTTGGCAAGCTGCTGGCACTGTTCAGGGCTTTCATCACCATGAAATTGGATAACATCAAAAGGGACGTTATTTGCCAGTTCTATCAGCTCGTCTGCGCTCATATTGACTACCAGTGCCACCACAGTGACAAAAGCAGGGACGGATTTCACCAAATTTTTTGCTTGCAGAGATGTCACAGCACGTGGGCTCGGCGGATAAAATACTAAGCCCACTGCGTCCGCACCCAATTGGGCGGCAGTCTGAATATCAGCAAGCTGGGTAAAACCACAAAACTTAACGTGCATGTTATGACCCTAAAAAAAAGACCGCAAGTTATCAAGTGTCTGATTAAGCATATAACAGAAGTAATATAAAAAGAATAGGGATAAAGATTGATAATAGGAAAGATAGCAATTTGTTAAGCAAATGGTAAATTGATTGCATACAAAAACTTATCCTAGCATACTTTTATTCATAGTTTTGTTTATGATTAAAAAAAGGATAGGTAAATGCCAACGACTACTCCAGTAACTGACCATAGCAGCGTTGATAATATTAACAATAATAAGCAAAATGCCACTACGGATACCCATGCCAACCCGCCACATTATTTGATGTGGTTTCGTCGTGACTTGCGACTACAGGATAATACCGCGCTAACCGCCCTTTGCGAGCACGCCAACTCAAATAACGCGCAAGTCTCCGCTGTCTTTTTTTGTACGCCTGCACAATGGCAGTCTCACACTACCTCGCTCGTCCAAGTTGACCATATTATTCGCACCTTACCAAAATTGGCGCAAAGCTTAGAGAAACAATTAAACATTCCTTTAGCGGTTTATGTCTGTGATAATTTCAGCGATTGCACTAACACGATTATCGAGATTTGTGCCGCTAAAAATATGAGCATGGTCATGGCAAATTATGAATATGAAGGTAATGAGATTGCGCGCGATGAGCAACTAACCAAGCAGCTAGCGAAGAATAATGTTGAGTTTATCCGTTGGCATGATCAATGTATCTTACCGCCAAAAAGCATCACGACCAATGATGGCAGCATGTATCAAGTATTTACTCCGTTTTATAAAAAATGGCGGCACACCTTAGATGTCAGCACGATGCAGGCGTATGAAGCACAGACCGTGATTGCCAACGATAATTTAAATAAGAACCTTAAGCCTTTTGATTCAACCCACGCCAGTGCCAATATGACCAAGGAGATAGAAACGTTAGGTAACACAGTGGTCGAAGGCTATCAACTTCGCTTACAACAGGCTGGAATAGTTAATATTGATAACACTGATAGCGATGCGCAGCTTGCTCATGCGCGTAGTGCTTATCCTGCAGGTGAAGTAGCGGCATGCCACCGTCTTGATCAGTTCATCGCTGAAGATATCACCAGTTATGATGTGAGTCGCGATGTTCCTAGCCTCAATGCGACTAGCCAGCTTTCTGCTTATTTGACGATTGGTAGCATAAGTGCCCGTCATTGTTACTTACAAGCGACCAAAGCACTTGATAATGCGGCAAGTACCCACGCAAATAAAGACAGTAATTATAGTGAAAATGGAGACAACAAAGACATCAATCGCTGGATAAGTGAGCTTGCTTGGCGGGATTTTTACCGGCACGTCTTGGTAGCTAAGCCTGAACTTATTCGCCATTATGCTTATAACAAGGAGTTGGATAGTCGTATTAACTGGTCATATAATGACGAAGATTTTAAAGCATGGTGTAGCGGCAAAACGGGTGTGCCGCTGGTAGATGCGGCCATGCGTTGCCTAAACGCAACAGGCTTTATGCACAATCGTTTACGCATGGTCACCGCGATGTTTTTGACCAAGGATTTGCTCATTGACTGGCGCTTAGGTGAGCGTTATTTTATGCAACAACTGATAGATGGCGACTTTGCGTCTAATAATGGCGGATGGCAATGGAGCGCATCGACAGGCACCGATGCTGCGCCCTATTTCCGGATTATGAATCCCTTTAGCCAAGCTAAAAGTCATGACCCTGACGGCGAATTTATCAAGACATGGCTACCTGAGCTAAAAGACGTGCCTGCCAACATCTTGCACAGCGAAGATAAGCTACGCGCAGCCGTGACAAAAGGGGGTAAATTCAGCCATATTAATTATCCCGCCCCCATGGTCAATCATAAAATTGCAAGACAGTTAGCCATTGCAGCATTTAAAGGGGAGAATTAATACTGAAATCTTTACTACGCTCAATGGTTAACATTAACCAAAGCCTGTGCTGTTGCCAAATAAACTCACTGACCAACCGATGACAGCCCACAATCCCCAAGCCAATAATGCAATGAACACAACACCGAGCATATCGGGAATATGTAAATACAACCAAGCAGCGATAGGATGCCGCCAAAAACGGCTGTGCTGCTGTTTATTTTCTAATCGTTGATGCAAAAATGGTCGATCCATATGCGTCGTTTCAGTGATGCCGTATTCATCCTGCAAATGCTGATGGACGATAATCAAAGTTTTACGGCTCGGACGGATAAACACGTCCAACAAAGTACCCACTACCGGAATAACACCTACCACCATATCAATGAGCGCCAGCTTGACCGCAGGCAGCATCTTATGCGCAGGGACACCCAATTGACGACCCAATATAAACGCATAACTGGTCAATACCAATCCTGCCAAATCCCCTACTAATGGCATCGTGGATAGCGCCACATCGGCACCAATGCCTTGTTTGGTAAAAGGAATACGCACGATTGAATCCATCACATTAGCAAACTTTGCCAATTTGCGTTCAACAGCAATCACTTGCGCGCGGGTTAGCCCCTGTTCAGCCAGATTCAGCTGATAATTTATTGCTGGTTCATTAACGGTTGCTGTCTTACTAGGTCGCTTAATTGGCTTAGTTGGTTTAGTTGGCTTACGTATACTAACCATTCAAGCTCGTCCAAATACAAGAAGCAGCGACCAAAGCAAAGACGTATCGCCCTACCCAAATATTGGCTAAAAATGCGTGAAAACAAGAGGCAGCTTCACGGCTACCACAAGCGTTATTTTGCTTAGCAAACATCATTGCCACCAATCCCAGACCGAATACGGGCGCGATACTTAAAGACGTTGGCGCAAAATAATGCCATAACACCACACCCATTATGAGTAAGAATAAGGTTTGTAGTAGCGAGATAATCACCACATCGAAGCGACCAAATAATATAGCGGTCGACTTGACGCCAATCTTTAAATCATCATCGCGATCTGCCATCGCATATTGGGTATCGTAAGCGACCGTCCAACACATATAAGCGACAAATAACAACCAACACCAAATATCAGGCGCACCCGCTATCGCCACATACGCCATTGGAATTGCCCACCCAAAAGCAGCGGCTAAAAATAATTGCGGCAAGTGGGTAAAGCGTTTCATAAACGGGTAAATAAAGGCTAAAAAAACTGCCCCAAGTGACCAATAAAACACTTGAACGGGTAAAAATAATAATAAGCTCGCACTGAGCAACACCAATATTAAAAACACCGCAATCGCCTCGCGACCAGACAACCGACCATCGGCAAGCGGACGACCTTTAGTACGGGTCACATGACCATCGACTTTACGGTCAGCAAAATCATTAATCGCACAGCCTGCCGCGCGCATTAAAATAGCGCCAAGGGCAAATATGATAAAGATTTTTAGACTGGGTAGTGCAGCCATCACACCAATATCAGCACCTTGTTGCTGTGCAGCACTCATCGCTGCTAACAATACGCCCCACAGTGTCGGCCATAGCAACAGCTCAATGCCGACAGGCTTATCAAAGCGCGTCAGCTGCATGTAGGCATGGAGTTTTTCTGTTAAGGTAATAGGTGGTCTACTAGAAGTCATTAAGTCATGCTCGCTATTTTTGCTGCCACAATTTATTGGCATCTAACAGCGACAGTTCAAAATACTGTTTACGTAACGCTTTAATCGCTGCTATCTTGTCATTCTGCTCGGGCAGCTGACGTAAATAAGTCATATACTCTGCACTGCGCACCTGCTTGAGCGCAGCTTCTAAGCGCAGCATACGGGTACGTAGCATGATATTGATGATAAGTAAGCCTGCACCCACTACCCAAATAATGATGGTCGACATATTTTTCTCCTGTTTTACTATTCAAGCTTGTGAGTGATGCGCTTATTACACTGATAAAAAATAACCATCAAAACGCACTGCTTCATTATGCCAGCTCTCATCTGGTACTTGCTGGGCAAATAAGGGTGCATCTTTGGGACGCTTGACGATAACGCGACCTTGTTGTTTATGCGTATCGATAGCACTGACCACCGCTTGCGCACTTTGAAGCAATTGCAACTCTTGCGCAGCGGTCGGTGGACTGGCTAAATGATGCAATGCCTGCATCAGCTTGCCAACTTTAGCGCCTTTGCCCGTCTTGCTATCTTGATAACTGTCATTCGGAAACATAGGGTCAAGGTACACCACATCAACGGCTTTAGTCATTGCTAGATTACCTTGGAAATCGGCAAGATAATGGTTATCAAAATAACTGAGCGCATCGGTATTGATGATTTGCAAACGCGCCATCAGCTTTTGCCAATTTGGCTGCGCACTCATGCGGTGCTGTTCAGCGAGTAACAATAACGCCATAATCGGCTGCTGCTCTAGCATCGTCACCTGTGCGCCCGTACTTGCCAGTATCAAGCTATCGTGCCCAAAGCCTGCCGTCGCATCAATGACCTGACTGTCAGCCGTAGTTTTTGCCGCTTGTAATAACAACTCTGTCTTACGTCCCGCACTCACCACGCGGCGTTGCAATTTATCCCATTCCGGCGTAACGCTCAGACCATTACTCAGCCATGACAGTTTGTTTTTATCATCTAATAATAAAATCGGCTGAGTAGACTCTACACACAATTGCTCACGGTTTTTTTGATTTAACTTAACCGTGACCAGCTCTGTCACTAGGCTTAACGATAATTGGTGCTGAGTTACCAATGCCTGTAAGCGCTCAACTTGTGGCTGCTGCGCCTCATTCATATAAAATAATCGGCAATGACTCACTGCAGCGTTTGCATACAAGGCACTAGCAACTTCAGGCACTAATGGTTCACTCATTTGCTCATACCTATTTTTTTATGACCAGGTTTATAGCGTACAATTTTATAATCAAAATCTTAGCAGCCATTAACCCGCCATTTGATAACCAAAACCCCAAGCGGCTATCAAGACTAAAATACCAGTAATAATACGTAACCATGCAAAAATCTTAAAGTCACGGCGACTGACCCATGCAACCAGCAAGCGAATACATAATAGCGCGACGATAAAGGACACGACAGTACCAATCCCAAGCACCAGCCAATCTTCGCTAGTGGTCATGACACCATGATGCTTCACTAAATCCAATAGCGCAGCACCAACAATAACCGGAATACCTAAAAAGAAGGAAAATTCCGCTGATGCCTTACGCGATACGCCAAGCCATAATGCGCCTACAATGGTCGCCCCTGAACGCGACGTCCCCGGTATTAAAGCAAAGCATTGAATCAGTCCAATCATTAATGCCGTCTTTAAGCTCACGTCTTCTGCTTCTTCTGCGATGATCGTTTTTGGACGATTTTCCACATAAAATATCAGTAAACCACCAATAATAAGCATAATCGCTACGGTCACTGGATTAAACAGATAGAGCTTAATTTCATCAGCAAACGTAAAGCCAAGTATCATGACTGGGATAGTCGCAACAATAAGACTCAGTCCCAACTGTCGTGGGTTTTTCAGCCCATCCGCCTCGCCCGTTACCAGTCCTGTTAGTGCATGCCACAATCGTCCCCAATAGTCGTAAATCACCGCTAAAATAGCGCCAAACTGCACGACGACGACGAATAAATCAACTTTTTCTTTGGTCCAAAAACTCATGATGTCTGCTGACAAAATAAGATAACCGGTACTAGAGATGGGTAAAAACTCAGTGATGCCCTCAACAATACCCATGATGACGGCTTGAATTAATAAGATAATATCCACAATCGCTTTCCTAAAAACAGACCTACTGGTCGCTTTATGTTGTCTCGATATAAATAAAGCCAGACAATAATGCAATGTCTAGCCATGATAAGTGAGGGTTAAATTAGTATTTAAATTATAATCGCAGGTATTAGGCTTTGCCCTGCTCTTTAAGCGTTTTCCATGCTTGATTACGTAGATATTTGGGTAGCGCTTGTGCGGCATCGGTGCCACCAGACAATATGAATTGCGCGACACCTAACTGCCCAATAATCGCGGCATCAGGACTGACATCTTCGTATACCATTTGCTCATCATGCAGATGTAATAAATTAGCACCATTACCAACGAGAGGTCGATTCAGTACGGTTTGACTGTCATAATCTTGTAGTCGTTCAGTAGTATCACTGCCATCATTATCCACTGCCTGCATAATATTATTATTTAATGCATAATGACCAAAATAAACTTGCTGCATACGGGCATCAAGAGCGCTATAAACTTCCGTTAAGCCATATTTTTGGTAAGCACATTGGGCAATAGCTTGTAGGCTTGAGACACCAACACAAGGCAAATCATGGGCGACCGATAACGCTTGCACCACTGCCGTATTGATACGAATACCACTAAAAGCACCCGGACCACGATTGAAGATTAAGGCTTTCATATCAGCAAGACTAAGCTGACACTTAGATAAAGCCGCATCGATCATCGGCAATATTTGCTGCGTCTGCATACGTTTACCAGTTTCAGTCTGGCACGATATTACCTTGCCAGTATCATCAAGTATGGCGATTGAGCACTGATCAAATACGGTATCCATTGCTAAAAACATCATGACCTCGGCTCACACTGCGGGTATTACAAAAAATAGCGCCTATCATAACATTTAGGGTCAGCAAGTTTTAACGCTTTCTTAAAGTTTTTCTATCACCTAATTAGAAACTATTTACGCCTTTTTTTATGCTGCTTGTTATCGTGATATTTTTACTGTACAAATAACAAATATTTAGTTGTTGCTTTAAAGCCTGACTGCAGACAGGAAAGTAGTTCACATAACAGTTCAGGGTTTATATTTAAATCCTCATACTCTATAATGATTTTCATTTTCTCTTATCCCTTCTTTTTATACCCATCAATATATAAATATTGCTTGCTATTCATCAGCCATAGTCAGTATTTATGATTGTTGCTTGTCGGAGCGTTACATGCATCATCACGTTTTATATGACGACGGTCACCATAAATGTGTGGCGTTTTCTATGCCACATGACGAAGAAAGCGTGCCTTCTAATCAATTTTTGATTATTGACGGTAAAGAGGCAGCGGTGATTGATCCAGGTGGTGATTTGACATTTACGCCACTCACGATGAATATCGTTAAACATACCAATCTAAATAACCTGCGCTATGTCATTGGCTCACATCAAGACCCAGATATTATTGCCTCCATGCCACGTTGGCTAATCCATGTTGAACACGCCAGTGTACTGATTCCTAAACTATGGGAACGTTTTTTGCCACACTATAATTCCGCTTTTACCAAAGGTCGGCTCAAACAAAGCTTAAGCGAGCGGCTGATTACGATTCCCGATGGCGGTGGCTATTATCCTTTAGGCAATAGCGGTATTGTTGCGATGCCTGCACATTTTTTACATTCGGTTGGTAATTTTCAATTTTACGACCCTATCAGTAAAATTTTATTTACAGGAGATATGGGCGCGTCTATGGTGGGTAATTCTGGCGAAGCGGTTACCAATTTTCGGTCGCATATCAGTAGCATGGAAGGCTTTCATCGTCGCTATATGGTCAGTAAAAAGGTCACTCGTCTTTGGGCTGATGCGGTACGAGATTTAGATATTTCTATGATGGTGCCACAACATGGTTGCCGCTTGGAAGGGCAAGAAGTTTTTCAGCAATTCTTAGATTGGATCAGTCAGTTGGACTGCGGTATCGACTTATTTAATGAGCAAAGTTACCAGTTTAAGCAGCACTTGCCAGCACCTGTTGCTGAGGCAGAACTCAGTCTGTAAGC
This sequence comes from Psychrobacter urativorans, assembly GCF_001298525.1. Taxonomy (NCBI): domain Bacteria; kingdom Pseudomonadati; phylum Pseudomonadota; class Gammaproteobacteria; order Moraxellales; family Moraxellaceae; genus Psychrobacter; species Psychrobacter urativorans. The sequence goes on from NZ_CP012678.1 coordinate 918,555, forward strand.
CATAAAATCGCTAGTAAAATAAAAACCCCAAGTCTGGTAGCAGATTTGGGGTTTTTGTTTTGTACGTTGTTACTAAACCATATTACTAAGCGATGCCATTAAACCATGTCACTAAACTATGTCACTGAATTAGTCTAATGAAGACAATGCCACTGAAATCAATCTAGAAGCGCTTTTTAAAACTCTTAGGTGCTTGATTTTGCAGCTCTTGCATTTGCTTTTGCATCTCTTCCGTGCTTGGCATCGCATTGGGATCCAGTCCCATTTGCTTGGCAAGTTGCGCTTGATTCACATCTTTCATGCCGCCTTGTGCTTGACCACCACCAAATAATGGACCTGCGCCACCACTCATCAAGCCTTGCATGGATTTCATCATTTTACTGATACCTTCCGGCTTCGAGATCATTTTCATCATTTTTGCCATTTGCTTATGTTGCTTTAGCAAACGGTTGACGTCTTGAATATCGCGACCTGAACCGGCAGCAATACGGCGCTTACGGCTTGGGTTAATTTTATCGGGATTTTGGCGCTCAAATGGGGTCATGGAATTAATCAGTGCTTCCATTTCACGGACTTTTTCTTCGGGCTTGGCATCTTCGACGGCTTTTTGCATTCCTGAACCACTCATACCGGGCATTTTATCTAAAAAGCCTGCCATGCCGCCCATATTTTTCATTTGCTGAAACTGAGTCAAAAGATCTTCAAGGTCGAATTCGCCGCCCTTTTGCATCTTTTTCGCCATTTTTTCAGCTTTTTCACGGTCGATTTTTTGTTCAACTTCTTCAACCAAGCTTAAAACGTCACCCATGCCAAGAATACGTTGGGCAATACGTTCCGGATGGAATAATTCTAGCGCATCTAATTTTTCACCGCGCCCTAAGAATTTAATCGGCTTGCCAGTAATCGCACGTACCGATAACGCGGCACCACCACGCGCATCACCATCGGTTTTGGTTAAAATAACACCTGTTAGTGGCAAGGCGTCGTTAAATGCTTTGGCGGTATTCGCCGCATCTTGACCCGTCATGGCATCGACGACAAATAAGGTTTCAGACGGATTAACCGCAGCGGTTAACGCTTTAATCTCAGCCATCATGGTGTCATCAATCGCTAAGCGACCAGCGGTATCAATAATCAAGATATCTTGATATTGAATTTTTGCCTCTTCGATAGCACGTAAGGCGATATCAATCGGATTTTCATCGGCACTTGAATTAACGAATTTGGCATTGACCTGCCCTGCCACTTGTTCAAGCTGGGCAATCGCGGCGGGACGATAGACGTCAGCAGATACCAACATCACCTTTTTCTTATGGCGCTCTTGTAAGAACTTAGCCAATTTACCTGCAGTCGTGGTTTTACCCGCGCCTTGCAAGCCCGCCAATAAATAAACGATAGGCGGCTTACCCGTCATTTCTAACTGCTGATTGGCACTGCCCATCATCTCAGTCAGCTCGTCATGGACGATTTTTACGAACGCTTGACCAGGTGCCAATTCTTTGAGCACTTCTGCACCCAACGCTTGTTCTTTGACACGTTTCACAAAATCACGGGTGACAGGCAGCGCCACATCCGCCTCTAACAACGCCATGCGCACTTCACGCAAGGTGTCTTTAATATTGTCTTCGGTCAATTGCCCTGTACCTGCGATATTACGCAGGCTCGATGATAAACGTTCGGTTAAGGTATCAAACATAAATAGTTCTCAATTAATGATTGGTCAGTTAATAATTTTTCAATAAATCATGGATATAATGGTCGATTAAAATGATGCTTGCTTACTCAATTTATAGTTGCAGTTTCTGGTCGCCATTTTTTATGAGCGTGTTCACTATTATATTTTTAATAAATCGCTATTTTTTAATGGTGCATGCAGCCAAAGAATAATGACGATGATTCTCAATAAGCGGCTATTTTATGATAAATTGAAGCATTATTCTAATCATATCATTTTAGCATTAATTTGAGCGGCGCTAAGTGTCCACAGTGGCGATGGCGCGCTCCTGATATTCAATGAGGCTTGCCTGTGTTAGTTGCGTTTGTGATAGCTAGTATGGCGTATATCGTGGTCAGTTTCCATATCAGTTGGGCGTTGACCACGAATAAGCCTATCCATAAGGGCTTGAGTTTAGGTCTATTCGTCGTCGGAATGCTGGCGCACGCCACATTACTGTATCCGTATATGGTCACGTTATATGGGCTAAATTTTAATTTATTTAACGTGTTCAGCCTAATCAGCTTACTGTTCTTATTTTTTTACGTACTCTTCTGTCTATATCGCCCTATTTTAAGCTTGGGAATCCTAGCAGCGCCCACCGCTTTATTGGGTATGACGGTCGGCTATATTGGTCGCGCGCCTTATCAGCCACTGACTAATGTCAGCGTGGGTATAGAAGCTCATATTCTACTGTCCTTTGCGGCATATTGTGTGCTGCTGATGGCAACGGTACAAGCGCTATTTTTACGATTGCAAATTCGTGAACTTAAACATCAAACCGTTCACCGTTTTTGGGTCAATAAGTTGCCATCGCTACAAAGTATGGAAGGCTTATTGTTCGATATGATTTTAGTCGGCTTTGTCTTGTTGAGTATTGCGTTAGGGCTTGGGTTTATTTATGTACAAGATATGCTGGCGCAGCATCTCATTCATAAAACAGTATTTAGTGTGCTGTCATGGTTGCTGTTTGGGGTGTTATTGGTTGGCAATTGGCGTGCAGGTTGGCGCGCTAAGCAAGCGGCAAACATCACCATTTATGCCTTTATTTTGTTGGCAGTTGGTTTTGTCGGCAGTAAGTTTGTGCTGGAGTTATTACTTTAACTTTGTTTGGAGCGCGATATTTTTTTATTTTTTTCTGTTCAATCAGAAATGATAGGCGTAAAATTAAGCCGCAATGACGATGCAATGACCAATAGATACAACCGCTTGCCGATGCAACACGCGTATCTGATGACGAGAGTCTATCAAGTGTTGCATCAGAGATATCGCGCGGTATTTGTCATCCTTTTCTGCAATACTATTCATGACTACCCATAATTATTATAAGAACGTTACGTTAAAAATTATTATAAAAACTACTATTAAAAATAATTATAAAACCATCCTTATCACTCATCATCCATTTTGTCTTATCTGCTGTGTATCGCGAGCCCTGTCATCTTAAGACGGGCATACTGAGGCTGCTTTTCCTCTTTATGCACTTTGCCAGTGACAAGCCTGATGATTGACTTTCATTATAGGCATCCTATACTCAGGCTAATACGCATTTTATTCTATGACAATAATTTTAAGCGTTAATAGTTTTAAGCGGTCATAATCTTAAGCGTTAATAGTCTTAAACGCTAGCACCGTTAAGCGCTAGCAAGCAACAGAATGTTACCAGTTATCTACTTGCCCTTTTTATCTTAAAATCACCACACGGTTATGACCATGAATACAGTGTCCAGCTCCACCACCGTACGTGGTTACGGTGCCGATAGACAATGGCTCGCCAAACTTGATCTCAAGCTGGTGCCAACAGGCGCTAAAACTTACCTTAAACAATTGGCTTTTATCGGTCCTTTACGTATTCAGCGTCCTTTTTATCCGGAAGGCGGTGTTTGTCATCTTTATGTGTTGCATCCACCCGGCGGTCTGGTATCCGGTGATAGGCTTAATATCAATGTGCACGGCGCAGCGGACAGTCAAACGCTGCTGACCACACCGTCTGCGGGCAAAGTCTATGGACGCGACAGTGATGGCGTGGTACAAGGTCAGTCAGTGCATGTCACGCTAGCGGATAATGCCGAATGTGAATGGCTACCACAAGAAACCATCGTCTATAGTGATGCCAATGCCGTATTAGACACCACTATTGAACTGGAATCTGGTGCGCGTTTTATCGGTTGGGATTTGGTCTGTTTGGGTCGACCCGCTTCTGATGCACGCTTTGCTAAAGGCACATTAAGCCAACGTATTCGCTTGTTGCGAGATGGGCGATTACTGTTTAATGAGCATTTGCAACTAATTGCCGATAGCAGCTTGCACCACAGTCGGGTAGGATTACATAATCAGTCAGTTTTTGGCACGCTCGTCGCGTACGGAACAGATTTCAACCCTGAGCTGATAATGACGCTTCGCGCTGAGCTTGCTTGCCCTGCTTTTACGGTTACCCTGCGCATGGGCGTGTTACTGGTACGCTATTTGGGTGAAGATATGAATGAGTGCCGCGCAGGTATGTGGCGCGCATGGGCATTGATTCGCCTCCCATTATTAGGACGACCAGCTTGTACGCCACGTATTTGGCTGACGTAATGAGCGTTCGCTGAACCACTATTTATATGCGTACTAATTCCTTATTTTATTAGAAATATCATGAATGGTTTAATTATCAACGGTTAATTTTAAAATACAATTTTTAATCATTATTTTAGCAATGAGTTAAAACACAACGCCTTTTAACACCGCTGTTTTTTATTCACATACATTTGGTGAACTAAAAAATAGCTTTCTAGCAAGGATATGCATTATGGAATTAACGCCAAGAGAAAAGGACAAACTGCTGTTATTTACCGCAGGCTTGGTCGCAGAGCGCCGTCTGGCACGTGGTTTAAAGTTAAATTATCCAGAGTCGGTGGCGTATTTGTCCGCGGCTATTTTGGAAGGCGCACGTGATGGTCGTACGGTGGCAGAATTAATGGGCAGCGGTCGTAATTGGCTTACCCGCGAACAAGTGATGGATGGCGTACCTGAGCTCATTCATGAGGTGCAAGTAGAAGCCACGTTCCCAGATGGTACTAAACTGGTTACTTTACATGATCCGATTCAGTAAAAGGAATAGCTATGAAACCAGGAGAATTACAACTGGGCGCAAGTGATATTGAGCTGAATGTTGGACATGAAAAACGCACTATTATAGTCGCTAATACCGGTGATCGACCCATTCAAGTCGGCTCACATTATCACTTTGCTGAAGTTAATCCAGCACTATTGTTAGACCGTGCGCTGGCACTTGGCTTTCGCCTTGATATCGCAGCCGGTACTGCCATTCGCTTTGAGCCAGGTCAAAATCGCGAGGTCACCTTAGTGGCGCTGGGTGGATTGCGCCGCGTTTATGGGTTTCGCGGTGAGGTTATGGGCGCTTTAGGAGATCAAAATGTCTAGAATCAGTCGCAGTGCGTACGCTGAGATGTTCGGTCCGACCACGGGCGATAGAATTCGCTTGGCGGACACCGATTTATGGATTCAAATTGAGCACGACCACGCCATTTATGGCGATGAAGTCAGCTTTGGTGGCGGTAAGGTCATCCGTGATGGTATGGGTCAAAGCCAACTTGGCGATGCAGATACCGTCGATACGGTCATTACCAATGTGGTGATTTTAGACCATTGGGGCATTGTCAAAGCCGATGTGGGTATTAAAGATGGGCGTATCGTTGCCATTGGTAAAGCGGGCAATCCTGATATTCAAGATGGCGTGACTATCAATTTAGGCGCGTGTAGTGAAGTCATTGCTGGTGAAGGCAAAATCTTAACGGCTGGCGGTGTTGATACCCATATTCACTATATTTGCCCGCAGCAAATTGAAGAAGCGTTATGCTCTGGCGTAACCACCATGATTGGTGGCGGCACAGGTCCAGCAACGGGCAGTAAAGCAACCACGTGTACGCCTGGCGCATGGCATATCTCACGGATGCTACAAGCGACCGATGAGCTGCCGATGAACTTTGGCTTTATGGGTAAAGGCAGTGCCAGTGTGCCTGCCCCGTTGCGCGAACAGCTTGACGCTGGCGCTATCGGCTTAAAAATCCATGAAGATTGGGGCTCAACCCCTGCGGTGATTGATTGCTGCTTATCGGTTGCTGAAGAATATGATGTGCAAATTGCCATTCATACTGACACGTTAAATGAGTCTGGCTTTGTCGATGACACGCTAGGCGCATTTAAAGGGCGCACCATTCATACCTATCATACTGAAGGCGCAGGCGGCGGTCATGCCCCCGATATTCTAAAAGCCTGTAGCTTATCTAACGTGCTGCCGTCTTCGACCAATCCAACACGCCCTTATACGGTAAATACCATTGACGAACATTTGGATATGTTGATGGTCTGCCATCATTTAGATCCCAATATTCCAGAAGATGTGGCGTTTGCAGACTCGCGTATTCGTAAAGAAACCATTGCTGCTGAAGATATTTTGCAAGATTTGGGTGTTATCTCAATGATTTCATCTGATAGTCAAGCGATGGGACGTGTGGGCGAAGTGGTCTGCCGCACGTGGCAAACGGCTCATAAAATGCGTCAACAACGCGGCTTATTACCTGAAGATGAAGCGTTAGGCTGCGATAATTTCCGCGCTAAGCGTTATGTTGCCAAATACACCATCAATCCTGCGATTGCCCATGGCATCTCGCATGTGGTCGGATCTATTGAGATTGGTAAGCTTGCCGATTTGGTATTATGGGATCCAGCATTTTTTGGCATCAAGCCTGCGCTAATTTTAAAAGGCGGCATGATTGCTTATGCGCCCATGGGCGATATTAATGGCTCTATTCCAACTCCGCAGCCGGTGCATTATCGTCCGATGTTTGGTGCACAAGGTCGCGGTGCGGCTGCTACTAGCATCACCTTTGTCAGCCAAGCCGCGCTTGATCGTGATATTAAAACCAAGCTGGCGTTAACCCGTGAGCTGAGTGCCTGCTTTAATACTCGAACCATCCAAAAGCAAGACATGATTCATAATGGCGCCACGCCTGAGCTTGAAGTCGATGCTCAGACCTATGAAGTGCGCTGTGATGGAGAGTTATTGACCTGCGAGCCTGCTGAAGTGCTGCCAATGGCACAATTATATATGTTGTTCTAAGACGCCTAATGGGAAAAACTTATGTTAAAAATTATTCACTATTTAGGACAAACGACGCAAGCGGTCGACGATAGCGTGACCCTGCCGTTTGAAGTGCGCCAAAAAGGTCGCTTTAAAGCGGTGAGCGAGAACGGAATTGAATTAGGCGTGTTTTTAGAGCGTGGTCAAGTGTTGGCAGATGGTGACAGACTGCAAGCAGAAGATGGGCAAATTTTTGCCGTGGTGGCTAAACCTGAAAACGTGGTTACCGCTCATGCTGATGATTGGGCAAGCTTTGCCCGCGCCTGCTATCACTTGGGTAACCGCCACGTGACGCTACAATTGGGCGAACGCTGGTTGCGTTTTCAACCCGATCATGTGCTTGAACATTTGGCGGAGCATTTAGGTCTGCGCTTAACCACTGAAGACGCGCCTTTCCACCCTGAAGCAGGCGCATATCATGGTCATGCTCACAGTCCTGAGCACAGCCACAATCATCACCATGAACACTAATATGAGCACTGATATGGGTGCGATTGTGGAAACCTCTATAGACAATGATGCTCAGCAATTACTGGCGCTATTGCACCTATCTAGCCCAGCTTTGCCCATCGGTGCTTTTGCCTACTCTAGCGGTTTAGAGTCAGCGATTGAACTTGGGTGGGTAAACACCGAAGCGGAATTGCAAAGCTGGCTGGATGGCATGTTAAGTGGACTGGCGCATTTGGATATTCCCGTATTGCTGCGATTATGTGCTGCTAGAGCTGACAATGATACGCAGCAGCTTCAATATTGGAGTGATTTTTTACGCGCCAATCGCGAAAGTCATGAGTTGTTATTTGAAGATGAACAACTTGCATTGGCATTGGTACGATTGCTAAAAGGGCAAGCACTCGACGTCAGCTCATTGCCGACTGAACCCGCCTTTATGGCAGTCTACAGCCTTGCTGCGGAGCATTGGGGTCTAAATGCTTCATGGGCGGCACTTGGCTACTTATGGAGCTGGCTTGAAAATCAGCTTACGGTAGCGAGTAAAACCATTCCGTTAGGACAAACCTCTGCCCAGCGGTTACTCATTGCTCTAAAACCTGCGCTATTGGCACATTTTGCCGTGGCGCAACAGCTCGAAGATGACCAACTTGGCTTAAGCTTGCTTGGGCAAGTACACGCCAGCTGCATTCATGAAACGCAATATTCGCGTTTGTTTCGCAGCTGATTTCGTTATAAAACACTGTTTGTGTGATAACACGCATTGTTTTATCACCAACGTTTTATTACCCATGTTTTATCAGCAGATTTTTCACCCTTATTTATTGGAGACAATCATGACAACTCAATGTTTACGAGTCGGTGTCGGCGGTCCTGTTGGATCAGGTAAAACAGCGCTTTTGCGTCAGTTATGTTTAGCGTTACGTGGTCATTATGATTTGGCAGTAGTGACCAATGACATTTATACCAAAGAAGATGCGCAATTTTTATTGCGTCATCAGGCATTGTCTGACGATCGCATTATGGGCGTTGAGACAGGCGGCTGCCCGCATACCGCCATTCGCGAAGATGCCTCAATGAATTTGGCTGCTATTGATACCCTACAAGAGCGCCACCCAAATTTAGAATTGGTATTAGTAGAAAGTGGCGGCGATAATTTATCCGCTACCTTTAGCCCTGAGCTATCAGACCTTACTCTATATGTGATTGATGTGTGTGCCGGTGATAAGATTCCGCGTAAAGGCGGTCCGGGTATCACTAAGTCTGACTTATTAATTATTAATAAAACTGACTTAGCGCCAATGGTTAATGCCTCACTTGAGGTGATGGCACGCGATGCCAAGCTCATGCGTGGCGAACGTCCCTTTGTATTTGCAAACTTAGAGCGCGGTGATGGGGTGCTTGAGATTATTAAATTTATTCAACGTGAAGGTATGCTTGCATCGTTACCCGCTGATTTTTCAGTGGTCACCAGTGAAGCGTAGGCTGAGTGTTTTATAAAAAATCTATTGAATCTAAAGCCCATTTACCCTTAAGCCTATTGTCTAAAATTAAACATTTACCTTTAGGCATCTATATTTAGGAACTCTTATGAACACACACAAAATGCGTCACGCTCTACTACTTGCCTCCTTTGGTCTATTGCCATCAGTCGCGTTTGCTCATCCTGGTCATGAAACGGCGGGTATGCTCTCAGGTATGCTGCATCCGTTATTAGGCTGGGATCATCTGCTCGCAATGGTTGCTGTTGGTATGTTGGCAGTAATGGGACGCAAAAAGATTGCATGGCAGTTACCAGTGGCATTTGTCAGCTTTATGCTGATTGGCGCGTTACTTGGCATGAATGGTTTCGCAATTCCCGCGGTTGAAACGGGCATCTTATTATCACTTGTGGCATTAGGCGCGTTACTTGCCTTTGGTCGCGCAAGCTACCTACCAGCCTTAACAGTAGGCTGTGCGTTGTTTGGTACATTGCATGGTAATGCGCACGGTATCGAACTACCAGCCAACGCAGCGGCGATGAGCTATGTCTCAGGCTTTATGCTAGCGACCATCGCCCTACATTTAGCAGGCTGTGCACTTGCCAGCATTGGCGCGAGCAAATGGCAATCTATGGCACTTAAAACCAGTGGTGTGGCTATTGCGGGTGCAGGCTTATTTGGTATCTTAAGCGTCATTTAATGATTACTTTATAAGTTAGTACAGATTTCACAAGCACAAATAAAAACCCCCGATATGATATCGGGGGTTTTTTATTTATATCTTTTTAAAACTTACTGAATAACATAAGTTTGAGTAGTCGTATTATTACGTGGTGATGTTACTGAAATCTTAAAGTAATCACCTGCTTCACACTGATTTAAAGCGTATGTATTAATCGTACCGGTATTAACTCCAGGTTTACCTGTAGAAACGAGGTCAGGAACCTTATCTGCTCCTCCAATTAAATCAATTTCGCAATTTTTCTCTCCCTTTGTTTTATCAACTATCGTACCAGTAATAGTAGACCCAGAAGGCATAGGATTTAAATCATAAAAGCCACCGCTGTTAATGCGAACTGATATTCGATTATCAGTACCGTCGATAGCTTGGGTTGGTCGTACCGAGAATATATTGTTATTATCTAAATCACCAAGAGTAAATCGAGCGCCACTACCGTTTGATAACAACTGAATAGACTGATAACGTACCACAGCATCCAGTCCTGAATTACAAGTCATCGGTTTGTTAGGTGATACGAAAGTGGCTTTAAAGTTTTCCTCGAAAGCCTGTTTTTTTATTTCAGTGAGGGAAGGAAACTTAAGATTTATAAATTGTCTTACGTTATTTTCACATTGCCCAGTTGCTTGTGTCATTAATGGATAAGTAAACTCACCTTTTTCAAAAGTTCCGTTCTCATTATCATCACGGAAAGTGTCGCCGATATTATGAACAAAGGTATCACCTTTGTCCCAAGCATTATTCTCATTCTTATCAATGTACGCCTTTTCGCCTTCAGCAACCGCCAGCACGCTTACACGCCCATCACCTGGACGTGGATTTTGAGTTGAAAACTCGACCTTACATTCACCGTTAACGGTATTACAACTTGATGGAAATACCTTTCCACCTTCAGCTGTAAAGCTAACTACGGTGCCATCTGGTACTTTATTACCATTAACATCAACCAGACGAGCCATTACATCTGTCTTATCGCCATCAAAAGCCCAGTCCAATACGTTTTTGCCCATGGATAAGCTTAATCCATCCTGCGTAACCCGCGAGCTAGCAATTGAAATGTCTTTTGATAACGCATTGATACGGCTATCTCTCACTAGCGTGGCTTTAATCTCAACGGGTCCCGGTGTCGAACCAGGATAGATATTTACAGATATTTTACCGTTTGCATCTGTGGTCGCAGGTATAACATTTCTATTGCCTAAAACACCAAATGTCAGTCCCAAAGGTGACTTCTCTAACGATAAAGAAACGCTTGCATTGGCTAAAGGCGTAGTATTTGAGTAAACCGTAAACTCTACTGAACCTGTTGCTGAAGAACCGCTGTTTTGGATACCAAGCGTTAACGGGTTCGAGGTATAGACGATAGAGGTCGCTTCAGGAAGCTGTACATTGATTTTGGTAGTCTGTGTTGCCCTACCTGCACTCGCTGATATGTTCACCGCTCCACTACATAGAGTGTTGTTTGGATTAATGGCTTTATACACCACTTCAACCATCCCATCAGAATCAGAACTCATTTGAGTGGGAATTTGACCACAACTGGCATTTAAATTAACCAACATCCCACTTAATGGATTACCGGCTGTATCACTCACCTTTAAAGACACGACTGTTTGCCCGCCAGATGGTAAATCTGATTCTGCTGCCTTTAATAAGTTTATCGCTACATTGGTTGCTTGCACCGAAAAAGTCAGCTCATTAGTAGCCGTATTACCCTTAAAACTAGCCGCTGCGGAAATGGTATAAGCACCCGACACTTCAGGACTATTAGGCTTTAAGAAAATACGAGCTTTACCCTCACTATCTGTCAGCATAGAACCTGATGTGGTTTGTGATAAGGTTATACCTTCAGCATCAATGGTAAAGTTCACTTTAGCATTTAAGACCGGTTGGTTATTGTTATCAGTTACTTCCACTTCATAGTAAGCACCATCAAGACTTACTGTATTGATAATATTACCGTCTGTATTCACTAATTTACTGGTTTTAATATTAAGTGATTCAAGGGGCTGTTGCGCTCCCCCTCCTCCATTGCCATTACCATTACCACCACCCGGTGCTGGCGCAATAGAGTCTACGGCATCACCGCCACCACAACCGGCTAATGCCAAGGCACAGGTCAAAAAGGTGAGCTGAAATAACTTAGAGGTAGGTAGAGAGCTGTATGACATATTTTGGACTCCGCATCGGCGAGGATTTATTGAATAGAAAAAGCAGAAAGTTGCCACACTATTAGTAACAATAGGGGCACTCATAAATAGGTTTAGTAGTAATAATATTTATAGTAACAGCTTGTATATAATTTCTAACGGTAACTTTACTGATTTTTATCGTAACTTACAACTAAAGATTCTACCTTTGTATTAAGTAATCAATAACATAGTAGGATAAATTCAGGGTATAATAGGCAGCTTTTATAACGACCGTTATTACAATAAATTTGAATATTTATAAAATTTGTGGTATAAATGTCGGCTTTAAAATTTTCTGATTTGGTATGGCTGTTATTAGCCTTTAGATAACAGATGTATCAGTTCAACCTTCATATAGTTTTGTTTGGTGCAATGGTGTCGTTTGCTGTGTCCATGCCGCAAATACGCGCAAATTGCCCAGACTGGTATGAGAAAACCTCATACCTCATAGATTAGGAGTTCGCCATGTCTAGAGTTTGCCAAGTGACTGGAAAGCGCCCTATGGTGGGTAATAATGTTTCGCACGCAAACAACAAAACCCGTCGTCGCTTTCTACCAAACCTTCATCACCATCGTTTTTGGGTAGAATCTGAAAACCGTTTTGTACGTCTACGTATCTCTACTAAAGGTATGCGTATCATCGACAAATTAGGTATTGATAAAGTGCTAGTAGATTTGCGCGCACAAGGTCAAAAAGTTTAAGCCACGCGCTTGCATGCCATCATTTAAAGGAAAGCTATCATGAGAGATAAAATCAAGTTGGTATCAACTGCTGGTACTGGGTATTACTACACCACTACTAAAAACAAGCGTACGATGCCTGGCAAAATGGAAATGAAGAAATTCGATCCAAAAATTCGCCAACACGTTTTGTTTAAAGAAGCAAAAATCAAATAATAGCCATTAAACAATGCCTATTATTTGACAATAAAAAAGGGTTTATCAATTGATAAACCCTTTTTTATTGCCTGCTATTTACGATTAAAATCGTTATTTAACTACTTATATATTTAGCTATAGTGCGTGGGTTCTTTATCATAAACGTGCGCATGCCACTGGCTCATCTGCTTTTTCATAATAATCTGAATAGCCGCATGAATCATATGCTGACCGATTGATTGCGTGTCAGTACCGAGCAACTCTTTCAGCTTATCAGAGAAATCAATGGTCATTAATGGCTCCTCGCTTTTTTCGGCATCACGTAATACCAGTTTACCGTCTTCCGCCTCTACTAACTCCAGCGTCGTCTCTTTCGCAAAGCCTGCAAAGGGGTCAGGACTTTCGTTGTCTACTTCTATCTCATTTTCAATATCATATGGCATTCAGTGTTTTTCCTTATTATCCCATCTTATCATGTTATATAGCGCATTGCCTTATGACAAAAAGGGGCAAATACATTACCATTTACAATGGATGCGTTGCTTGCCAAATTCAAGGGCATGGTGCTAAGTCTAGTGTATAAGCCAATAAAACATTCAGCCTAATAGATAACTTAACGCCAATAGCGCAATTTGGCTAAGGTAAATAAGAACGCGACAAACATACCTAAATAATAGACCAGTTTTAGCTCTAAGCTAGGATCGCGATATTTAAACGGTAGCGCAATCGTGGCAGTGGCAGTCGGTAATATCAATAGCATGAGTAACCAATTTTCAATGACATTCAGCCAGCCTTGTAGGTCACTACCATGACGTAAGGACGCTAAACCAAGCAACAAACAGCCAATAATTAAACTGGTAAATAGACCGTTTGGTAAGTCTTTGGGATAAATAATATTGGCAAGAGCTGCCGGTACAATTCGCATGCAAAATTCCAAGAATAATCACGCATGACGTATGGACATCACATAGATTAAGGTCATTAATAGGGTTAAATAAAAATACTTAGCCAGCAACTAGCTGTAGCCACCCATCAACCACAGCATAGAAATACAAGCGGTTAGACAACCTAAGCTAATCGCATTCCAACCCTCGATATGCACGCCATTTAGCTTATTAAAGATTTTTGAGCCCAGCCAAAACAACAGTGGAATACCAAGCACAAAAGCAGGTACCAATACCGCAGCATGACGCCATACATCGCCTACTTCTTCACCTGATAGAATACGAAACGCATAACCGGCAAGACTTAATATTAAGGAAAATATAGCCAGTCCGATGGTAATGCCTTTAGGTACTAGGCTTGATTTTTTGGCTGCCGAATGGTTACTGATAGCAGCATTGGCTGCTGGCGTATAGGTTTGTGATTTGTTCATAGTGCACCTCGATAATGGAGAATGATGCAGATTTTGGGTGCTGGTAGCATATCAATCATGCTCAGCGCACACAGTTGCACATCACTGACTATCTTACTATTACTATAGCAGTGATTACGGTTGAGCTGCCAATGCCAACTCTGCACGCATCGCATCAATAGCAGCGCGGTAATCGGGCTGATTAAAAATAGCAGAACCGGCGACAAACATATCAGCACCTGCTTCAGCAATCGCACGAATATTACTCGCCTTAATACCGCCATCGACTTCTAGGCGAATATCACGACCACTGGCATCAATCAGTTTACGCACGTCACGTACTTTATTAAGCGTGCTATCAATAAATGACTGACCACCAAAACCGGGGTTAACGCTCATCAATAAGATTTGATCGACTTTATCCATGACGTAGTCTAAATGATGTAATGGCGTGGCAGGATTCAACACTAAGCCACATTTTGCGCCGCCATCTTTTATCAATTGCAATGAGCGATCAACGTGAGCACTGGCTTCTGGATGGAAGGTAATAATACTCGCACCCGCTTCTAAGAACTGCTCAATCATGCCATCGACAGGCGATACCATCAGATGCACATCAATAGGCGCATCAATACCATAATCACGCAGCGCTTTACATATCATACTACCAAAAGTGAGATTCGGTACATAATGATTGTCCATCACATCAAAATGAACCACGTCAGCGCCCGCTTTTAGAACCTTATCGACTTCTTCACCCAAACGAGCAAAATCAGCAGATAAGATAGAAGGAGCAATTAAATATTGTTTATCAGGACAAATCATAATAAAGCCTTTGGGCGTGGATATTAGTGAGCGTAGCTATTTGATAAATCAGAAATGGACGTATGCCGTATTGGTATAAAGTATTGGTATAAAGTGTTCGTATCAAATACTATCGTGGCTTATATTGAGTTTTACAATGGGCACGACCGACTATAAAAGTGCGTTTCGCTTGATGCTTAGTCACACGACCGGTCACCCGCTGCCGCCACAGTCGAAAAGAAGAGGGCTTTAACTGCTGACGCATCAACTTGATTACCGCAGACTCATTGAGCCCATAACTGTGCTCTATCGCCGCAAACGGCGTTCTATCTTCCCATGCCATCTCTATTACACGTGATAGTTGTGACTCATTAAGAGCCGTATTATCTACTGCCTCTATTATTTTTGATAGCGTTTTACTTGACTTAATAGTAATGAGTTGGCAATTTGCATCGTGCTTTAGCTTTTTATCGTGCTTTAACTGTAGAGCGTTATCTATATCGGCTTGCATAAGCGCAAGAGAGGATGAAGCATTTGCCATAAGAACGTAGCCTTTCAAAAAGTAGTCGCATCGTTGTGTCATTGTTTATTTAAAATACCGCTCTGTTTACCATACCGCTCTATTTAGAAACACAACATCTATTTAGCTCAGCTGTGCCATGCGCCAATGATGCTCAATATGATCATGAATAACGGTTTGAATAAAATAATAGCTGTGGTCATGACCTGCTTGATAGCGCAGTGTTAATGGCTGACCTGCCTTCTCACAGGCTTGCTGTAACTTTGGCGTTTGCAGCTGACCGTCTGC